>JAGVUA010000090.1 GCA_019136545.1 Betaproteobacteria bacterium
GCGGTCGCCAGCAATGTCCGCCTCCGGATACTGGCCGGACCGTTCGGTTCCTTTGCCAATGCCGCGGCAATGGCCGCCGAGGTGCGCGTCGACGCGCCGGTGGGCATGCCCGGCCGGGGGCCGACCAGGATCCCGCTCGTCGAGGTGATGACGTTCGACGACCAATGCCGCATCACTTCGATGCGCGCATATTGGGGTTCAGAGGAGATGATGGCCGCGTAATGCGCGACAGCCAGGGAGACAGCGTGAGCGAAAGCAAGGAATACGATGTGATCGTGGTGGGTTCCGGCGGCGCCGCCCTGCTCAGCGCGGTGCGCGCCCACGACCAGGGCATGAAGGTCCTGGTCATCGAGAAGAGCGACCAATACGGAGGTACCACCGCCACGTCGGGAGGCGTGCTCTGGATACCTTTGAACGACCAGACCGACGACCGTTACGAGTCGGCCTATGCCTATCTCAAGGCCGCGGTGGGCGACACCACCAGCGACGGCAAGGTGCGCGCCTATCTCGAGAGCGGCCCGGAGATGATCCGCTATGTCAATCAGCACACCTCGGTGCGCTACGCCGCCAGCCCGGACTATCCGGACTATTACCAGGAGCTGCCCTGCGCGGCTCCGGGCGGGCGCAGCATGGAACCGGTGCCCTTCGATGGCGCCTTGCTTGGCGAGGAACTGGTCCATTTGCGCGAACCGCACCCCGGCGTGACGTTGATGGGCATGGGCATGACCGCCACCGAGGCCAACACGCTCGCCACCAAGGGCCGTGGCTGGCTGTGGATCACGATCAGGACCATGGGCCGCTATTACCTCGACTATCCTTGGCGCCTGAAGAGCAAGCGGGATCGCCGCCTGTGCCTCGGCAACGCCCTGATCGGCCCCTTGCGCCATTCGATGATGGTTCGCGGCATGCCTCTCTGGCTCAACTGTCCGATGGAAACGCTGATCGAGGAAGGCGGGCGCGTGCGCGGTGTCGTCGCCCGGCGCAACGGACGGCCGATCAGGATCCTGGCCCGCCGCGGCGTCATCCTCGCCGCCGGCGGCTTCGAGCGCAACCAGGAGATGCGCGAGCGCTACCTGGCCAAGCCGACCCGGCAGGAATGGGCGTCGACGCCCAAGGACAACAACACCGGCGACACCATTCGCGCGGCGGAGGCCGTCGGCGCACGCCTAGACAAGATGGACCTCGTCTGGGGAACGCCCTCGGTGCCCTCGCCCTCGTCGCCGCAAGGCCAGCAGCCGATCTTCTCGGAACGCGGCCTGGGCGGATTCATCGCCGTCAACCAGCAGGGCCGGCGCTTCATCAACGAAGCGATTTCCTACGACCGCTTCCAGACCGCCATGTACGAAGAACACGTCAAGAGCGGCGGCGGCATACCCGCCTGGATCGTCTTCGATGCCAAGTTCCGCAGGAACTGCCCCATGGGGCCTTTCCTGCCGGGCAGCATCTTCCCGGATAGCAAGATTCCCAAGGCATGGGTCGGCGACTTCTTTTTCAAGGACGCCAGCATCGACGGGCTCGCGCGCCAGATCGGCGTTTCGCCGGAGGGGCTCGCGGAATCGGTGCGCCGAAACAACGCGTATGCCGCCACCGGCATCGATCTCGATTTCCAGCGCGGCGGCAATCCGCACGATCGTTACTGGTCGAACAAGGCCCACAAGCCGAATCCCTGCCTGGCGCCGATCGACAAGGCGCCGTACTACGCCATCAAGGTGCTGCCCAGCGATACGGGAACCAAGGGCGGCCCGGCGATCACCGACGATGCCCAGGTCATCGGGCGATCCGGCGAACCGATACCCGGCCTCTATTGCATCGGCAACAATTCCGCTGCCGTGCTTGGCCGCGCCTACGCCGGCGCCGGCGGCACCATCGGCCCCGGCATGGTCTTCGGTTTTCGCGCCGCGAACCATCTGGCCAAACAGGCCGATTGATCGAAGGAGACCCTCGTGGGAAGACTGGATCATCGGATTGCCATTGTCACGGGCGCCGGCGCCGGCATCGGCCGAGGCATCGCGCGTCGATTCGCCGCCGAAGGCGCCGGCGTCGTCGTCGCCGAATGGCACGAAGCCGCCGGCGCGTCCGTGGCACTGGAACTGCAGAAGGAATTCGGCGCCCGGAGCCTGTTCATTCGCACCGACGTATGCGAACGCGCGCAGGTCCAGGCCATGGTTGCCGGTGCCATCGAGCACTTCGGCAAGGTGGATATCCTGGTCAACAACGCCTGGGCGAGCCGGCGCGGTTCGATCGGCATGGGACCGGTGGAAAGCAAACCCGAAGAAGACATGGAACATGCCTGGCGCATCGGCTGCATGGCGGCCTTCTGGGCCATGCAGGCCGTATTCCCCGGCATGCAGGCGCGACAGTGGGGACGCATCGTCAACATCGCCTCGCTCAATGGCGTCAATGCCCATCCCTGGACGGTGGATTACAACGCGGCCAAGGAAGCGCTGCGCGCCTTGACCCGCACGGCCGCGCGCGAATGGGCCCAACACCAGATCTGCTGCAACATCATCTGCCCCGCCGCCGCTACCGAGGCCTACAAGAAGTTCGCCGAAGCGCAGCCGGCCAACGCCGCCGTCATGCTGAAGCAGAATCCCATGGGGCGCATGGGCGATCCGGAAATGGACATCGGCAGCATTGCGCTTTTTCTGGCCAGCGACGACGCTCGCTACCTGACCGGCAATACCCTGTTCGCCGACGGCGGCGCCCACATCAATGGCGTGAACTGGGCGCCGCAAGGGGCATAGGGGATATAGGGGGCATAGCGGCAAATTCCGCCGATGACGACCACTCGATCGATGAGGGAAACAGCGCGATGAAAATATTGAGGCAGTACGTAAGGCTGGTGGCGCTGGCGGGCCTGCTGCTGGCCGAGACCGTCCTGGCGGCGCCGCCCGCGCGGCCGAACATCCTGATGATCATGAGCGACGACGTGGGCATCACCAATGTCGGCGCCTATTCGCATGGCATGATGGTGCCGACGCCGAACATCGACCGCATCGCCAGAGAAGGCCTGTTGTTCACCGACCACTATGCGGAGCCGAGTTGCACGGCCGGCCGCGCCGCCTTCATCACCGGCCAGATGCCGATCCGCACCGGACTGACCACCGTCGGCTTGCCGGGTTCGCCGATCGGCCTGGACAAGCGCGACCCGACGCTGGCCGAAGTGCTCAAGGAGCAGGGTTATCGTACCGGCCAGTTCGGCAAGAACCACCTGGGCGACCGCAACGAGCACTTGCCGACCGCGCACGGCTTCGACGAGTTTTACGGCAACCTCTACCACCTCAACACCGAGGAAGAGCCCTTCCTGCCCGAATGGCCGAAGGACGCCGGCTTCAACCAGCGCTACAAGCCGCGCGGCGTGCTCGATTGCCGGGCCACCGACACCGAGGACAGTACGGTCGATAGCCGCTTCGGCAAGATGGGCAGGCAAGCCTGCCGCGACACCGGCCCGCTCGACCCGAAGCGCATGGAAACGGTCGATGACGAATTCGAGTCGCGCGCGATCGACTTCATGACGCGCGCCGCCAAGGCCAGCCAGCCGTTCTTCGTCTGGTACGCGCCGACGCGCATGCACATCTACACGCACCTGCGCCCCGAGCACAAGCTTTTGGCCGCCAAGCACTCCTCGTCCTTCGACGTTTTCGGCAGCGGCATGATGGAACTCGACATGCAGGTCGGCCATCTGCTGGACGCACTGAAGCGCTTGAACGTCGCCGACAACACCATCGTCATGTTCACCGCCGACAACGGCGCCATGGCCGCGTGGTATCCCGACGGCGGCACGACCCCGTTCCGCGGCGAAAAAGCGACCACCTGGGAAGGCGGCGTGCGGGTGCCCATGCTGGTCCGCTGGCCGGCGGCGATTCCCGCCGGGAAAGTCAGCAACGGCATCCAGAGCAACTATGACCTGTTCACCACGCTCGCCGCTGCCGCCGGCGTGGACGATGCCGCCGAGAAACTCAAGCTCAGCCACAAGGTGCATATCGACGGCGTCAACAATCTCGCTCACTGGATCGGCGAGGCGCCTTCGGCGCGGAACTCGTTCATCTATTACAACGAGTCGGCGCCCGCGGCGATCCGCGTCGGCCCTTGGAAAAGCCATTTCCAGGTTCGCAACGGCTTCTTCGATTACCTGAAGCCGGCAGCGCTGGTCTTCAATCTGCGCATGGACCCTTACGAACAGCGCGACGGCTGGAAATCCGAGGAAATGGCCATGCGGCTCGGCGTTTCCTGGGGCGGCCAGGTACAGGACGTCCTGGCGGCTCACTTCCGGTCGCTCAAGGAATTCCCTCCCCGCCAGGCCGGAGGATCGCTGCGCATGGGAATGCCCTGACCGGACCGGATGCGGCGTCCCGCCACGCCTGACTTTCGGGGCCTGTCGATCGAACGCCTTCTCCTGAATCCAGCCAGGGGATGTCAACGCCGCGAGGCGTCGGTTAATGTGCTTGCCGTTACCCAACTTCCAGGATGTCACCGTGAATTTCGATTTCTCCGACGACCAGCGGCGCTTGCAGGATGAAGTCCGCAAGATGCTCGCGGCGACCAGCACCTCCGCCGAAGTGCGCAAAGTTCTGGCAGGCCGGACCGCCTATTCCGAGCCCGTCTGGCGCAAACTGATCGACATGGGCGCCGCGGCAGCGGCGATTCCGGAAACCTATGGCGGCGCCGGCCTCGGTTACCTGGAACTTTGCCTGGTCGCCGAGGAAGCCGGGCGGCATTTGGCGGCGGTGCCCTTGTCCAGCAGTTTCTACTTGGCGGCGGAAGCCCTGCTCAAAGGCGGCAGCGAAGCGCAGAAGCAGCGCTGGCTGCCTCGCATCGCCAGCGGCGAACTCATTGCCACGGCCGCGCTGGGCGCTGGCGAAACTTATCTCGCGACGCCCGCCCTGCGTTTCGACGGCAGCACGCTGAACGGCAAGGCGGCCGCGGTGCCGGACGGCATCGCTGCGGGATTGGCCATCCTGAGCGCGGGCGAGGATCTGGTGCTGGTCGACCTCGACTCATCCGGCGTCGACCGCAGGGCGCTCGCATCCCTGGATCCGACGCGCCCTCACGCCGAACTCAACTTCAGGGACACGCCGGCGGAACGCCTGCAAGGCGGCCGCCAGGGCGCCGACATCGTTGCGCGGGTGCTCAATGGCGCGGCCGTGCTGCTGGCCTTCGAGCAAGTGGGCGGCGCCGCCCGCATCCTCGACATTTCCCGCGATTATTCGCTGGAGCGCAAGGCCTTCGGCCGGCAGATCGGCAGCTTCCAGGCGCTCAAGCACAAGATGGCCGACATCTACACGCGCAACGAGCTGGCGCGCGTGCACGCCTACTACGGTGCCTGGGCGCTCGCAGCCGACGCGCCGGCATTGCCGCTGGCGGCGGCCGCGGCGCGCGTCGCCGCCACCACCGCCTTCAAGCATGCCGCCGAGGAGGGAATCGAGATCCACGGCGGCATTGGCTTTACCTGGGAAATGGATTGCCACCTGTACTTGCGCCGGTCCCGCCATCTGGGCCAGTTGATCGGCAGCGAACACGCCTGGCGCGACCGCCTGGCCCATGAACTGATCGAGGAGGCCGCGTAGGCGGCGCACGCAATGGATTTCAAGGACAGCCCCGAAGAAGCCGCCTACCGCGCCGAAGTGCGTGCCTGGCTGCAAGCCAATAGTCAGCCGCGGCAGCGCGCCGATCAGGTGTTCGGCGAAGGACTCGACGATGCGGCGAAGCTGGCGGCAGCCAAGGCGTGGCAGGCCAGGAAGGCCCAGGCCGGTTATGCCGCCATCACCTGGCCGAAGGAGATGGGCGGCCAGGGCGGCACGGCGATGCAGGAAGTCATCTACAAGCAGGAAGAAGCCGGCTACCTGGTGCCGCGCATGATTTTCGAGAACAGTCTCGGCCAGTGCCTGCCGACCATCGCCACCTGGGCCTTGCCCGAGTTGAAGGCGCGTCATCTGGCCAAGGGCCTCGCCGGCGAGGAGATCTGGTGCCAGCTGTTTTCCGAACCGGCGGCCGGCTCCGACACCGGCGGCATCCGCACCCGCGCCGACCAGCAGGGCGATCAGTGGATCCTCAACGGCCAGAAGGTATGGACTTCCGGAGCGCACTTCTGCGACTACGGCATCCTGCTCGCCCGCAGCGACTGGGACAAGCCGAAGCAGGAAGGGCTGACCATGTTCATCCTGGACATGAAGGCGCCGGGCGTAGAGATCCGCCCCATTCACCAGATGTCCGGGGACGCCGAGTTCAACGAAGTATTCCTCAACGACGTGCGCATCGCCGACACGCATCGTCTCGGCCCCGCCTGCGGCGGCTGGAAGGTCATGCTCAGCACGCTGATGCATGAGCGGCTGGCGGTGGGCGGACATTTGCCCACCGACCTGCACAAGCGCCTCATCGACCTGGCGCGCAAATGCCGGTGGAACGGCAAGCCGGCCATCGACGACGCACGGGTGCGGGAACGCGTGGCCGATGCCTTCCTGCTCCAGCACGGCGTCGAACTCATCATCGCGCGCGGCCTGACGGCCTTGTCCAAGGGCAAGGCGCCCGGACCGGAAATGTCCATCACCAAACTCGTGGCCGCGAAGGCCATGCAGGACATTGCATCATTCGCCCTCGAACTCGCGGGCCCCGAAGGCGCCCTGTCACACGAATCGATCGGCCAGGACTGGCACTACATGCAGCGGCTTTGGCTGGGCGCGCCCGGGGCCCGGGTGGCGGGCGGCACCGATGAAATCATGAAAAACGTAATCGCCGAGCGCGTGCTCGGGCTGCCGGGAGAAATTCGCAACGATCGCAAGGCTCCTTTTCGCGAGTTGTAGGAGCCCGAATTCATGAAACTCGGATTGCAGCTCGGCTATTGGGGATCGGACGCGCCTGCCGACGGTCACGTGGGCCTCGCCCGCGAAGCCGAAGCGCTCGGCTTCGATTCGGTGTGGATGGCGGAGTCGTGGGGCAATGACGTGTTTACACCGCTGGCATGGATAGGCGCGCAAACGACGAAGATCAAGCTGGGCACGGCGCTGGCGCAACTCTCGGCGCGCGCGCCGACCGCCTGCGCCATGGCCGCATTGACGCTGGACCGGCTGTCCGGAGGCCGGATGATCCTCGGCCTGGGCGTATCCGGACCCCAGGTCGTCGAGGGCTGGTATGGCCAGCCGTTCGAAAAGCCGCTGGCCCGCACCCGCGCGTATGTGGACATCGTCCGCCAGGTGCTGCGCCGCGAAGGACCGGTAACCCATGCCGGCCCGCACTATCCGCTGCCCTACCGCGGCGCCGGGGCGATCGGCGTCGGCAAGCCGCTCCGGGCCAATACCCATCCCCTGCGCCCCGATCTGCCGATCTACTTGGGCGCGGAAGGGCCCAAAAACGTCATGCAGACCACGCACATCGCCGACGGCTGGCTGCCGCTGTACTTCAATCCCTTCCGTCCCGAGCTCTACGCCGATCAACTGAAGGACGCCAAGCCGGGGTTCGAGATCGCCCCGATGGTGATGGTCAACATGGCCGACGATCTGCAGGAAGCGCTCTTGCCGGCAAAGCGGGCGCTGGCCTTTTACGTCGGCGGCATGGGCGCGCAGGAACACAATTTTCACAAGAACCTGATGGCGCGGATGGGCTACGAAGCGGCGGCCAGCCGCATCCAGGCATTGTTCATGGCCGGCCAGCGTGACGAGGCGGTAATGGCTGTCCCGGACCGCTTCGCCGACGAAATCACGCTGTCTGGCCCCCAAGCGCGCATCAAGGACCGCTTCCAGGCATGGCGCGCGTCGCCTGCCACGACCTTGCTGCTGATGGGCGCCGGCGGCCCCGGGATGTTGCGCGCCATGGCCGAAATCGCGCTTTGATCGACCCGGGTCCAGTGCCGTTTTGGTCCGGGCGATCGTCGCGGAATACGAGGGGAACGACACCCTGACATTCGAACCAGAGGCACGGCAGCCGCCTTGAAGGCTTTAGCGACAGGACGCAAGCGGCACTTTAGACCAACCAGCGGGGAAGACTCGACACATGAATGACGCTCAATTGATTCAGGCAATCGTGGACATCGCTCGCGACGCCGGGCGAGAAATACTCGAAGTTTACGGCCGGGAGTTTTCCGTCCAGGAAAAGCAGGACAACTCCCCGCTCACGGAAGCCGATCAGCGCGCCCACGAGCTGATCGCGCAACGGCTTGCGGAACTGCCGCTGGCCATTCCCGTCCTGTCGGAAGAGGATGTCGCCGCCTTTCCGGGCCCCGATGCCCAGGGGCGTTACTGGCTGGTGGACCCCCTCGACGGCACCAAGGAATTCATCAAGCGCAACGGCGAGTTTACGGTGAATATCGCGCTGATCGAAAACGGCTACCCGGTGGCCGGCGTGGTTCACGCACCGGTGCTCGACGTCACGTATTTCGCCAGCCGCGGCCTTGGCGCGCACAAGCAGGTGGGCAAGCAAGCCGCCCAGCCGATGCGCTGCTCGGGGCCGACGGGCGGCCAGCCTTGGCGGGTGGTCGGCAGCCGCTCCCATGCCGGAGATTCGCTCGCCGCGTTCCTGGCCCGGCTCGGCGATCACACTTTGGTTTCGATGGGCAGCTCGCTGAAGTTCTGCCTGGTCGCCGAAGGAAGCGCCGATCTCTATCCGCGACTGGGACCGACCTCGCTATGGGATACGGCGGCGGCGCAGTGCGTGGTCGAGCAAGCCGGCGGGCAGGTGCTGCGGCTCGACGGCGAGCGCCTCTGCTACGCCAATCCGAGCGTCACGCTGAACCCGAGCTTCATCGTCACGGCGCCGGCCGGCATCGACTGGCGCACTTATTTCCCCGACGAGCCGGGCGTCTAGAGAAGTCGCATCAGCCACAGCGCCGCGAAGCCGCAGCCGATGGTGAGCAGCACGCTGCGGCGCCAGGCGGCGACCACGACGGCGACCACCCCGGCCCAGAAGCGCGGATTGTCGGCGCCGACGCTCAGGCGCCCGCCCACCAGCAGCAATTCGGGCGCCACCAGGGCCGTCAGGGCGGCGATCGGCACGAACGGCAGCAGCTGCACGAACCACCCTGGGGGCTGATAACGGCCTTCCAGCGCGATGAAGGACAGCCGGATGGCGAAGGTCAGGAGCCCGGTGATGACAATGACCGCCGTCAGGCTCATGGCCGGCTCCAGCGCGACAATATCCCCGCCGCCGCCAACGCGCCCAGGGCCGCGAAGAACAGGCCCAGCTTGTACGGCCATGCTTCCAGCAGCACCGCCAGGGCGGCCGCCACCACGGCCACGGCAATGCGACGCCCGTCGGTGAGCAAGGGCACGACGATCGCGATGAAAGTCAGCGGCAAAGCGAAATCCAACGACAGGTCGGCAGGCAGGTAGGCGCCCATCACCACACCGATGAGAGTGGCGGCCTGCCAACCGGCCCACAGGGCGAAGCCGGCGCCGAACAGGATCCAGTGGCCGCGCGCGGCACCCGACATCAGATGCGGAATCGCGGCGGCATAGGCTTCGTCGGTCAGCAGGTAGGCCAGGAGAATCTTCCAGCGACGCGGTAACCCGCCCAGCATCGGCGCCACCGAAGCGCTGTAAAGCGCATGGCGCAGGTTCACCAGGCCGACGGCACCGACGATCAGCAAACCGGGCGCGCCCGCGCCGACGAGTTGCGCGAGGATGAACTGCGCCGACCCCGCGAAGACGATCGACGACATCAGCACGGCGGCCAGCGGCGGAATGCCGCTTTGCAGGGCGACGACGCCGTAGATGATGCCGAACGGGATGACGCCCAGATACATCGGCAACAGGGCCCGCACGCCCAGCAGGAAGGCGGCGGCCCGGCTGGGTTCAGGCGCGGTCATCGCGACCGTTCGGGCGCATTGACCAGCACGATGCCCGCCACCACCATCAGCGCCGCCATGCCGAACTGCGCGCTCATGCGCTCGCCCAGCAAGATCACGCCGAAGGCGACGCCGAACAAGGGCGTGAGGAACGAAAACACCATCAGCCGGCTGGCCAGATACCTGGTCAACAACCAGAACCAGGTGAGGTAGCTGATGAACGCGACGATCACGATCTGGTAAGCCAACGCCAGCAGCACCGGCGCGGTCGGCGCAGTGATGCCGGGCTCGCCCATCAGGAATGAGAGCGGCAGCATGATCACGGCGGAAACCGTCAACTGATAGAACAGCACTTTCGCCGCGCTGATGCGCGCGAGACCGGTGGCGCGAATCAGCACCGTGGTCGCCGCCCAGAAAATGGCGGCCAGGACGCCCAGCGCGTCGCCGATCCAATAGTCAGCCGTGGCGGCCCGCCCCCCCATGCCCTCGGCGAAGGCCAGGAGAATGCCCGCGAACGCCAGGGCGATGCCAAACCCGTGGCGCGGACCGATGCGCTCGCCGGGCACGAACCAGTGCAGACCCAACACGGTAAAACACGGCGCGGTGTAGAGGAACACCACCATGCGCGACGCGCTGGTGTGCTCGAGACCGGCGTAAATGCAGGCAAACTCGAGCGCAAACAGTAGGCCGGCCAGCAAACCCGGCCGCGCGGAGCCGTCGGCCGCGAACAGCGACGAACCGCGCAAGCGGGCGAAGAGCGCCACCAGCAGCGCCGCGCCGCCCGAACGCAGCCCGACCTGCAGTACCGGGCTGATGCCGGGCAGCGTCAGCTTGATCGCCACCTGCTGCATGCCCCAGATCGCGCAGAGCAACACCATGAGCGCAAAGGCGGCGGGGCCGGGCGCAAGACGATCGTTCATGCGCCCGCCTCCAAGCGCGGCAGGCCATGCCGACGCCGGGCGTCGTCGCAAGCCTGATCACCACGCCGGCCATGTGCCGCCAGCGGCGCGAATTCGCGACAGGGACTCGGGCGCTGCTCGTAGATGACGCAGGACACCGCTCCACCCACCTGACCGCGCAGGGCGATGCAGCGCGGCGGCTGTGCGGCGGTGCCGCGCATGCAGGCGGTCACCGCCGTCTCTTGCTCCGTCAGCGCAGCGGGCACCTTGCCGCCGGCATGTTCATCCGTCTCGCTGGCATGGAAGGAAACACGATAGGCAGCGCAACAAGCGCCGCAGGCAGTGCAGGGATTGTCGGACACCGGTCTCGCCGGAATCAGAGGATCAGCTCGCCAATCCACCAGGCGGCGGCCGAGATCAGCGCCGTGGCCGGAATGGTCAGCACCCATGCCCAGACGATACCGCCGGCTACGGTCCAGCGCACTTTCTTGACGCCCCCCGTCGCGCCGACGCCCATGATCGCCCCGGTGATGGTGTGCGTGGTCGACACCGGTATGCCCAGGCCCGTCGCCAGGAAGAGCGTCATCGCCCCCGCCGAATTGGCGGCGAATCCCTTGGGCTGGTTGAGCTTGGTGATCTTTTGACCCATGGTCTTGACGATGCGCCAGCCACCGAACATCGTGCCCAGGCCCATGGCGGCATAACAGGCGGCCACCACCCATCCGGGCACGCCATCGCCGGTCTTCGCCATGCCGGCGGCGATCAGCAGCATCCAGATGATGCCGATGGTTTTCTGCGCGTCATTGCCGCCGTGCCCCAGACTGTAGGCGGCCGCGGAAAACAATTGCAAGCGGCGGAACAGGCGATCCACCTTGGTCGGCGACGTTCGATTGCATGCCCACGATACCGCCACCATGAGCAGGCCGCCGGCAAGAAAACCCAGCAGCGGCGCGATGAAAATGAAGGCCACGATTTTGCCCACGCCGCCCCAGATCAGCGCACCCGGCCCCGACTTGGCGACGGCCGCGCCCACCAGCCCGCCGACCAGCGCATGCGAGGAGCTTGACGGAATCCCGTAATACCAGGTGATGACGTTCCAGATGATGGCGCCGATCAAGGCGCCAAACACCACGAAATGATCCACGATGGCGGCGTCGATGGTGCCCTTGCCAATCGTGCTGGCCACCTTGAGCTCAAAGATGAAGTACGCCAGGACATTGAACACCGCCGCCCAGATGACCGCTTGGTGCGGCTTGAGCACGCGCGTCGAGACGATGGTGGCGATTGAATTGGCGGCGTCGTGGAAGCCGTTCATGAAATCGAACAGCAGCGCCAGTGACACCAGCACGGCAACGGCGGTAAAGCTGATCTCGACGCCCGACATGATCGCGAATCAGGAATTCTCGAGGACGATGCCTTCGATGATGTTCGCCACGTCCTCGCAGGCGTCCGTGATGGTTTCCAGCAGTTCGTAAATGGCCTTGAGCTTGATCAGCTGACGGGTGTCCTGCTCCTCGCGAAACAGTTTCGCCATACCGGCGCGCATGGCCCGGTCGGCATCCGACTCGAGACGATCGATTTCGTCGCAGGTTTTGAGGATCGCCGGACCGTTATCCATGTTGTTGAGCAGGGATACCGCCGCCTTGACGCGCTCGCAGCAGGATACGCAGATATCCGAAAGGTGGCAGGCCTCTTGGGTCAGCTTGCGGACATCGTAGAGGTGCATCGACTGGGCCACGTCCTGGGTCAGATCCAGGATGTCATCCATGCGGGTGATCAGCTTGTGGATTTCGTCGCGGTCCAGCGGGGTATTGAAAGTCGTGTGCAGCAGCGCGATCGTTTCGTGGGTGATCTTGTCGGCGCGCGTTTCGGCTTCGTCGATTTTCTGCGCATGGGCCGTCAGGTCGCCCTTGCCCTCGACCATGTCGTCGATCAGCGCACCCAGTTCGCGGCCTCCTTGGGCGATCAGTTCCGCGTGAGCGTTGAACAGATCGAAAAACTTGCCTTCCTGGGGCATCAAGCGAGAGAACATGAGAAAGCACCGACCTGAACGAAACGCGTGGATTCTAGCAGCTCCCTTGCGCCGGCCGTGGACAAGCCAACTGCTAGAATGACGATTTCGGTTCGCCGCCGCAGCGGCGGCCTCGCCATGGGCAACATCATGAAACGCAACCGTTTTTCGCGCCGCGCCAAGCAGCATCCCGCCACCGAGGAACTGGTCCGGCTGGCCGGCAGCCTGGCGCAATCCTCGAGTCGCATCGAGGACGACTTCTGGCAGAAGCGGCTTGCCGCCTCCGTGGACCGCCTGATCGCCGACGGCGATGATGCCGCGCTCAACAGCGCCCTCGACCATCTCTATGGCGCGGGCGGCCGGGCCTACGATGAACTGGCGGACATGGTCGAGTCGTGCAGCGAAACGCGGAAACTTGAAAGCGGGCCGGGACAGGACGCGATTCTTTTCGCCGCGCCCGTATTGGCCTGGTCGCGCTTCGCGATTCCGTCGGGCACGATTGCGCCTGAATTGCTGGCGACCATCCGGGTTCAACTTCAGGCCCATGCCTTCGCGGCCGACGCGAAGATCGGTCTGGCCGATTATCTCTGGAGCCCGGACCAGTTGCCGCAAACCTACGCCGAAACGGCGCAGCTTGCCGAACGGCTGACCAAGGCGGCGCTGCATGGCAAGGATATGAAGCTCGACACGACCGGCATGCCGGAAACCAACCACTTTCTCTCCGACATCCGCTACGTGATCGGCGCGATCGTGGTGCCGCGCGGCGCGCCGCTGTTCCGTTGGCAGGAAGACGACGGCTCGCGCGCCGAAACGCTCAAGCAATGGCGCGCCCAGGGCGGCGAGGCGCTGCGGCGCGCTTTGCCGGCCTGCGCCATCGAACCCCTGCTGCCCCAGCCGTATCATGCGGCGGCCCGGGACGCCGACCGCGCATCCCGGCCCTATTCGGTTCGCGCCGCCGTGGCTTTCCTCCAGACCACCTTGAACGTGGCGGCCACCGACCTCCGCGCCGTCGTCGGCTCCTACTACGATCGCCAACTCGAGGAATACCGCATCGGTTTCACGCTTGCTGATGCCAGCGACGTCGTTCATGGCGTCGTGTGGCCGTTGCTGGAAGCGGAAGACGAAGCGGCCGACACCCCGGTTCAGATCGAGGCCGTGCTGAAGGAAGCCGGCCTGCGCGACGCCGTGATTCTGGATCACCGGTTTCCCCTGGAATACTGCGACGACTGCGGCGCCCCGCTGTATCCGAATCCGGAGGGCGAACCCAGTCACGCCGAATTGCCCGAGGAACAGGCGGAAGCCGCGCCCAGGCATCTGCACTGAGCGACCGCGCGGTTATCTGCGAAACCGCTGAGCGTTTTCGCCCGGGCCTGCCGGCCAGGGTAATTTCCAATTCCCTTCGTTCCAGACGCCTCCTGGGTTCCGAACAGCCCCGGAGCATGCCATAGGCATCTTCCCCGAGGATTACCAACGGCGCCTTGTAGGCGTTTGAAGGCCCCAAAACAAAAAACCATTAATATTTTATAACTTGTCGTTGACAGTAATGGTTTTTATAAATACGATGCGCCGATGAAAAAACCAACGCCCCTCATCGCACCGAATTTTCGATTGCGCGAGATCCTCGGATCATGACGCGGCAGGATGGCAGGAACCTCCCCCTTGCCGCGCTCAACGAACGGCGGCGGCGTGCCGTGGCGCTCAGGCTCGATGGCATGCGCCTTGCCGAAGTCGCAGCCAAGACCGAACTTAGCGCACCCACCATCATCGCCGCCCATAAAGCGTTTCTGGCCGGAGGCTGGGAGGCCGTCAACGTCGCGCCGCGCGGTAGGCGCGCCGGTTCCGGACAAGCGCTCAATGCCGACAATACCCAGACGCTCATCTTGTCGATCGCCGAGGGCACGCCGGAACGTCTGGGGCTGCCGTACATCCTCTGGGAAAAGGACGCCGTGAGCGAACTGGCCAGCAAACGCCTCGGCATCGACCTGCCGGCGACCACCCTGGGGCGCTACCTGCAGGAATTCGGCTTCTTCGCCAGCGGCGAGGGCGGCACGACCGGCGCAGATACCTGCCGGATTCAGGAGATCCCCCTCGCCTCCCTGCTGCCCAACGCATGGCAGGACCTGGGGAAAAGCCGGATATTGCTCAGGGCCATCGGCCCGCGGCGCAAAGCGCGTTGGCTGGTGGTGCCGTCGCCATTGAGCGCAAAGTCGCTGATCGACTTTTTCGATCGATTGCAGCGCGCCGTCGGACGCAAGCTCCGCATTCTCGGCGGCAACCTCGATCTTCAACGCGCTCCCGAAGTCAGGCGATGGCTCGACGACGCATCGGAGCGCATCCATTTCCAGCCGCAGGCTCCCACCGCGGCCAACGCAAAGCCAAGACCCAAGAAAAAAGTAAAACATTTCGTGGATTTAAGTCAGCAGCCACCCGCGAAACCCGATTCCCAAGAAAGGATTCTCATGCCAGCCGCCTCGGGTGCGACCCTCACCCATCTGCAACGCCTGGAAGCCGAAAGCATCCACATCCTGCGGGAAGTGGTGGCCGAGGCCGACAATCCCGTGATGCTCTATTCGATCGGCAAGGACAGCGCGGTCATGCTGCATCTGGCCATGAAGGCCTTTTACCCGGGCAAGCCCCCTTTCCCCCTGCTCCACGTGGATACCACCTGGAAATTCCGTGAGATGTACGAATTCCGGGACCGCACCGCCCGCGAACTGGGGCTTGATCTGCTCGTGCATGTCAATCCGGAAGGATTGGCGATGAAAATCGACCCATTCACGCACGGTTCTGCCATTCACACCGACATCATGAAGACCCAGGGCCTCAAGCAGGCGCTGGACAAATACGGCTTCGACGCCGCTTTCGGCGGCGCGCGGCGCGACGAGGAAAAATCCCGCGCCAAGGAAAGAATCTTCTCGTTCCGTTCGACGCAGCATCGCTGGGATCCCAAGAACCAGCGCCCCGAGCTCTGGCATCTCTACAACGCGCGCAAGCACAAGGGCGAAAGCATGCGCGTGTTTCCGCTGTCGAACTGGACCGAGCTCGACATCTGGCAGTACATCTATCTTGAAAACATCCCGATCGTGCCGCTCTATTACGCCAAGCCACGCCCGATGGTGGAACGGGACGGCGCGCTGATCATGGTCGACGACGAACGCATGCCGCTGCGCCCCGGCGAAGTGCCCATGATGCGGACGGTGCGCTTTCGAACGCTCGGCTGCTATCCGCTGACGGGGGCGGTGGCATCGAACGCCGACACCTTGCCGGCCATCATCCAGGAGATGCTGCTGACCCGGACCTCCGAGCGCCAGGGGCGCGTCATCGACCATGACCAGGCGGCATCGATGGAAAAGAAAAAGCAGGAGGGGTATTTCTGATGGCACACCAATCTCATCTCATCGCCAGCGATATCGAGCAATACCTCAAGTCGCACGAGACCAAGGGCCTGCTGCGCTTCATTACCTGCGGCTCGGTCGACGACGGCAAGAGCACCTTGATCGGCCGACTGCTTTACGACTCGAAGATGCTGTTCGAGGACCAGTTGGCCGCCGTCGAGAACGACTCCAGGAAATGGGGCACGCAGGGCGACGACATCGACTTCGCGCTGCTGGTCGATGGTCTGGCCGCCGAGCGCGAACAGGGCATCACCATCGACGTCGCCTATCGCTTCTTCTCCACCGACCGCCGCAAGTTCATCGTCGCCGACACGCCGGGGCACGAGCAATACACCCGCAACATGATCACCGGCGCCTCCACTGCCGATGCCGCCGTGATCCTCGTCGATGCGCGCAAAGGCCTGTTGACCCAAACCCGCCGGCACAGTTTCCTGGTGTCGCTGATCGGCATCCGGCACGTGCTGCTGGCGGTCAACAAGATGGATCTCGTCGAATACTCCGAACAGAAGTTCCGCACCATCGAGGAGGATTACCGGAAGTTCGCCGAGCAGGTCGGCATTGCCGATGTCACGGCGATACCGCTCTCGGCGTTGAAGGGCGACAACATGCTCGCGCAAAGCGAGCGCATGCCCTGGTACCGCGGCACGACGCTGATGGGCTACCTCGAGACCGTGCCGGTGGATGAGAACCGCCTCCAGTCCCAGCCGATGCGCTTTCCCGTGCAGTGGGTCAACCGCCCCAATCTGGATTTCCGCGGCTTTGCCGGCACCGTGGCCAGCGGTGTCGTCAAGGCCGGCGACCGCGTGCGCATCCAGCCTTCCGGCCGCGAGAGCAAGGTCGCGCGCATCGTCACCGCCGATGGCGACCTCGAGAAAGCCGTGGCCGGGCAGTCGGTCACCTTGACGCTGGCCGACGAAGTCGATATTTCGCGCGGCGACCTGATCTCCGGCATCGAATCTCCGGCCGGCGTCGCCAACCAGTTTCAGGCGACGGTCGTCTGGATGGATGACGACCCCATGCTGCGGGGCCGCACCTATCTGATGAAGACTTGCGGCAAGACGGTGCAGGCCACCATCGCGCCGCTCAAGTACAAGGTCAACGTCAACTCGATGGAACAGGTCGCCGCCGAGAAGCTCGAACTGAACGAGATCGGCGTCTGCGAACTCGAACTGGACCGCGCGATCGCCTTCGATCCCTACGCGGAAAATCGCGAGACCGGCAGCTTCATCCTGATCGACCGCCTGACCAACCGCACCGTCGGCGCCGGCATGCTGAGCTTCTCGCTGCGTCGCGCGCAGAACATCCACATGCACGCGCTCGAGGTCGACAAGACCTCGCGGTCGGCAATGAAGGGCCAGAAATCCTGCGTGCTCTGGTACACCGGCTTGTCCGGCTCGGGCAAGTCCACCATCGCCAATGCGGTGGACAAGCGCCTGCACGCCTCGGGCCGGCACACGTATCTGCTCGATGGCGACAACGTCCGGCACGGCCTCAACAAGGATCTCGGCTTCACCGAGGCCGATCGCGTCGAAAACATCCGCCGCATTGCCGAGGTGGCGAAACTGATGGTCGATGCCGGCCTGATCGTCGGCACCGCCTTCATCTCGCCTTTCCGCAACGAAAGGCGCATGGCGCGCGGCCTGCTGCCCGAAGGCGAGTTCATCGAGATTTTCATCGACACGCCGCTGGCCGTCGCCGAGCAACGGGACCCGAAGGGGCTCTACAAGAAAGCCCGGCGCGGCGAATTGAAGAACTTTACCGGCATCGATTCGCCGTACGAAGAACCCGACGCGCCCGAGATTCGCATCGACACGACCGCGTTGTCCGCCGACGAGGCCGCCGAGCGCATCATCGCGCACCTGAAGCGGTTGGGCATCATCGTCGGCTGACGGCATGCCGGCGCCAGGACAGGCGCCGCGCGAAAGTCAGCCGTGGCGCCACGCCGCTTCAGGCAGCGGCCATCGACGCCGGGGCCTACCGGCGGGGCGGCGGAGGCGCCGTGGCCGTCCCCTGGGCGGCGTCGAAAGCGGCGCACGCCTGCCAGACGGCGTCGGCGGGCAGCGCGTCCGGCGGCAGGTAGCGGCGCAAATCCACGCCGGCCGAGCGAAACCGCCACAACAGGTAGGGGTGAAGCCCCTCGAGGCGCACGCGGTAATGGACGGAATGCCGCCCGTTCGTGCCCCAGGGCCGTTGGATCAATCGCTGCAGGATTTGGCGATCGCCCCCGGTGCCGCCCGCCGAACGGGTCGTGGCCCATTCGGTAAACACGGCGTGGCAGGCCAGCTTGTCGATCAGATAGCAGTTGGTATCGACGAAGCCGCCCTGGGCCTCAGCATAAACGCCGCGCCCCGGCCCCACCGACTCCCAGGTGTCCGGACATAGCGCCTCGCCGCTGGCGACGTCGACGAACTGGCGTAGCGAGAAGGCCCACTCCTTGCCCTGAACGGCCTCGAGCAGGCTGGCCAGATGATCCGGCGCATACCAGTTGTCGTCGTCCAGATAAGCCACATAGCGGCTGTTGGCCGCGTAGCTGAGGATGGTTTTCAGCGCGCCGCCGTAGCTGCTGGGGTAGAGGCCGCCATTGCGCCGGGAAGTGGAATAGCCCAAATCCATGAGGGTGACGCTGACGTTCGCCGGACGCTCCCCGATGAGCTGCGCCAGGAATCCGCGTTCTCCCTGCCAGCGGTCGACGCCCACCAGCACCTGAATGCGCCCGTCCAGGCGCTGGGCGAAAATCGATCGGAGCGCCTGCGCGATGGTCGGGCGGACCACGGTGGCCATGACCACCGCCACGTCGAAGGGCGTCTGCAAATCTTCGGCCATGACTAGGACTTCTTTATCCGGGCAGGGATGCCGACCACCAGGACATCCGCCGGCACATCGTCGAGCACCACGGCGCCGGCGCCGATGAAGGCATGGTCGCCGATCGTCAGCCGTTCCAGCAAGGTGGCGCCGATGCCCACGGTCACGCCGCGGCCCAGGCGCGACAGGCCGCCGACGTTGCTGCCCGGCTGAATGCGGCTGAAGGCTCCGATCCGGGTATCGTGGCCGATGGTCGCCCCCCGGTTCACGAACACGTGTTCCTCCAGTACAGCGCCCGGCGCGATGGTGCTGTTAGCGCCGACAAAGACACCGGGGCCGAGAACCGCCAGCGGCGAAACATAGGCGCTGGGATGGACCAGGGTGTGAAACGCCAGGCCGAACCGGTCCTGCAGCTCCCGGGCCAGGGCGGCACGGGTCGGCGTAGTCGGGCCGAGCAGATAAAGCTCGCCGGGCGCGGGCTGGAAATCCGCCAGCGTCTCTATGGCCGGCGGCGTGCAGAGCGGCGCCAGGCTGGCCGCCCTTTGCGCCACCGGTATGTCCTGCTGGCCCGAGGCTTCGGGCAGGTGCAGCACGATCTTGGCCGGGATCAGCGCATTGGCCAGGGCGCAGTCGAACAAGTCGGACAGGATGTTGCTGGCGCCGAAGATGACCAGGCGCGGCTTCGCCTCGCTCATGCGCGGGGCTCCAGCGCCAGCCAGGCGCGGGTCTGGGCGGCAGTGGCGACGGGCCGGCCCAGGGCGGACGCGATCCCGAGCGCGGTTTGCACCAGATCCGCATTTCTGGCCAGCCGGGTGCGCTGGGCATCCCGCCACAAATTGTCTTCCAGGCCGGTGCGGATGCCGTGGCCAAGCACGGCGCCAAGCGCCACAGCCTGGGCCTGGAATCGCCCCATGCCGGCCAGCGAAAAATAGGATTGGGATGGCAGTTCGCCGAGCATGGCCGCGAGAGGCAGCAAGCTCGCCTGCGCGGTGCCGACGTTGCCCAGCAGAATATTGAAGTAGTAGGGCGGGGTCAGCAGGCCTCGATCGATCATGTAGCGGGCGTAATTGACCATGCCCAGATCGAAGACTTCCAGTTCCGGCTTGATGCCGCGCTCCCGCATGATTTCCGCCAAGCGCAGGATGGTGGCCGGCGGATTGACGCTGGCCTCGGTGGCGAAGTTCATCGAGCCCAGGGTCAGGCTGGCCATGTCGGGCTTGACGTCGCCCGCCAGCCACAACACATCGGCCCGCCGCTCGACATCGCCGACCCGGCGGCCGCTGGTGGTGACCACGATCACCGTATCCGGATGGCGGCTGCGGATGCCTGCAATGATTTCGGCGTAGATGCGCCGATCGGTACTCGGATTGCCGTCCGGCTCGCGCGCATGCAGATGGACCATCGACACGCCCAGGTCGATGCAGCCGCAAACGTCGGCGACGATCTCTGCCGGCGCGATCGGAACGTGCGGGCTCTGGCCGCGATTCGGCACCATGCCCGTGGGCGCCAGATTGATGATCAACGGAGCGCTCGTCATCGACAGGTCTCCTGGAACGATCAGTGCAAATACCGGGATGCGGTGGCGATCTCCGGCGCCTTGCCGGCCACGAGATCGGCCAGCAGCTTGCCGGTGCCGCAGGCCATGGTCCAGCCCAGCGTGCCGTGGCCGGTATTCAGATAGAGGTTCGGCAGCGCGGTGGCGCCGATCAGCGGCACATTGCTCGGCGTCGCCGGCCGCAG
>JAGVUA010000088.1 GCA_019136545.1 Betaproteobacteria bacterium
AGGCATTTCGGCCGCAGCAACTCGGCCAGCGGCGCATGAGGGGCGGCGGGAAACAGGTCGGCCACGAGTTCCGGCGTCAGCGCTTTGCCTGCAGGCGGCTGGAATCCCAAAAAGCGCGCAACGAGACGATCTTGCCGTCGCCGTCGACCTTGTAGACCGTGACCATCGGCGTTTCCGTCACCTTGCCGTCAGCGCCGGTCATGCGACCGACCCAGACGTTGGCGCATTCGTCGCCGCAGGGATACGAGGCTTGCATGGTGAAATCAAACGCGCCGCCCGCCGAGATGATCGTATCGTAGAAACGGGCGATGGCGGCCTTGCCGCGATGTCCCTGCCCGGCGGGATCGAACAACGACGGCCCGACCGGATCCTCGAGCACGGCATCGTCGGCGAACAGGGCGAGCCATTCCTCGCGCTTCCGTTCCTTCACCAGCTGCGGCGAAATGAAACTTGCTTGTTGCGCGGGGGTCCTCGCGGCGTTCATGATGTCGCTCCTCGGTTGGTTTGCCGACGCATCCTACCGCACCCCGCTAGCTGTGATCTTTCGGTAGGTTGTTCACTCGGGGCGAACCCGGAGAATTGGAGGCGCCAACCAACCAAGTCTCCGAGGACCCCGAATGAACATCCATAAAAATGCCCGATTAGCCTCGGGCGTCAGTGTCCGGACGGCCTACAAGTGGCTGCGGCGATTTCGCGAGGAAGGCTTGCCCGGTCTGGCGGATCGCTCATCGCGTCCGGCGCATTGCCCGCATGCCACTCCCGCGGCCGTGCAGGCGATCATCATCGAGCAGCGTCGGGAGCGCCGCACCTATCGCCAGATTGGCCAAGCGCTGGAAGAAACTCGGCCGCTTCCGCCGCCCAGGACATCGCGTCACCCACGACCGTCAAACGGTGTCGTCCGGTGCCGGCTGGGAGTTCGTCCATGTCGCCATTGACGATGCCTCGCGAATCGCCTTCAGCGCCTTGTTTCCCGATGAAGGCGGGCGCAGCGCCTGCGCCTTCCTGATCCGTGCCCTGCGCTATTACGCCGGCCTGGGCATTCGCATCGAGCGGGTGCTGACCGACAACGGCGCTTGCTACAAATCCAAACGCTTCGCCGCTCTTTGCCGGCGTCTCGGCTTGCGCCATCTGCGTACCCGCCCCTACACCCCGCAAACTAATGGCAAGGCCGAACGCTTCATTCAAACTGCTCTGCGTGAATGGGCCTACGCCAGAAGCTACGACTCGTCCGACCACCGTGCTCAGCACTTGCCGCTCTGGCTACATCACTACAACTGGCATCGCCCTCATGCCAGCCTCTTCTACCACCCCCCAATCAGCCGGGCTCCCGCACTGAACAACCTACCGGCTTTACACAGCTAGCGCCCGCTTCGCGTACCACGAACATGCGCGTCTTATCCCGGTCGAACAGGTTTCCCTCGTCCGCCACCAGCGCGGCCCAGTTATCCGGCCGGGCCAGCACGGCCATCGCTTCGTCATAGGCAGCACGGTCGGCGAACCAGATTTCGGTGATCACGTCGAAATCGACCGGCGCCGCGCCGGGAGACACGTGGGCGCCATCGGGATCGAGGTAGTTGCGACGGTACTCGACGATGCCCGGCAGCATCGAGCGGATGAAGGGCGCGTGCCGGTTCTCGTAGTATTCGACGAACTGCTCGTGCGACAGGCCGGATTTGCGCTTGAGCAGCGCGATGGTCTTGATCATGCCGATCCGCCGGCGACGCGATACTGGTCGCTGCCATCCGCCATGCGGTGCTTGGTCACTCGCCCCTGCGCCAGCAGATATGCCAAATGCGCCAGCGTTTCGCTGATCGCCAGGATGTCATCCATCAGGCTGCGGCGGTCCGGGAACAGCTTGCGCGCAAGCGCCACGACGCTGCCGGGCGATTCGGTGCAGAAAGCCTGCAGACGATCGAGCGTATCGAGGTGATGATCGGTCAACTCCTTCGCGCGTGTTTCAAGGCCATAGAACGGCCGTTCATGCGCCGGCAGCACCAGGGTTTCATCGGGCAGGCGGCCGATGCGCTCGAGCGACGCGAACCACTCGGCGAGCGGGTTGGCGTTGGGCTCGAAGGGCAGCACGCCGACGTTGGGGCTGATCCGCGCCAGCAACTGGTCGCCGCTGAGCAGGACGCCGAGTTCGCGGCAATACAAGGAAGCGTGCTCCGGCGAATGGCCTTCTCCGCCGCAGATCTGCCACTGGTGAGCGCCGATCACCAGGGTCTCGCCGTCGCGCAGCCGCTGGTAAGCCCGCGCCACTCCGCTTTGCGTGTGGAAATGCCGGAACTGCGCCACGAGTTCTTCAAACTGCGCTTCGGTCAGCCCCGCGCGAGTGAAGAACTCCCGGTATTCCCAGGCGTCGAAGGAGAACTGCTCGCTGAACATGCGCATGGCGAAATATTCCGCCCGGCTCATGTACAGCGGCACGCGCAATCGCTCCGTCAGCCAGCCGGCCAGGCCGCAATGGTCGCTGTGATGGTGGGTGCAGACGATGCCGGTGATGGGACCGTCGAGCGCGGACAAGAGACCTTCCCAGAGTCCGCGCGTCTCGGGCGTGTCGATGCCGGTGTCGACCATCCGCCAGCCGACGCCATCGCGTACCAGATAAAGGTTGATGTGATTGAGCGCCATGGGCAGCGGCATGCGCAGCCACTTGATCTGCCCCCGCACGATATCGACCAGGCTGCCGTCGGCGCCGGGAGCCTCGAAAGGAAACGACAGCGGTCTCATGGCCGCTCCTTCGCGGCCGCTGGGCTCGTCGCGACCGGGCCGGGACCGAGCACCCGGATGTCGCCGATGTGGGCACGATTGAGCTTGGTTCGATGACTCATCATCCAGCGTCCGTCGACCTTGCGCCACCTGTCGTGATAATCGCCGAGGGTCGAGAAGCTCAGGTGGGCCTTGTCGCCCTGGCCCTTGTGCATGTCGCTCACGTAACACCGGCTGGTCGCGACGTCGCCATCGACCTCGATCAGGATATTGCCGAGTAAATGCTGGGTCGGTCCGCAGTCATCCAGGAAGGTGCGAATGAAGGCGACGATCTCGGCGCGGCCGGAAATCATGCCCATGCCGAGATCGGCGGTTGCCTCGGGCAGCATCAGGTCGTCGACCGCCGGCCAGTCGCGTTCGTCCATAGCCCGCGCCATGCGCGTCAGGGCGCGCTGGATTTCGCGCTCGGCCAGCAGGGTTTCGAGATCGGCCGGAATCATGCGGTCAGGGCCGTGACGGCATTGGCGGCACCGCGCATGGCGCCTTCGATGTAGCTGACGCCGGTGCAATCGCCGAAGGCATGAACGTTCAGGCCGGCCGCGCGCAACTCGTCGGCGACCGTGGTGTTGGCGCTGGCGCCCTTGGCGACGATCACGTGGTCGGCGGCAACCGCCTGAAGCGCGCCGGCGGCGTCCGCAAAGCGCACGGCATCCTTGTCGATCCGGATGTCCTTGGCGCTCGGGCACAGGGCGACCCCATGTTCCTTCAACTCCTCGAGCAAGCGCATGCGCCGCACCAGCAGCAGGCCGGTGCCGAAGCGGGCGGCCTCGTCGACCACGGTGACCGCGCGGCCGCGCTCCATGAGGAATTCAGCCAGCTCCAAGCCCACCAGTTCGCCGCCGATGATGACGATGCGTTTACCCAGCGGCATCCACTGATGCGTCGCCTTGCGCAGGAACTCGGGACTGGAAGTCAGTCCCAGCGCCCCGCCGACCTTGGTGGCCAGGCGCGTCGTCAGGCTGACCTTGTTGGCCAGCGCCGGCGACGATTGCCCGAGGACCAGGCGGCGCAGGTCGTCGCCGCTCAGCACGTGGGGCAGGTCCGCGCCCGGAATCGGCGGCATGCTGCGCAAGGCGCCCGTCGCCACCAGCACGGCATCCGGCTGGAGACTCGCCACCAGATCCGGTGTCGCGCGGGTCTCCAGGCGCACGTCCACTTTCGAGGCTGCGATTTCCCGGCGCAGCCAGTTGAGCAGGCGCTCGTTGGGTTCGTAGGCCACCGAGGCAAATTGCAGGGTGCCGCCCAAGCGGTCGGTGCCCTCCAACAAGGTCACCCGATGCCCCAGTTCATCGAGTCGACGCGCCGCTTCCATGCCGCCGGGCCCTCCTCCCACCACCACGTAGCGCCGCCCGGCGCGCGCGGCGGGCTGCCGCCGCTGACTTTCGAAGGACGACTCGGGATTTACGGCGCAGCGCACCGGTTCCATGAAATAAATGGCGCTGACGCACGTATAGCAGTAGATGCAAGGGCGAACGGCCTCGGGCTTGCCTTCCGCCAGCTTGCGCGGCAGATGCGGATCGGCCAGCAGTTTGCGGCCCAGGCCAAGGAAGTCGCAAACGCCGGCGGCAATCTTGGCCTCGCCGACTTCCGGTTCAACGCGACCCGAGGCGATTACCGGAATCGAGATCGCCTTCCTGATGCTTTCGGCGGCCGGCAGGTTCCAGCCCGGCACATGGGGAATGTTCGATTCCGAATGCAGCTTGAGCTTGCCGACGTCGTGGTAGGAGGACACGGTGATGGCATCGGCGCCGGCTTGCTCCACCAGTTGCGCCGTGCGTATGGCGTGCTCGAGCTTGATGCCGACTTCAACGCCGTATTCCTGCGAGTCGAGCTTGACCCACACCGGATAATCGGGCCCCACCCTGGCGCGCACGGCACGCACAATTTCCAGCAGAAAACGGACGCGGTTCTCCAGCGGACCGCCATAGTCGTCAGTGCGCCGGTTCGACTTCGGCGAATTGAACCCCGAGATCAGGTAGCCGTGGCCGCCATGGATCTCGACGCCGTCGACGCCGGCGCGTTTGGCGCGGTCTGCCGCGGCGGCGAATTGCTCGACCACCAAGCGGATATCCTCGTGCGTCAGCTCCTTGAACTGGACCTTGGGCATCGGCTTGAAGTTCGCCGTCGCGTAGTCGATCTCCGACTGCACCCAGACATCGGTCACCTGTTGCGTGCCGGCACCGGGAAACGGCTGCGGCACCGAGGGCACCCAGACCGGCCGACCGGCCGCCATGTCCTCGGGGCTGACGATGCCGCCATGGTGCAGTTGCATGGCGAACTTGGCGCCATGGGCGTGCACGGCATCGGCCACCGCCTTGATCCCGGGAATGAAGCGATCGTCGGAAATGGCGACCTGCCGAGGCTGGTTGCTGCCCACCGGCCACGCCACGCCGGCGACGCCAGTGATGACCATGGCAGCGCCACCCCGGGCGAACTCCTCCAGAAAGGCACGCATTCGCTCGCCACAGGTGCCGTCCGCTTCCGCGAGATTGACGCCCATGGCCGTCACGATCATGCGGTTGCGCAGTTCCATCGCGCCGATGCGCCCGGGTGACAGCAGGTGCGAGTAATGATGGGTACTCATGCCAGAGGCCTCCTGTAGTTGCTTTATAGGTATGTTGCGATGGTGTGCGTCGCAATCACCGCAAGCGTATCGATATTACGTTGCCTCTAGCGGGTGCTTAGATGCCATGATGGACAAAACTGTGGCCGATTTTTCCGGCAGGGTCGCCTGGCGAGGGGTGGGGGCAGCGCCGGTTTTTCAGGCGCCGAACAACTCGGCGAACTGCTGGCGCAGCCAGCGGTGGCCGGGATCGTCGTGATAGCGCTCATGCCAACACTGCCGGACATCGAAGGAGGGAATCTCAACGGGGAGCGGCAACAGCCGGACCGCATTCTTCGGCGAGATCTGGCTGACCGCGCTGTACGGCACGATCGCGATCAGCTCGCTGGCAGCAACAATGCTTGGCAGCGCCAGGAAGTTCTGCACCCGCAGCACGATGCGGCTCTCCAGACCCTGCGCGACCAAGGTGCGCTCGATGATGCTGTGACCGGTGCCGCCGGGCATGGCGATGACATGACTGGCGGCGGCGAACTGGCGCGCCGTGAAGCGTGTGCCGATGGTCGGATGGTCGCGGCTGACGACGCAGACGTAATAGTCGTGAAACAAGCGCTGCTGGTAGAAGCCTGCATCGAACTCCGGC
This sequence comes from Betaproteobacteria bacterium, assembly GCA_019136545.1. Taxonomy (GTDB): domain Bacteria; phylum Pseudomonadota; class Gammaproteobacteria; order Burkholderiales; family Rhodocyclaceae; genus Fen-999. The sequence goes on from JAGVUA010000088.1 coordinate 5,973, forward strand.
AGGTTGCCGATGGTCAGGTCGACGGCGCCGCTGCGCAGCGCCTCGCGCGCTTCGTCGGTGGACAAGGCAAGATTGCGCAGGCGCACACGCTGAGCGATACGACTCAGGCGCGCCAGCAGACGCGGCAAAAAAAAGGCTTCGCCGAGGTCGGTAACGTGAATCGCAAAATCCCGCTCCGAAGTCGCCGCATCGAAGCCATGCCGATCGCCCAGCGAGGCGTCGATCGCCGCCAGTGCGGCACGAATCGGCGCAGCAATGGTTTCGGCGTAGGGGGTCGGCGCCACGCCGTTGGCCAGGCGCACGAACAAGCGATCGCCGGTAGTTCTGCGCAGGCGCGCCAGGGCATTGCTGACTGCCGGCTGCGACAGGTCGAGGCAGACGGCGGCGCGGCTGATCGAGCCCTTGGTGAACACGGCGTCGAACACCACCAGCAGATTGAGATCAAAATCTCTAATATTCACGATATGAATGGATTCTATTCATGCCATTCACTGCACGCAAGGCGGCTTTTGTCCTAGAGTGCGCCGATCATAGACCGGGAAACCCGGCGTGGAAGAGGAGATGAGCGTGCTCGACGGCTGCATGCCTTGGTCCGCCGACATGGCGGCGCGCTACCGCCAGCGCGGCTGGTGGGAAGGCATCACGATTCCGCAATTGCTGGAGCGCAGTGCCGCGCGCCATCCGGGCAAGACGGCGCTGGTCAGCGGCGAACTGCGCCTGAGCTATGCCGACCTGGTGACCGGTTCGCGGCGCCTAGCCTGCGGTTTTCTCGCCGCCGGCATCGAGGCGCAGGACCGCGTCGTGCTGCAACTGCCCAACGGTCCCGACTTCGTGCTGACCTACTTCGCTCTGACGCGCATCGGTGCGATTCCGGTGACGGCGCTGCGCGCCCATCGCCACAGCGAGATCCGCCACTTCCTCAAGGCTTCGGGGGCCACGGCCTATGTGATTCCCGATCGCCTGGGCAATTTCGACTACCGCGACATGGCGACCGAGGTCCGCCGGGATGCGCCAGCCTTGCGCCTGGTTTTCGTCGCCGGCGTGCCCGGACCGGACCAGATCGACTTGCGCGCGATGATCGCCGCTTCGCCGGACGACGCAGAAATCGAGCGCTGGCTGGCCGAGGTGCGGCCCGACCCCGGCGAGGTTGCCACCATGCTGCTTTCCGGCGGCACGACCTCCTTGTCGAAACTGGTCCCGCGCACCCACGACGACTACGTGCTGAATGCCCGGCTTTGCGGCCGTGCCGGCGGCTTCGGCGAGGACACGGTGTTCATGGCCATCCTGCCACTGGGCCACAACTACAACCTAGCCTCGCCGGGCATGCTCGGCTGCTTCTACTACGGTGGTACCGTGGTGCTGGCGCCCTCCGGCGACGCGGCCGAGGTATTTCCGCTGGTGCAGCGCGAGCGCGTAAGCGTAATCGCCGCCGCGGTGCCGCTGATCTCCAACTGGCTGAATTCGCCGGTGCCGGAAGAGTACGACCTGTTATCGCTTAGGGTGATCCAGAACGGCGGCGCGCGTCTCGCCCCGGAACTGCGCGCGCGCTTGCGCCAGCGCTTCGGCTGCGCGCCGCAGGAAATCTACGGCACCGCCGAGGGTCTGATCAACATGGTGCCGCTGGATGCCGCCGAGGACATGCTGCTCTGCAGTTCCGGCGTGCCGGTCTGCGCGGACGATGAGATCAAGGTGCTCGACGACGATGGCAACGAGGTGCCCGACGGCGAACCTGGCGAGTTGGTGACGCGCGGTCCTTATACGATCCAGGGCTACTACCGGGCGCCGGAAAAGCAGGCCGAGGCCTTCACTCCCGATGGTTTCTACCGCATGGGCGACATCGTGAGGAAGCAAGGCCGCCATATATTCACCGAGGGGCGACGCAAGGATCTGATCAACCGCGGCGGCGAGAAAATCAACTGCGAGGAGGTCGAGAACCTGATCTTCGGCCATCCCAAGGTCAAGGCCGTGACCTTGGTGGCGATGCCCGATTCGGTGTTCGGCGAGAAGGCCTGCGCCTTCGTCATTCTTAAGGAAGGCAAGGCGCTTGAATTCGACGAACTGATCAACTTCCTGCGCGCGCAGAAGATCGCCAGCTTCAAGCTGCCGGAGCGTCTGGAAGTTGTCGCTGAATTTCCCCTGAGTCCAGTGGGCAAGGTTCTCAAGCGATCCTTGCGCGAGATGATCGCAGCCAGGCTGGAGCGCGAAGCGGCGGGTGCCGCGGCATGAAAATATGCATCATCGGCAGCCACCCTGCCGAGCTTTGCTTTGCCACGCGGATGAAGTGCGAGAGCCCTGCCGACAACGACGGGCTGTTCGAGCGCGGGTCTCGCGATGCGCGGGGAGTTCGGCATTTTTTTGTCGCGCGCTGGAATTTCTGCGCGCCGACGATCCGGTTAGTCGCGATCTGCTGATGCCCTTGATGACTTTGATGTATACCGCACTAACGAAAAACTCGATGCCCGCCACAGGTGAGGCCACAAGGAGGAGATGAAGTGGAAGTGACGAAAATCGCCGTAACCCGACCGGGGGAAGCCAAGCTCAAGGATTTGTTCAAGCCGGGCACCGTCGGCCAATACACCGTCAAGAACCGCATCAAGTACGGGGCGTGCTGCGTCTCGAATTACAACGGCCGCGACGGCACCATCACGCCGCGCGAGCTGGCGCGGGTCCGCGTGATCGCCGGCACGGGCTGCGGCATGATCACCAACCAGGGCGCCTATCCCGACCCCTGGGGCGAGGGCAAGGCATACTTCCGCCAGGTCGCCATCCACGACGACAAATTTCTGCCGCAGTTCGAGATGATCGCGCGCTACATTCACGATGCCGGTGCCATGGCGATGCAGCAGATCCTGCACGCCGGCCGCTACGGCGGCATCGACCTCGGCTACTGCATCCAGCCTTCGGTGGTGCCGCAGACCCTGCCGCACTTCCGTCCGCCGCGCGAAATGACCAAGGAGCAGATCGCGGTCACCGTCCAGCAACACGCCGATGCCGCCAAGCGAGCCGTTCGCGCCGGTTTCGATGCTACCGAGATCACCAGCTTCATGGGCTACCTGCTGGCCAACTTCAATTCGCGCTTCACCAACCAGCGCACCGACGAATACGGCGGCTCGGTGCACAACCGCGGCCGCTTCATGCGTGAACTGATCGACGCCATCAAGCAGGCCACGCCGGACAATCCGCTCTCTGTACGCCTGAACGGCGCCGAACTGATGGACCGCTGGGGCGGCAACACCCAGGACGAGTCCTTCGAGCTGATGCAGCAGGCCGTCGATTGCGGCGTGGACATGATCTCGGTCACCGTCGGCTGGCAGGAAGCGCCGGAATCGTCCTTCGGCCGCGACGTCGAACCGGGTTACTGGAACTTTCTCTCCGAAAAGGCCAAGAAGATGTTCCCCAACGTGCTGGTCGCCTTCGGCAATCGGCTGCCCGACCCGGCGATGGCCAACGACTGCGTGCGCGACGGCATTTTCGATTACTGGGAAGTCTGCCGTCCGCTGCTGGCTGACCCGGAGATGATCCACAAGGCCGCCGAGGACCGCATGGATGAGGTGCGTCCCTGCATCGGTTCGCTCAACTGCCTGTCGCGCCTGTTCCGCGACCTGCCCTATACCTGCACCATGAATCCGATGCTAGGCCACGAGGTCGAGCCCGAATACCATGTCACCGAGGCCACCGAGAAGAAGCGGGTGATGGTGATCGGCGCCGGCCCCGCCGGCATGGAAGCCGCCATCACGGCACGCAGGCGCGGCCATAGCGTGACCGTGTTCGACAAGGCCGACAAGATCGGCGGCAACCTCGCCGCCTACGCCGCCAACGATCTGGCGCGGCCGGCCGACCTGCAAAGCGTGATCGACTACTATGGCGTGATGGCGAAGAAACTCGGCGTCGAGGTGCGTCTGAACACCGAGGCCAACGCCAAGTTCATGAGAAGCGTGCTGCACGAATACGATGCCTGCATCGTCGCCGCTGGTGCCCGCACCGACATGGAAGTATTCCGCTACATGCCGGGCGCCGAGTTGCTGATCGACGCGCTGGAGATCGCCCACGGCAGGAAAACCGTCGGCAAGCGCGTGGTGATGATTGGCGGCGGCATGATCGGCCTGACGATCGCCGAGTTCCTGCAAAAGGCCGGCCACGAAGTCACGGTAGTCGAAAAGGAGAAACGCGTCGGCGGCGACATCATGCCCACCTTCAAGTGGCGGCACACCGCCTGGGTGGACGAACTGGGCATCGAGACGGTTTGTTCCGCGGAACTGGTCAAGGTCACCGCCGAAGGTGCGACGGTAAAGGCGGCCAAAGGCGGCGAACGGTTCATCCCCTGCGACAATGTGATCGTATCCAGCCCGCGCCGCGCCAACCACGACCTGTTCTACGAATTCCAGTGGATGGTCGATGAACTACACGGCGGTGGCGATGCCACGGTGCCGCGCGGACTCGATGCCGCGATCCAGGAAGGCTACAAGCTCGGCGTCAGAATCTGATCGCCACGCAAAGGAGGATAACGTGCCCTACAGCGCCCATATCGATACCTTTACCGGCGACAACCTGCCGCCGCCGCCGGCGCAGCCGGAATTCCTGTTCGATTTGCCGGCGTTGAAGTTCCCCGAGCGCATGAACTGCGCCACTGAGCTGCTCGATCGACACGTTGCCGAAGGCCGCGGCGGACGCTTGTGCCTCCAGGCGCCGAACCTGCGCTGGACGTATGCCGACCTGCAGGAGCGCGCCAACCGCATCGCCAATGTGCTGGTAAAGGATCTTGGCGTGGTGCCAGGCAATCGCGTGCTGCTGCGGGCCTACAACAACCCGATGATGGCGGCGTGCTGGTTCGCGGTGATGAAGGCCGGCGCAGTCGCCGTAGCGACCATGCCGCTGTTGCGCGCCAAGGAACTCAAGCACGTGATCGCCAAGGCGAAGGTGAGCCACGCCCTGTGCGACTTGCGCCTGGCGGAGGAGCTCGAACGCGCCCGGGCCGAGTCGCCCGACCTGGCGCATGTCCGCTGGTTCAACGATGCCTCGACGGCGGGACTTGAAGCGGCAATGGCGAAGCACTCCGTCGAGTTCGGCAATGTCGATACGGCGCGCGACGACACCTGCATCCTGGCCTTCACTTCGGGTACCACCGGCCAACCCAAGGCCACCATGCATTTTCACCGCGATGTCATGGCGTCCTGCGTTTGCTGGCCGCCGCATGTTCTGCGTCCAACGCCCGACGACGTCTTCATGGGCACGCCGCCGCTGGCCTTCACCTTCGGCCTGGGCGGCCTGCTGCTGTTTCCGCTGTCGATCGGTGCCTCGACCGTGCTGCTGGAACAGGGCGCGCCGCAGGATCTGGTCGATGCGGTGCTCAAGTACAAAGCGACGATCCTGTTCACTGCGCCGACTTCTTACCGGGCCGTCGCCGCCATCGCCGGGCCGTTGCGCGGCAGCACCCTGCGCAAGTGCGTTTCAGCCGGCGAAGCGCTGCCGGCGGCGACTCGCGCGCTGTGGAAGGAAGCCACCGGCATCGAGATGATCGACGGCATTGGCGCCACCGAACTGATGCACATCTTCATCTCGGCCGACGAGAAGGACGCCCGCCCGGGCGCCACCGGCAAGGTGGTGCCCGGCTACGCCGCCTGCATCATGGACGACGACGGCAAGCCGGCGAAAACCGGCGAAATCGGCAAGCTGGCGGTCAAAGGGCCGACCGGTTGTCGTTACCTCGCCGACGAGCGCCAGGCGAGCTATGTCAAGGACGGCTGGAACTACACCGGCGACGCCTACGCGCTGGATGCCGAGGGCTACTTCCACTACCACTCGCGCACCGACGACATGATCATTTCCGCCGGCTACAACATCGCCGGACCGGAGGTGGAGGACGCGCTGCTGCGCCATCCCAAGGTGGCGGAGTGCGGCGTGATCGGCGTGCCCGACGAAGAGCGCGGCCAGGTGGTCAAGGCCTTCATCGTGCTGCGTCCGGGCCACGAGGCTTCGCCGGAAACAGCCAAGGAGTTGCAGGACTACGTCAAGCGGAGCATCGCTCCCTACAAGTACCCGCGCCAGGTGGAGTTCGTCGCCAGCCTGCCGCGCACCGAAACCGGCAAGCTGCAGCGCTTCCGCCTGCGCCAAATCCCTCAAGGAGAAAGCAAGTGAAGACAAAGACCCTGGTTCCCCATGGCTGGCCGCTGGCCAAGGGCTATGCGCACGGCGTTACGGCGCGCGGACAGATGGTGTTCGTCGCCGGACAGGTCGGCTGGGACGAGAAGTGCGAGTTCGCCGGCCCCGACCTCGTGACCCAGGCGGAGCAGGCGCTGAAGAATGTGGTGGCGATCCTGGCAGAGACGGGCGCCAAACCCGAACACATCGTGCGCATGACCTGGTACCTCGGCAGCAAAGAGGAATACTGGTCCAAACAGAAGGAACTCGGCGCAGTGTTCCGCCGCCTGATCGGCCACTACGGTGCCGCGATGACGGCGATTCAGGTCGCGGGCTTTGTCGAAGCGGGCGCCCTGGTCGAGATCGAGGCCACGGCGGTGATTCCGGACGCCTGAGCTTGGACGATGAATCCTGGTCGCGCCTGCTCGGGCGGATGCCCGCAGTGGAGGAAGCCAACGGACCGCCCCTGGCGGTCGCCTTCATCTCGGCCGATGACTTTGCCGCAAAGCGCGGGCGCGCCTGGCTCTGGTGGCCCGGTCATTGCGAGCGCGCCGCCGGACCGGTGGACTTCGATGGCCGCTACGCCGATGACTGGGGCCTGCTGCTGGTGATGAACGACGCGGCCATCGCACGCGTCGGCGCCGAGGGTACGACGTGCCTGGCCCACCTTGCGCGTTCGCTCGACATCAAGCCCTTCGTTCTGCGCGAGCGCGAGGAACTCGATGCCGGTGGCGTGCTCGAATTCATCGAAGACCTCGAACTGGCAACGCCAAAGCATTGATGAACGCGATCGTGGAATTTAGCGGCTTCGGCGATCCGGCGGACTGGCAGGCGATGCTCGATCGCAACCGCGACCTGTTCGCCGCAATGGACGAAGGCGCGCGCATCGGCATCGTCTCGCGCGAGGCCTCTGGCATCCTGCCCGGCAAGCATCTCGAAGGCATCAAGACCGCGGCGGATGTGGAAATGCTGGCCTGGGAGATCGCCGACGGCGCGATGTCGGCACGCTTGGAACGCTTCACCGGCATGACGACGACCCGGGTCGACCTGCTGCTGGTGGCCGACGCCGAGGCGCTGGCCGCCGCGCGCGCCGACCTCTCGGGCAACGCGCTGACGACGATCAAGAAGGCGATCCGCCGCGGCAATATCATGTTCTTCGTCTTCAAGAACAAGGCCCAGCTTCAGGACGCCGGCTACGAGGACTTCCTCGAGTCGCTCGGGCTGGCCTTTCTCGGAGCTTGCCGGTGATTTTCATCAACCCGCGCGGCGCACCGGAACTGGCCTGCGACTACTGCGGCTGCCGCTGGGTCGACCGCCTCAAGGGCAAGGCCTACTGCTACGAATGCGGCGAGGAAATCGGCGACGAGGCGATCGCGGCATTCCAGCGCGCGGCAACCGAATTTGCGGCAAAACACGCGCCACCGACCGCCGAGTACCCTCCATCGCCGTGTCACCGGCGCTGACTTTCGCCCTGACCGCGGCATAGCGCTGAAGCGGCAGGCACAAACAGCATAGCCGATGCCTCCGATAATGCCCCTACATACCCTCAGATTTCAATAGCCCGCACTGGACTCGGCTGGACATGAAAAAGGCCGGAAACCCTGACTAATGCTTGGATTTCCGGCCTTTAGCAGTCCGCTTTGGACTGTGTTTTGGTGGTGGAGTTTAACAAGAAACGAAACCCGCGTCTCCGCTGACCCTCAGACCCGGTCGGAAGGCCCGCCATATGCGCGCGATTCTGGGGAAGGATTCCGCGCCTCCGCACATGCCCACGGCCGGAAGTTCAGAGAGGTCGATTGGCACTCGCAGTTGTCGCCTGTGCCGGGCGCTTCCGGGCCTGCAACTTGGCTTTCGTCGCATTCGCCGCCGTAATGCCCGGCACGAACGACGAAAGGAGCGCCATGTTGACCGAACCCGCCTTCACCGAAACCGAACTCGCGCTGCGTTGGAATATCAGCCCCAAGACCCTGCAACGCTGGCGCTCGGAGGGCATCGGCCCGCCCGCATGGCACATCGGCAAGTCTGTCCGCTACCTCCTGATGGAGGTCGAGGCCTTCGAGCGCAAGGCGCAGGTGACATGGAGATCCAGCGCAGGGTGCGCCTTGTCCGAATCCTCGCCCACGGCGCGTGAAGACGCCATCGAACAGATGATGCAGCAGCGGCCCAGTCGGCGCGACCAGATTTTCTACTCCGGCAAGGAGACATCCGTCATCACCGGGCTGCCCGCTCACTGGCTTCTACAGAACCAGGAACGCCTGCGGCTCGGCATCCCTTTCTACATACTCTCCGGCAGTGACGTCATCCGTTTCAGCATCGAAGAAGTCTTCCGCTGGGAGGTGCATCATCTACGCCCGTGCCGCACCGACACATCGTAGCCGGTGCTGCCAAGCACCGAGCAATGGGTGTAAATGGGCGTCTGAATGGCGCGTGCCAGCCGCCGCGTGGCCGGTCAGCCATGTTCCGTTTCCTCGGCAACATCTTACATTAGACGAAGAAACGAAACATGCGCCTCGCTTTTTGATGGTATGCGGTTCGATCCCAAACGCGGAATCGAACTGGCCCGTTGTTACTGTTTTTCGTCAAAACATTGCATTGGACGAATAAACGGAACATACTTCTGCCATGCCCCCCGACACCCACACCCAACGCGTCCTCGATCTGGCCAGCCAGAAGGGACTGCTGCGCGCCAGCGACCTGGACGCCATCGATGCGCCCCGGGTCGTCCTGACGCGCCTGACCGCCGCCGGCCTGCTGGATAAGGTCGGGCGGGGTCTCTACCGCCTGCCCAATCATCCGGGCTCGGAGGACGAAGGCCTCGCGGCCGTCTCCACCAAGGTGCCGCAGGCCGTATTTTGCCTGCTGACCGCGCTGCAATTCCATGAGCTGACCACTCAACTACCGCGCCAGATCTGGATCGCCATGCCGCGCGGCAGCCACGTGCCCCGGATCGACTATCCGCCGGTCAAGATGGTTCAGATGACTGGCGACGTCTATACGGCGGGCATCGAGGAGCACCTGTGCGACGGCGTGAAGCTGCGGGTTTACGGCGCAGCCAAGACGGTCGTGGACTGCTTCAAGCACCGCAACAAGATCGGTCTGGACGTGGCACTGGAGGCGCTGAAAGACGCGCGTGCCAAGCGCAAGGCCACGGCGGACGACCTGTGGCGCTACGCGAAGATCTGCCGCGTGGCCAATGTGATGCGTCCCTATCTGGAGGCCATCGAATGAACGACATCGCGGCTTCCGTGCGCGCCCGCCTGCTCAACGTCGCCAAGGCACAGGGCGTGGATTTCAATCAGGTGCTGGTGCGCTTCGCGCTGGAGCGCATCCTCTATCGCCTGAGCCAATCCGAGCATGCAGATCGTTTTCTGCTCAAGGGCGCGCTGCTGTTCGCGCTCTGGTATGACATGCCGCACCGGGCCACGCGCGACGCCGACCTGCTCGGCTTCGGCGCGAGCGATCTGGAATCCGTGGCCCAGGACTTCCGCGACATCGCCGGCGTCGCGGTCGAGGACGGCATCGTATTCGACCCGGCCTCGGTCGTCGCCGAGGAAATCCGCAAGGAAGCAGGATACGCCGGCGCGCGCATCCTCATCAGCGGCGAGCTGGCCAAGGCACGCTGCAAGACGCAGATCGACATCGGCTTCGGCGATGCCGTGACGCCAGGCCCCGTCGATGCGACCTATCCGGTGCTGCTGGACGACCTGCCTGCACCTCGTCTGCGAACCTATCCCGTTTACACCGTCGTCGCGGAGAAGCTTCACGCCATCGCGCTGCTGGGAATGATCAACAGCCGGGTGAAGGATTACCTCGATCTGTCGGTGCTGCTGGAGCGCGAAACCCTGGATGTCGAGACCTTGGCTGGCGCCATCGCGGCCACCTTCGTGCGGCGCGGCATGGCAGTTCCCACATCGCTGCCGGTCGGCCTGACAGATGAGTTTTCGGGGGACGCGACTCGGCAAGCGTTGTGGCATGCATTTCTCAAAAAGAACGAACTGGCCCAACAGGCGCTGCCGGACATCGTATCCATGCTGCGAATGGCTCTGGAACCGGCGCTACTTCGTGCCGCCACATTGAACGGACTCCAGAAATAGAGAGCTCGCCCGTACGTCATCTGACGCAGAGGAGCGGGCCGTGTCGAATCTGGAGCTTTTCAGACAACTCTAAAAACACGAAAGCCCACACCTGCGCATGGGCCTCGGAACTGGAGATCCAGCATTGAAGCCAGAGCGTCCGAAGCGCAGTGTATGCAACTCGCCTATCCTCTGCAAGTACAGTCAAAGCGTCATTATTCGCGCAATAGACGAATATCTGCGCTCTTGATGTACTTCGGCAGATAGACGTCCCCTGCACAGAGGGCGCTTCCATACAGTCTTTTTCACGGAGACTGGCATGGAGACAAAAACCTGCAATGCATGTGGCCGCACATTCACCCTTCGGCCGCAGAACCCAAATCAGAGTTACTGCACCGATCGGGCATGCCAACGCGAACGCTGTCGGCGCTGGCAGCAGCAGAAGCGGCGAGACGACGCCGACTACCGGGACAACGACGTCCGTGTCAGCAAGGCATGGGCCACCGAGAATCCGACGTACTGGAAACAGTACCGTGACGAGAATCCCGCCTACGCCGAGCGAAATCGAAATCTACAGCAACAACGAAACCAGAAACTCCGGGCATCTGTGATTGCAAATGAGGACGTGATCGGCGGTACCGCTGCCGCCTGTTAACTTCCCGCGTGTGCGTTCTCGAATCATCGAGCATCCGAATCCGACTCGACCCGTGTATGCCTTGACCAACCACCCGTCGCGAAGTGACGCCCGATGTTCGAGAGGCATCTTTTCGCATGTAAGGGGACGATGCGGCGATGCAAGAACAAGAAAACACCGATGGAGATGGGCGAACAGCGGCACCCAGAATTGGTAGATCAGTTCGAGGATATCCCGATCTTTCTCTGTCGATAGCGCGACGTTCCTGACGAGTTAGCACTTTGAAGTAACGACGAGGATTGCCACACATCCAGCAACTACAGGGCGTCGGAGTATCGATGACTTTGCCGAGCAGCTTCTGCTCATGCCGAATATCCCGCCCCCAATGGTGGCCACGTGCACGCTTTAACCTTGCCGTGTGGTGGCGGCGCGAGGCGCGCTTCATGTCTTTCATACGGATTCTCCTGATTTCGGCCGGCACCCGGGATGGGCCCGGCCGTTCGTATGAAGAAACCCGTGAAGCAGTACATCAGTGCAAATTCAGCGATCACCACCAACCCCAGTTTGCATCGTGGTTGTGCCAAGTCCGAAAGACAGGATCGAATTCGGGATCAGCCAGCCAACGGCGCAGCATGCGGTCGTTAGTGGTGCGAATTCGGTGATCGGACACCTTGCGGTACCAGCGCGGTGCGGACCCGCCCATAGTGACCGACTTGTCGGAATGAAAACGTGCAATTGCCTTGCGCCCCGCCTTGGATCGCGGGTCGAGTTGTACCCAGTGGCCGTGGGGAAGTCGAGACTCCCAATCGTGCAGCACCCAGTAATACTTGTGGCGCTCCCGCTTGCGGCGAAACGTACGTGCCATGACATAGCTCCAGTTGTTGGTAACTACGTCATGGCGATCTCCTTTCCTGGGCAAATTCAGAATTCATCATGCATTAACGCTTGGCTGTCAGTTTCGCTGACGAAGCTGGCTCACTCGGGTCGTTAGGCGAGCAGTTGATCGAAAACCGATGCAGCTTCTCCACAGTCCTCCCGCTTTCCCTGCAATTCGCCTATTTTGGCATCCAGAGGTATCCCTGCAACCACAACCGGCCCTCGATATCCTGGCCGACTTGGGGCGGCGCTTCTCCCGACCAGGCACGCCGGGTGATCAGAATGTCCAGATCGGCATCCTCGTCGCCGAAGCGCATCACCGTGGCGCGCACCCGCCAGCCATCTTGGCCCAGCCAATCCTTGAACTCAGTCACCGATTTCACTGGCGCGTGGAAGCTGTAGTCATCCACGTCCCAACCACTGACCGGCAGAAACATTGCGGCGCCGTCCATGCTTACGGTGCAAGCGGTCTCATGGGGCTCCTCGCCCTCTTTCAACCGCTGGTTCATCCACGCCACCTCATCGGGATGCCGGTTGATCTTCCACTCATGCTTCTCAGCCGGGCCGGCGTTGTAGGCGATGCCGGAGAAGATGAAGTCGTACTCCTTGCCCGTTTCGTACCAGGCCCGATTGATCAGGTACTGCGTATCGAAGAACGTCACTTCACCTTCACCCCAGCTTGCGGTAATTTGAGCTTCCAGCCCGCCCTCCCAGACGCTGACATCGCGCAAGGTCAGGGTGTGCTGGCTGCCGGTTGCGAAGAAGGGGAAGAGGCTGACGAGCATGTTCGCCTCCTTCTCGACGCGGAGAATCAGCGCCATCCCTTGTACCCGCAGTGGCCAGACCAGCTGAAACCCCTTGGGCCAGCCATCCGGTAACGACCGGGCCGGTTTGCGACTTTCACCGTACCCCGTTTGCACCAGCGCATTCGGCACGATTTCCGGCAGGCGGCCCATCAACTCCTTCGAGTCTTCAACAAACGGATTCCAGTGCGAGCCAAGGTAATGTTGAGCGTCCTCCCCTTCGGGGATGAAAGTCGATGCCGGCCAGGGAAGCGTTTCGCGGGCAGGCTCCTGCGGCTCAACGACGGCGGGGACGTCCTTTTCCAGGGATTCGCGGCGAATCAATGCCTCCCCGGCGCCATCAAATGCGATGCCGAGATAATCCGTGCCGACAAAAGTGACGGTTCCCGATCCGTGCAGCCCGTGCTCGATACGGCTGCCGACCACCAAATTTCGCGTATCCATTATTTCTCCCTGCCCTTTCGTCCCACTACCCCTTCACGCAAACCACTTGCTTCAGGGTATGCAGCGTTTCGGTGAGATCCTTCTGGTTCTCCATCACGGCATCGATATCCTTGTAGGCGCCGGGAATTTCGTCGATGACGCCACTATCCTTGCGGCAGATCACCCCATCGGTCTGCCGCGCAAGATCGGCCTCGGTGAACTGTTTTTCGGCAGCGGTACGGCTCATCCGGCGGCCGGCGCCATGGGCACTGGACGTGAAACTTTCCGGGTTGCCCAAGCCGCGAACGATGTAGCTGCGCGCCCCCATGCTGCCCGGGATGATCCCCAGATCGCCTTCGCGCGCCCGGATGGCGCCCTTGCGGGTTACCCAGACGTCCGCGCCGAAGTGATGCTCGCGAGCCACATAGTTGTGATGGCAGTTCACCACCTCACTGGTGACATCGAAGGGAGGCAGGTGGCGCTTGAGCGCGGCCAGCACCAGGTCGACCATGCACTGCCGGTTCTGTAATGCATATTCCTGCGCCCAATGCACGGCCTCGACGTAGTCGTCGAAATGTTCGGTGCCTTCAGGGAAGTAGGCGAGATCGCGATCCGGCAGCTGGATCATCCAGTGTTCCATGTCCTTGCGGGCCAACTGGATGAAGTATTCGGCCATCGCATTGCCGATGCCCCGACTCCCCGAGTGCAGCATGACCCACACCTGATTGGACTCATCCAGACAAACCTCGATGAAGTGATTGCCGCCGCCGAGGGTGCCGAGTTGCTTGACCCACTTGGTCGTGCCGCAGATGGTTTTTTCCAGTACCGGATGCTTTTCCAGGATCCGGTTAAGGCCCGTCGCGAACGGCAGCGCTTGATCCTCGAACGACCTTCGGTTGTTGTGCATACCTCGACCGACGGGAACGTCCCGGCTGATCTGGTCGAAGACTCCCTTCAAGGATTTTTCGTCCAGATCATTGGCCGTGATGGAAAGCCGGCAGGCCACCATGCCGCAGCCGATATCGACACCGACAGCGGCGGGAATAATGGCCTTGTGGGTCGCGATCACCGAGCCGATGGTCGCGCCGATGCCTAAGTGCACATCTGGCATGGCGGCGACGTGGTGATGAATGAACGGCAGGCTGGCGATATTGGTCAGCTGTTTTTTTTGAGTTGTCATCGACCTCATCGGTCCAGATTTTGACCGGTATCCGCTGGTCGGTCAGAACTTGCTTGATCGGCATACCCTACTCCCCTTCATCGCTCCATTCACCAGTACGAGCATTGTCGAGGAGCAAGTGGCTCAAATGCTGCGCCACCGATAACTATTTTGCCTGATGGATATCGACCAGCTACGTATGCTTTCTTTTCCATTGGCCATATTGCTGACTTCCGTCACGGCTTTGACCGCGTCGCTGCTCCTGGTGGTTCTTTCCGGCCGGGCTGTTCAGCCACGCTTTGGCCGCTTCTGGATAGCGTTGAGCCCATTCGGAAAACGCCTTGCCACGCAAGAATGCGTCATTCGATGTTACAAACCGGGCTGGCGGCGGCTCCGGCAAATCCTCAGTTGTGTCGTAGTCCTTTTCGAGAATCTGCAGTGGCGTGCCGAAGGAATTGTTCAGCGCTGACCGCATCTCAGGAAATAGGAGGCCGAGCAACCGGTCATAGACGGTGTCTCGCACATACATCGGTTCTTCATTCTCGATGCTGGACTTCACCGTCTCCCGCCATTTCGCCACTTTCTACTCCTGCTCTGAGGTTAATGTCGGCCCGTAAATGCGCACGGCAATCAGGTACAAGGTGTGCCACTTCAACGAGGATTCGCCCCGGTCGCAGCGGATGGCGTTGATGACGGCCCACGCATTGTCGAACTTGTACTCAACGCCGGTACCGCAGCGAATCGACAATAGCCTTGCGATGATGGTGCGCAGGGGGTTTTCGTCCATCAAGGGGGCAATGGGATAGCCGACGCTGCAACCATGCCAACCGAGTCCCACTTTAGCGGCTGCGCAGGGGCACGTTCAGGGTTTAGCGGTACGAATCGCTGCTCCAATGGCAGCGGCAAACCTGCCTTTGTGATCTTCGCGCAACTCGCTGAAGCGACAGGCATTCTGCGAAGGGTGTCGGAAAGACGTTTGCCGGCATTTTTTGAGAAGAGAGAGCGGGAGTGACCCAAACTCGGACGGAAATCCGTGCGTCCGGCAACTCGGGCAGTCGTCGCAGAATAGCGGCGAAGGGCGCGTGGCTTGAAGGTTCCGCAGAAAGGACAAGGCCAACCGAGAGTGGTTGGCCTTGGTGTTTTGGTGGACCGAAAGGGGATCGAACCCTCGACCTCCGCATTGCGAACGCGGCGCTCTCCCAGCTGAGCTATCGGCCCAAAAGAGGGCGGATTATATCCGAGGCTCGAGAAAGGA
>JAGVUA010000144.1 GCA_019136545.1 Betaproteobacteria bacterium
CGAGCCCTGGCAGCAAAATCAAGCGCGGGCTCTGGCGCGAATTGGTGAACTAGTGTGTTGGTTGATACTAAGGATAAGACTGCGACGTAACTTCTGACCCGAGCGTACGGTGGCTATGGATGGAACACCGGGGAAAGCGTGTCAGTGACCGGAAGATGTTCGCGATAGACGTAGTCTTGCGTTCCGCCGTCGGAGGTGGCGATGGGCGTTAGCCCCTCGGGTCGTTCCATGAACGATTCCGGCACGCCTTTGAGCGCCTGCTGCATGTAAGCAATCCACATGGGCAAGGCGGCGGTTCCGCCGGTTTCGCCGCTGCCCAGTCGCCTGGGCTGGTCGAAACCAATCCAGGCAATGGCGACTACGCTAGGCTGGTAACCGCAGAACCAGGCATCGACATAATCGTTGGTGGTGCCGGTCTTGCCGGCAAGGTCGCTGCGCTTCAGCACGTTGGCGCGGGCGGCAGTGCCGCGCCGCACGACATCGTGCATCATGCTGTCCATCAGGTAAGCGTTACGCGGATCGATGACCCGGAGATTTTCGTCGCCGGCCGAAACCGGCTTGGTGGCGGCCAGCACGTTGCCTTTGATGTCGGCGATTTCCTTGACGATATAGGGTTCGATCTTGTAGCCGCCATTGGCGAATACCGAGTAAGCCGCGAGCTGTTGCCACGGCGTTACCGACCCGGCGCCCAGGGCCAGGGTCAGGTAAGGCGGATGCTTGTCCGCGTCGAAACCGAAGCGCATCGCGTAGTCCTGCGCGTAATGCGTGCCGATCGACCTTAGCAGGCGGATGGATACCATGTTCTTGGACTTGGCGAGGCCGGCTCGCAGCGTCATCGGCCCTTCATACTTGCCATCGTAGTTCTTGGGCTCCCAAGCCTGGGAGCCGGTTTCCTCGGCCGAGATGGAGATGGGTTCGTCCGGAATCACGGAAGCGGGGTTGTAGCCTTTTTCCAGTGCCGCAGAGTAGATGAAGGGCTTAAAACTCGAACCGGGTTGGCGCCAGGCCTGCGTGACGTGGTTGAACTTGTTGCGGCCAAAATCGAATCCGCCCACAAGCGCCCGCACGGCGCCATCCTGAGGGTTGGCCGCGATCAGTGCAGCCTCGACTTCCGGGATCTGGGCGATCTGCCAGCCCTGCTTGTCGTCCTTCATCAGGCGGATGACCGCGCCACGTCGGATACGCTTGTTGGCCGGGGCTTTCTCATCGATCATGCGCGCGGCGAACTTGAGGGCGTTGCCTTGAAGATCGACGACCTCGCCCCCGCGAAGGTAGGCACGAACCCGCGTGCCGTCGACCGCGAGCACCAGCGCCGGGTACAGCTCGCCCACCAGGTCGAAGTCCTGCAGGAGCTCATCCAGTTCTTCCTCCTGGTCGGCCTGTGTTTTCGCGAGGTCGACGTAAGCCTCGGCACCACGGTAACCATGACGTCGATCGTAGTCGAGCACGCCGCGCCGCAGTGCTTGATAAGCCGCTTCCTGATCGTCCTTGCGAATGGTCGTGGTGACGCGCAGGCCGATGGTGTAGGCATCGTCCTGGAAGCGGTCGACAGCGATCTGACGCGCCATTTCCGCGACGTAGTCGGCATGAACGCCGAAATCGTTGAGATCATGCTTGATGCGCAGATTTTCGGCCTCTGCCGCCTGAAGATCGGCCGGCGAAATGAACCCCAGTTCGCGCATCCGCCTGAGCACATACTGCTGTCGAATGCGCGCCCGCTTGGGGTTGGCAACCGGGTTGTAAAGCGAAGGCGCCTTGGGCAGTCCGGCCAGCATCGCGGCTTCGGCTGTGGTGATATCGCCTAGGGCCTTGCCGAAATAGACTTGCGCCGCGGCCGCAAAGCCGTAAGCGCGTTGTCCCAGATAAATCTGATTGACATAGAGTTGCAGAATTTCGTCCTTGCTCAGGTTGTGTTCTATCTTGAACGACAGCAAGGCTTCGTAAAGCTTCCGGGTCAGTGTTTTTTCGGACGAAAGAAAGAAATTCCTCGCCACCTGCATCGTGATCGTCGAAGCGCCTTGACGCTTGCCACCGTTGACGAGGTTGGCGTAGGCAGCACGCAGTATGCCAAGCGTGTCGACGCCGGCATGGCGATAGAAGCGTTCGTCCTCGGCGGCGAGAATTGCTTGCTTGAGATGCGCCGGCAGGTCCTGTACCTTGACGATGCGCCGTCGTTCCTCGCCGAATTCACCAATCAGGAACCCGTCTGAACTGTAGATGCGGAGTGGAATCTTCGGCTGATAGTCGGTCAGCGCCTCGAGGGACGGAAGTTGCGGGTAGGCCAGGATGACGAAGATGCCACCAAGCGCCAGTGCGGCGAGCAAGGTGCCGACCAGAGCAAAAACGGCTAGGAAAAACCAGCGCAGACTCGCTGGGATGCGTGAGAACAAGGTTATGTGACTTGGATGGATGAAGGCCGGGCAATTATATCGGGCTTGCCGTAACTGCCCTTTTGATGGGCGCAATTGCTCAAGAATTTCTATTTACAGCCGATATGGTTGCTGATAGCATCTGAAGTAAATTATCCGTAGTCTCGCTAAGTAAATGTTCTGAAAGGGAAAGTCTTGCAGATCGACTTCTCGATCTTCAATCCCAAAGCGCGGCCGCTCCTGGGCTTGGACATCAGCACGTCCGCCGTCAAGATGGTCGAACTTACCGAGAGCGGCAAGGAAACCTATCGTCTGGAGCGGTACGGTATCGAGTATCTGCAGAGGGATGCCGTCGTCGACGGCAATATCGCCAACTTCGACGCCGTGTCCGAGGCCGTGCATAAATGCTGGCGCCGGCTGGGGACCTCGACCAAGTTTGTCGCGATGTCCTTGCCGACGGCGGCGGTTATTACCAAGAAAATAATATTGCCCGCCAACCTGCGCGAGACCGAGATGGAAGTGCAGGTCGAGTCAGAAGCCAACCAATACATTCCATTCGCCCTTGACGAGGTCAACCTGGACTTCCAGGTTCTCGGTGCGGTGCCATCCAGTCCGGAAGAGGTCGAGGTATTGATTGCCGCATCTCGCAAGGAAAAAGTCGAGGACCGCGTTGCCTGCGCCGAAGCCGCCGAATTGAAACCACTGGTAATGGATGTGGAATCTTTCGCTGTGCAGGCTGCCTTTGAGTTGGTGCGCAAGCAGGTGCCCGCCAAGGGGAAGGATCAGATCGTCGCCTTGGTCGATATTGGCGCGGTTGCGACAAAAGTGATGGTGATGAAGGACGATCAATTGGTCTACTCGCGCGAACAGGCGTTCGGCGGCGGCCAATTGACGCAAGACATCATGCGCGCCTATGGCATGAGCGCCGAGGAAGCCGAGTCGATCAAACGTTCAGGCAGCGCTCCGGAAAACTACGAGTCGGAGTTGTTGCGTCCGTTTATCGAGGGTCTTGCGGTCGAGGTTTCCCGGGCGTTACAGTTTTTCTTTTCCTCCACCCAGTTTAATCAGGTGCATCACATTGTTCTGGCGGGCGGTTGCGCCGCGATCGCCGGGATCGATGAGGTCGTCGCCAACAGGACGCAGATTCCGACCATCATCGCCAATCCATTTGCCGGCATGGTGCCTTCCTCGAAAGTCAGACCCAGGCAACTGATGGCTGACGCGCCGCTCCTGATGGTGGCCTGCGGCTTGGCCATGCGGAGGTCGGATCAGTGATTCGCGTCAACCTGCTGCCACATCGCGAACAGAAGCGCAAGGCGAGGCGCGAGCAGTTTTATGCGCTATCCGGGTTGATGCTGGTATTGGCGGGGCTGATCTGGTTCCTTGGCTACACTGTCCTGAATGGCTACATTTCAACTCAGGAAGGCAAGAACGCGTTTCTCAAGAAGGAAATCGCCGTACTCGATAAGCAGATCGACGAAATCAAGAAGTTGAAGGAGCAAACGGAAGCGCTGTTGTCGCGCAAGCAGATCATCGAATCGCTGCAGGCAAATCGCACCGAGACGGTCCATATGTTCAACGAACTGGCAAGGCAGGTGCCCAGCGGCGTGTACTTGAAGTCGGTGAAGCAGGCCGGTCAGACGATTACCTTGAACGGCTTGGCGCAATCGAATGCCAAGGTGTCGACGTTGATGCGCAATCTCGACGACTCGCCGGTGCTGGACAAACCCGATCTGGTGGAAATCAAGGCGGTCACGGTGGACAAGCGTCGACTCAACGACTTCACCATGCGGGTGCAATTCACCCGGCAGCAGTCAAATGAAGAGGTCAAGGCCCTGCCGGGGACCAAGGGGTCGGCCGGCGCCGCCAAGCCGACGCCAACGCGGAAGGATGGCAAGCCGTGAAAGCGCCGAAGATTCCTGCCATGAAACTTCCGGCCTTCGACGCTCGTGCCCTGGTGTCGGACTTCCAGAATCTAGATCCCAAGGATCCGGGAGCGTGGCCGACACTGCCCAAGGCGATCATTCTGGTTTGCATCCTGCTCCTCGTGGTGGCATTGGGCTGGTGGATGGGCTGGCGCGTTCAACTCGAAGAGCTCGACAACAAGCAGCAGCAGGAAGAAAAGCTGAAGGAAGAATGGCGAACCAAGAAGACGCAGGCCGTCAATTTGGAGGAGTACCAGAAGCAACTCGCGGAAATCAACCGCTCGTTCGGGGCGCTGCTGAAGCAGCTTCCCAACGCCTCCGAGATGGAGTCACTATTGATCGATATCAATCAGGCGGGCCTCGGCCGCGGGCTTCAGTTCGATTTGTTCAAGCCTGGCGCCGAGATATTCCACGAGTTCTATGCCGAGCTACCTATTACCATCAAGATCTCCGGCCCCTATCATGACCTTGGCGCATTTACCGGCGATATCGCTAAACTGCCGCGCATCGTCACCTTGAACGACATCGAAGTGGCTCAGACCAAGGAAGGGGGGCTAGCGATGTCCACGCTGGCAAAGACCTTCCGCTACCTCGATGAAGAGGAAGTCGCCCGCCAGAAGAAAGAGAAGCAAGCCAAGGATAAGGACAAGGCGAAGGGGTCTGCGCCGACCGCGGCAAAGGGAGGAGGCAAGTAGCGTCATGAACAGCCGATCTCCCGTTTTCTTGCTCGTGCTGGTGTTGGCTGCCTGCGGTGTTGACGAGCACCAGGACCTGAAGCAGTGGATGGCCGAAGCTTCGGAGAACATGCACGGCCGAGTTCAGCCGATTCCCGAGATCAAGCCATTCCCGGTGGTTTCATACGACGCCGGTGATCTGCCGGAGCCGTTTAGTCCTTCCAAGGCGATGCCGGAAAAACGTGCGAGCAGCGGCGGAGTTCAACCCGACTTCGACCGGCCGCGGGAACCGCTGGAGGCATATCCGCTTGAGTCGCTGCGGATGGTAGGGGTTTTACGCAAGAACAAGGCGCTGTATGCGTTGGTCCAGGTGGACAATATGGTTCATCAAGTTCGGACCGGCAATCATCTGGGGCAGGATTTCGGCGTGGTTTCGTCGATTACCGAGGCGCAGATCAGTGTCAAGGAGTTAGTCCAGGATCCCAGTGGCCATACGACCGACTGGGTGGAGCGGCTTGCCACGCTGCAGTTGCAGGAGGGCGGGCAGCCGCAGAAGGAGACGAAGAAATGAGTTCCCGATATTTTGGGCTGATCGCCCGCTTTTTGTTGGCCTTGATGTTGGGATATGGAACGTGCCTGCCGGCCGCGCTCAGTGCCACCGGCGCGGAAGCCACGGTTGCGAATGGTATCGAATCGCTGATGGTGACCCAGCAGAACGGCAATACCATGATCAAGGTCGGCATGAAGCAGGCGCTTACCGCGGCTCCCGCGAGTTTCAGCGTGGCTGCCCCGGCGCGCGTGGTGTTCGATTTCCCCGGAACAGGCAATTCGCTCGGCCGCACGCTGCAACAGGTCAATGAAGGCGAACTGCGCAGCATCAATATCGTTCAGGTGGGCGACCGGACCCGCCTGGTGCTCAACTTGAAGAGGATGGGTAATTATCAAACACAGCTCGAAGGCAAGGACTTCCTGGTGACCTTGGTGCCCACGCTGGTCGGGGAAGGTGTCGCACCCACGGGCCAGCACTTTGCCGCGACGGGGAAATCGGACGATGCCCGGGCGATTCGGGATATCAAGTTTCGGCGCGGCAAGACGGGCGAGGGCTTGGTGACGGTGGATTTGTCGGATGCCGATATCGGCGTCGATGTGCGGCAACAGGGGCCGAACCTGCTGGTCGAGTTCCAGAAGGTTCGGCTTGCCGAGGAACTGCGTCGACGCTTGGATGTCAGCGACTTCGCGACCCCGGTGACCACGGTCAATACGACGCGGCAGGGCGAAAACGCTCAAATTGTCATTACGCCCCAAGGGCTCTGGGAGCACACGGCCTATCAGACCGACAATCAGTTCGTGATCGAGGTGAAGCCTTTGAAGGAGGATCCCTCTCGGCTCTTCCAAGGGTCCCAGCGACAGGGTTACCAGGGCGAGAAAGTTTCGCTCAATTTTCAAAACATCCCGCTCCGGGAACTCCTGCACGTCTTTGCCGACATCACCAATTTCAACATCGTGATCAGCGACACGGTGGCGGGCAACGTGTCCTTGCGCCTGAATGACGTGCCGTGGGACCAGGCACTGGACATCGTTCTGAAGCAAAAGGGCTTGGCCATGCGCAAGAACGGCAACGTCATCTGGATTGCGCCGAGCGATGAGTTGGCGGCGCGCGAAAAATTGGAACTGGAATCGAAGCAGGCGATTGCCGAACTGGAGCCCGTGCGGACCGAGAGTTTTCAGTTGAATTACCAGAAAGCGGATGTGGTCGAGAAGATGCTGAGGGGGATCAGCACGGTCGGTGGTGCAAGTGGCGGCGGCGCCGCGGCCTCGGCAACCGCCAAGCTGCCTGCCCGGATCCTGTCCGACCGCGGCAGCGCCATCTTCGATCAGCGCACCAACAAGCTGTTCGTCACCGATACGCCGACCAAGCTGAGCGAGGTTAGGCATTTGATCACCGAGATCGATGTGGCCGTGCGGCAGGTATTGATCGAGGCGCGCATCGTCGAGGCTGACAACACCTTCTCGAAGTCGTTGGGTGCGCGTTTGGGTATTAGTGATGCAAAGGGCCTTGCGCTCGGAGGGCATGGCCTTGGAAATATGAAATGGGGTGTTGCAGGAACGACATCGGATGCAAACCGATTGCTTGCCTACGGTCCTTCGTCAGTTTGGGTACCGGGACTAGGCTACACGAAGACAGCCGGGGCGTATGTTCCAACGGGTCGAATCACTGATATCTCAAGTACTGGAAAGATCACTTTTGATCAGGCCTCTCCTAATACATCAGTCGTTTATAAGGATCAACAGATCGTGAACCTTGCCGCGACCAATCCGGCCGGCCAGTTCGCCTTGTCGTTGTTTAACAGTAATTTGTCGCAGATTCTGACGATGGAGATTTCCGCCATGGAGGCCGACGGCAAGGGCAAGACGATTTCGAGTCCGCGCGTCCTGACCGCCGATCAGAAAGAGGCAACCATTGAAGATGGACAGGAGTTGCCATATTGGTCGGCCAGCAGCTCTGGCGCGACGACGGTGGCTTACCGGAAAGCCGTTCTTTCGCTCAATGTGACGCCGCACATCACGCCCGACGGCAAGGTGCTCATGAGCCTCAAGGTGAACAAGGACAACGTCAATCCGTCTTTGTCCACGTCCTATGGCTTGGCCATCGATACCAAGAACGTCAAGACCGACGTGCTGGTCGAGAATGGCGGCACGGTGGTGATCGGCGGCATCTATGTCCAGGAAGAGCGGAACACGGTGACGCGGGTGCCCTTGCTGGGCGATGTACCTGTGCTCGGCCACCTGTTCCGCAAGACCGACAAGACCGACAATCGCCGGGAGTTGCTGGTCTTCGTCACGCCGAAGATCGTCGCGGATACCTTGTCGCTGCGCTGATCGGTCTTCCGATACGCGCGAGGGCCGGCTTCGCCGGCGCTGGACGGTCGACTGTTAGAATCCAGACGTGATTCACGAAGCCGAAGGCTGTTCCGCCAATATCTATCTGGTTGGCCTCATGGGAGCCGGCAAGACCACGGTCGGACGGCAACTGGCCAAGCGATTGCATCGCCGTTTTGTCGATAGCGATCAGGAAATCGAGACCCGCACGGGCGCGCGAATTCCGCTGATCTTCGATATCGAAGGCGAGGCGGGTTTCCGCCGGCGCGAAAGCCAAGTGCTGGCCGAATTGGTCAAGGAGCCGAATCTGGTGATGGCGACGGGAGGCGGCGCTGTGCTGGCCGCGGAAAATCGGCGATGCCTTCATGACAACGGGATTGTCGTGTACCTATGCGCGCCGCCGGACGTGCTTTATCTGCGGACCCGCCATGATCGCAACCGGCCCTTGCTGCAGGTGGATGATCCCCTGTCCAGGCTCAAGACGCTGTTCGCGGAGCGCGATCCTTTCTATCGGGAGATTGCGCACTTGGTCGTCGATGGTAAAGAAGGCGCTGCCGGGGCGTTGGTACAGCGTATCGAGAAGGAGTTGAAGCTGCGATGCCGACCTTGAACGTCGCGCTCGGGGAGCGGCAGTATCCAATACATATCGGCTCAGGCTTGCTCGGACGGGCTGACTTGGTGGCGGCCGAGTTGCCAACGCCGAGAGTGGCGATCGTTAGCAACGAAGTCGTGGCACCGCTTTATCTCGCCCGATGGACGGGCGCTTTGCAAGCCGCCGGCATACGGATTACGGAAGTCGTCTTGCCCGATGGCGAGTCGAGCAAGAATTGGGAAACGCTCAATCGGATCTTCGACGCGCTGCTGGCCGATCGCTGCGATCGCGCCACCACCCTCATGGCGCTGGGAGGAGGCGTTGTCGGCGATCTTGCCGGATTTGCCGCGGCGACCTACCAGCGCGGTATTCCGTTCATCCAGGTGCCCACCACCTTGTTGGCGCAGGTAGATTCTTCGGTGGGCGGCAAGACCGGCATCAACCATCCGCGCGGTAAAAATATGATCGGCGCCTTCTGGCAACCGCGCATGGTGCTGGCCGATACCGATACCCTGAACACCCTGCCGGACCGTGAGCTGTCGGCAGGCATGGCGGAAGTCATCAAGTATGGCCTGATTCGCGATCTGCCTTTTCTCGAGTGGCTCGAAGACAACATGGGCCGGCTGATGGCCCGGGACCCGGAGGCGCTATCGTTCGCCATCGAACGTTCATGCGCCAACAAGGCGGAGGTGGTTGCCGGCGACGAACGCGAAACGGCCAAGGAAGGCGGTCGCGCCCTCCTGAACCTCGGCCATACCTTCGGGCATGCCATCGAAACGGGGGTCGGCTACGGCGAATGGCTGCACGGCGAGGCGGTTGCCGCAGGGACGGTGATGGCCGCGGAACTTTCACGGCGACTGGGCTGGCTGGCGAAGTCCGACGTCGATCGTGTCCGCGATTTGTTGGCGCGCGCCGCTTTGCCCGTGATCGGTGCGCCGCTGGGGGCGGCACGGTATCTCGATCTCATGGGCCACGACAAGAAAGTCGTTGCCGGGCGGTTGCGTCTGGTACTGCTGAAACGACTGGGCGAAGCTTGCACTTATGCCGACGCCCCTCCGGACGCGGTTCGAGCCGCGATTGAAGGCTGTTGCGCCTGACTCGGCGCTTCGCGGCGACTGACTTTCCGAAAAAGCCTTTTTGTGTCTTGATTTCGGGCATAAAATCCGGCACCAAAGTGGTGCCGCACCAATCATTGCGCTCGCATTGTGTTCGAATTGGTGCAAAAAGAATCTGAAACTGAATGGAGAGCAGCATGAAATACAAGACTCTGTCGGACTTCATGGATTATGTGCGTGCGCGTGATCCGAATCAGCCCGAGTTCCTGCAAGCGGTACAGGAAGTCATGGGCAGCTTGTGGGACTTTGTCGCCGCCAATCCGCAATATGGGGAGCCCGGCCTTCTGGAACGCTTGGTCGAACCCGAGCGCGCCATTCAGTTCCGTGTTGCCTGGATCGATGATCGTGGTGAAACCCAGGTCAACCGGGCATTTCGCGTTCAGCACAGTTCGGCGATCGGGCCGTTCAAGGGTGGCATGCGGTTTCACCCCTCCGTCAATCTCTCAATCCTGAAGTTCCTCGCCTTCGAGCAGACCTTCAAGAACGCGCTGACCACCTTGCCGATGGGCGGCGGCAAGGGCGGTTCGGACTTCGATCCGAAGGGCAAGAGCCGAGGCGAGGTGATGCGCTTTTGCCAGGCGCTCATGATTGAGCTCTATCGACACCTGGGGCCGGACACCGATGTGCCCGCCGGCGATATCGGCGTGGGGGGCCGCGAAGTCGGGTTCATGGCCGGCATGATGAAGAAGCTGTCCAATAACGCCGCTTGCGTATTCACGGGCAAGGGCATGTCTTTCGGCGGCAGTCTGATTCGTCCCGAGGCGACCGGCTATGGCGTCGTTTACTTCGTTCAGGAGATGCTGGCCCGCAAAGGCATGTCCTTCGATGGCATGCGCGTCTCGGTATCGGGGGCGGGCAACGTGTCGCAGTACACGATCGAGAAGGTCCTCGAACTGGGCGGCAAGGTCGTGACTTGTTCCGACTCGGACGGCACCGTGGTCGACGCCGCCGGCTTCACTCGGGAAAAGCTGGATGCCCTCATGGACATCAAGAACAACCAGTACGGCCGCGTTTCCGAATACGCCAAGCGATTCAATCTGAAGTTCGTGCCGGGCGTCAAGCCTTGGAGCGTACCGGTGGACATCGCCCTGCCGAGCGCGACGCAGAACGAGATCGATGGCAACGATGCCCGGGAATTGGTCAAGAACGGCGTCAAGTGCGTTGCCGAGGGCGCCAACATGCCGTCTACGCTGGAGGCGGTGGATGTCTTCCTGGGCGCCCGTATTCTCTACGCTCCGGGCAAGGCATCCAACGCCGGGGGTGTGGCCACTTCCGGTCTCGAGATGACGCAGAACGCCCAGCGCCTGCCCTGGTCGCGCGAGCAGGTTGACGCGCAACTGCATCGCATCATGAAGGACATCCACGCCAATTGCGTGCAGCATGGCGAGAAAGACGGCTTCGTGAATTACGTCGATGGGGCCAATATCGCCGGCTTTGTCAAGGTTGCCGACGCCATGATGTCCCAGGGTACCTATTAGCGGTCCGTTGGCCAGGCCGCCTCGTGGGGGGGCGGCAGCGCCTTGAAGGGCGGGGCGAATCTCGGTATATTTCAAGGTTCGCCCGAAATGGTCGGTTCGAGAGTTCGGCGCGTTTACACGCGCCGAATTGCTTTGGGCACCGCCATTTCCCGTGCCGGGGCGCTGCCAAGCCGGGCGGCCGGCCAACATCAAAGGAAACGCCAATGACCATGCCCGACAAGCAGGGTTTGTACGATCCTGCTCACGAACGCGACGCTTGCGGCGTCGGTTTTGTCGCCCATATCAAAAACGCCAAGAGCCATGCCATCGTCGAGCAGGGCTTGCAGATCCTGATGAACCTGGAGCATCGTGGCGCAACCGGGTACGATCCCCTGCTTGGCGACGGCGCTGGCATCCTGATTCAGGTTCCCGACGCGTTTCTGCGTGAGGAAATGGCTGGTCGGGGCGTAACGCTGCCGGCCGCCGGCGAATATGGCGTGGGCATGATCTTCCTGCCGCGCAATTCAGAAAGCCGGCGTGCCTGTGAGGCGGCGATCGAACGCACCGTGCGTTATGAAGGCCAGAAGTTGCTTGGCTGGCGCGACGTGCCTTGCGACAACGGCGGTCTTGCCCAGGCCGCCAGGGACCTCGAGCCGGTGATTCGACAGGTGTTCATCGGTCGCGGCACCGAAGTGAAGGACCAGGATGCCTTCGAGCGCAAGCTCTACGTCATCCGCAAAGAAGCCGGGCATCGGGTGCAAGCGCTGAAGCTCGCCGACGGCAAGATGTTCTACGTCCCCTCGCTATCGACCCGTACCATCGTCTACAAAGGCATGCTGTTGGCCGACCAGGTCGGCAAATACTTTGTCGACTTGCGCGACGCGCGGCTGGTCAGCGCGCTGGCCTTGGTGCATCAGCGCTTTTCCACCAACACGTTCCCGACCTGGGATTTGGCGCACCCCTTCCGCCTGATTGCCCACAATGGCGAAATCAATACCTTGCGGGGCAACGTGAACTGGATCCGGGCGCGCGAGCACGATATTTCCTCCGCGCTGTTTGGCGAGGATCTGGAAAAGATCTGGCCATTGATTTACGACGGGCAGTCTGATTCCGCCAGTTTCGACAATGCGCTGGAATTGCTGGTAATGGGCGGCTACAGCCTGTCGCATGCCATGATGATGCTGATTCCGGAGGCCTGGGCGGGCAACCCGCTGATGGATGAGGACCGTCGCGCCTTCTACGAGTATCACATGGCGCTGATGGAGCCATGGGACGGTCCGGCGGCGGTGGCGTTTACCGACGGCCGCCAGATCGGCGCCACGCTCGACCGCAACGGCCTGCGACCGGCCCGCTACCTGGTCACCGACGACGATCTGGTGGTCATGGCCTCGGAAATCGGCGTGCTGCCGATTGCCGAGGAACGCATCGTCAAGAAATGGCGCCTGCAGCCGGGCAAGATGCTGCTGCTCGATCTCGAGCAGGGGCGGATCATCGACGACGAGGAAATCAAGCACGCGCTGGCCATTGCCAAGCCCTATCGCCAGTGGATCGACAAGTCGCGTCATTACGTCGACGAAATGCCCGAGGTGCGATCGAAGGACAAGCTGACCGCGCCACTGCTCGATTTGCAGCAGGCGTTCGGCTATACGCAGGAGGACATCAAGTTCATCCTCGAGCCGATGGCCACCAACGGCGAAGAGGCCACCGGCTCGATGGGCAACGACGCGGCCCTGACGGTGTTGTCGAGCCGTAACAAGCCCCTGTTCAACTACTTCAAGCAACTGTTTGCGCAGGTGACCAATCCGCCGATCGATCCGATTCGGGAAGAGATTGTCATGTCGCTGATTTCCCTGGTCAGCCCGAATCCCAATCTGCTCAAGATCGACGAAAGCGAGCCCGTGCCGCGCCTGGAGGTGCACCAGCCCATCCTGGCGCCGGCCACCATGGCCAAGCTCAAGCAGATCGACGCGCTGACGGGGGGCGTGTTCCGCTCCAAGGTCATCGACATCACGACCGTCGCCGCCGAAGGTCCGGCGGGACTTTCGCGTTCCCTCTATCAGGTCTGCGCGGCGGCGGAGCGCGCCGTCGGCCAGGGCAGCAACGTCATCATCCTGTCCGACCGCAACGTCACGGCCGAGCGCGCGCCGATTCCGTCGCTGCTGGCCTGCTCCGCCGTTCATCAGTATCTGGTCAAGGCGGGTCTGCGTACCGCGTGCAGTCTGCTGGTCGAGACCGGCGATGCACGCGAGGTGCATCATTTTGCGCTGCTGGCAGGCTACGGTGCCGAATCCATCCATCCGTGGCTGGCGTTTGCCAGCATCGACACGCTCGCCCCCGGCCTACCGGGCAAGCCGGACGCTCATGAATGCCACAAGCGCTACATCAAGGCGATCGGCAAGGGCCTGATGAAGGTGATGTCGAAGATGGGCATCTCCACGTACCAGTCGTACTGCGGCTCCCAGATTTTCGAAGCGGTGGGGCTGTCGTCCGAGTTCGTCAGTCGCTACTTCGCCGGCACGCCAACGCGCATCGAGGGCGTTGGCCTCAAGGAAGTCGCGCTCGAGGCGCTGAACACGCATGCCGCCGCCTTCGGCAGCGACCCCGTGCTTGCCAACATGCTCGACATCGGCGGCGAGTATGCGTTCCGGGTTCGCGGCGAGGAGCACATGTGGACGCCGGACGCCATCGCCAAGCTCCAGCATTCGACGCGCGCCAACAAGTTCGAGACCTATCAGGAATACGCGAAGATCATCAACGACCAGAGCAAGCGCCACATGACCTTGCGCGGTCTGTTCGAGATCAAGCCGGCCGGCCAACCCGTGCCGCTGGACGAGGTCGAGCCGGCCAGCGAAATCGTCAAGCGCTTCGCCACCGGCGCCATGTCGCTCGGCTCCATTTCCACGGAAGCCCATTCGACGCTGGCGATCGCCATGAACCGGATCGGCGGCAAATCGAACACCGGCGAGGGTGGCGAAGACCCGCGACGCTTCCGCAAAGTCAGCGACGGCGAGACGGTGGCGAGCGTGATCGGCGCCAATCGCATCGAGCGCGACATTCCGCTGCAGGAAGGCGATTCGCTGCGCTCGGCCATCAAGCAGGTGGCCTCGGGCCGTTTCGGCGTCACTGCCGAATACCTGGCCAACGCCGACCAGATTCAAATCAAGATGGCGCAGGGCGCGAAGCCCGGCGAGGGCGGCCAGTTGCCGGGCCACAAGGTATCCGATTACATCGGCTTTCTGCGCCACTCGGTGCCCGGCGTCGGTTTGATTTCGCCGCCGCCGCACCACGACATCTACTCGATCGAGGATTTGGCGCAGCTGATCCATGATCTCAAAAACGCCAACCCGAAAGCTTCCATTTCGGTCAAGCTGGTCTCCGAGGTGGGCGTCGGCACCGTGGCGGCGGGCGTATCGAAAGCCAAGGCGGACCACGTCGTCATTGCCGGTCACGACGGCGGTACCGGCGCGTCGCCGATTTCGTCGGTCAAGCACGCCGGTACGCCCTGGGAACTCGGTCTCGCCGAGACGCAGCAGACCCTGGTGCTGAATCGCCTGCGCGGCCGCATTCGCGTGCAGGTCGATGGCCAGATGAAGACCGGGCGCGACGTCGTGATCGGCGCGCTGTTGGGCGCGGACGAGTTTGGTTTCGCCACGGCGCCGCTGGTGGTCGAAGGCTGCATCATGATGCGCAAGTGCCACCTCAACACCTGCCCGGTCGGCGTGGCCACGCAGGACCCGGTATTGCGCAAGCGCTTCACCGGCCAGCCCGACCATGTCGTCAATTATTTCTTCTTCGTTGCCGAAGAGGCGCGGCGGTTGATGGCCGAGATGGGGGTGCGCAAGCTCGAAGAATTGATCGGCCGCTCCGATCTGCTCGACATGCGGGACGGCATCGATCACTGGAAGGCCCGCGGTCTCGATTTTTCGCGCATTTTTTACATGCCGGCCGTCGGCACCGAAGTCGCGCGCGTCCACTGCGAAACGCAGGATCACGCCATCGCCAAGGCGCTTGATCACCAGTTGATCGCGCAAGCCAGGCCGGCGATAGATCACGGCAGCAAAGTCAGCTTCGACGTCTCGGTAAGGAACCGCAACCGCACGGTTGGCACCATGCTCTCCCATGAGGTGGCCAGTCGCTACGGCCATCAGGGCCTTCCCGACGACACCATCTGCGTGCGCATGACCGGCACGGCGGGGCAGAGTTTCGGCGCCTTCCTGGCACGCGGCATCACGCTCGACCTGACCGGCGAAGCCAACGACTACGTCGGCAAGGGCCTGTGCGGCGGCAAGATCGTCGTCAAGCCGCCCAAGGCATTCCGGGGCAAGCCCTGCGAGAACATCATCGTCGGCAACACCGTCTTGTACGGCGCCATCGAGGGCGAGGTATTCTTCCGCGGCGTCGCCGGCGAGCGTTTCTGCGTGCGCAATTCCGGCGCGACGGCCGTTGTCGAAGGCACCGGCGATCACGGCTGCGAGTACATGACAGGAGGGACCGTCGTCGTGCTCGGCCGTACCGGCCGCAATTTTGCCGCCGGCATGTCCGGCGGCGTCGCCTACGTGCTTGACGAAGCGGGCATCTTCGAAAAGTTTTGCAACCTGTCGATGGTCAAGCTGGAGCGGGTGTTGCCGGCTGCCGAGCAGGCCGATGATGGCACCCGCCACCAAGGCATCGCCGACGAAACGCTGCTCAAGCGCTTGCTCGAAAAGCACCTGGCGGAAACCGGCAGCGAGATGGCGCAGCGTATTCTGGACGAGTGGCCGACTTTCCGCGCCAAGTTCGTCAAAGTCTTCCCGAACGAATATCGCCGGGCGCTCAAGGATATGGCGGCAGTCCAAGAAAGAAAGGTGGCGTGATGGGCAAGCCTACTGGATTTCTCGAGTTCGAGCGGCTTTCCGAACCGTATGCGAAAGTCAGCGAGCGGCTCCGGCATTACCGGGAATTCGTTGGCCATCTGGCTGACGATCAGGCGAAGGTGCAGGGCGCGCGCTGCATGGACTGCGGCATTCCGTTCTGCAACAGCGCCTGCCCGGTGAACAACAACATCCCCGACTTCAACGACGCCGTCTACCGTGGCAACTGGCGCGAGGCGATCGAGATCCTGCATTCGACCAACAACTTCCCGGAGATGACCGGGCGCATCTGCCCCGCGCCCTGCGAGGCCGCCTGTACGCTCGGCATCAACGCCGAGCCGGTTGGCATCAAGTCGCTCGAACACGCCATTATCGATAAGGCGGGCGAGAACGGCTGGGTCGTGCCGATGGTCGCCACCGTCAAGACGGGCAGGAAAGTCGCCATCGTCGGTTCCGGACCGGCCGGTCTTGCCTGTGCCCAGCAACTGGCGCGGGCCGGACACGACGTCACGGTATTCGAGAAAAATGAACAGGTGGGCGGCCTGCTGCGCTTCGGCATTCCTGACTTCAAGCTCGACAAGCGCCTCATCGACTGGCGGGCGGCGCAATTGAAGGCGGAGGGCGTTCGATTCGTCACCAGGACGATGGTTGGCACCGATGTGCCCGCGGGCGTCGCCAACGATGCCGTCAAGCTCATTGCCCCCGAGCAGTTGATGCAGGACTTCGACGCCGTCGTACTGGCAGGCGGTTCCGAGACGCCGCGTGACTTGTCGATCCCCGGGCGCGATCTCGAAGGCGTGCACTACGCGCTGGAGTTTCTGATCCCGCAAAACAAGGAGGTGGCCGGCGGCCGCAAGAACGCCATCTCGGCTGCGGGGAAGCATGTCGTGGTGATTGGCGGCGGCGATACCGGCTCCGACTGCGTTGGCACGTCCAACCGGCATGGCGCGGCCAGCGTCACCCAGTTCGAACTTCTGCCCAGGCCGCCCGAGTGCGAGAACAAGCCGCTGGTCTGGCCCTACTGGCCAACCAAGTTGCGCACCTCGTCGTCGCACGACGAAGGCTGCCAGCGCGATTGGTCGATCGCCACCAAGGCGTTCGTCGGCGGAAATGGCGAAATGAGCGGCCAACTGAAGGGGCTCAAGTGCGTGCGCCTGGACTGGCAGGACGGCAAGATGATCGAGGTTCCCGGCAGCGAATTCGAAATACGGGCCGACCTGGTTTTCCTGGCGATGGGTTTCACCAACCCGGTGGCCTCGGTGCTCGACGGTTTCGGTGTCGCCAGGGATGCGCGTGGCAATGCGCGCGCGACGACGGACGGCGCCGGCTGCTACGCAACCAGCGTCGGCAAGGTCTTTGCTGCCGGCGACATGCGGCGCGGGCAGTCCTTGGTGGTCTGGGCGATTCGCGAAGGCCGGCAGTGCGCGCGGGCCGTCGACGAGTTCCTGATGGGACAATCACTATTGCCCCGCTGAGGGCGCGCGCGATGGAAGAAAACGCCGGTCAATACCGGCGTTTTCGTTTGGCATGTGCCTTAATATCAACTCAGAGTAGCCGTTAAGGATTCCGATGAACATCGTCATTCTCGCCGCCGGCCAGGGCAAGCGGATGCGCTCAGACCTGCCCAAGGTGCTGCATCCGATTGCCGGCAAACCCATGCTCGGCCATGTGCTCGATACCGCGCGCAGGCTGGCCGCGGGCCGCATCTGCGTCGTGTATGGTCATGGCGGGGAGCAGGTGCGCGAAGCGCTGGATGCCGACGATCTGGCCTGGGCCAAGCAGGATCCTCAGCTCGGAACCGGCCATGCCGTCTTGCAGGCATTGCCGCATCTCGACCAGGGCGCGCAGACCTTGGTGCTGTACGGCGATGTGCCGCTGATCCGGGCGGAAACGCTGGATAGACTGTTGAAAGTCAGTGATGGCGACACGCTGGCCTTGCTCACCGTTCAGCTGGCCAATCCGCGCGGCTATGGCCGCATCGTCCGGGCCGACGGCCGCGTGGTTCGCATCGTCGAGGAAAAAGACGCCGATGACGCGGAACGCGAAATCGACGAGGTGAATACCGGCATACTCGTCGCGCCCACGGCGGCGCTGGCACGCTGGCTGCCCAGTTTGGGCAACCGCAATGCCCAAGGCGAGTATTACCTGACCGACATCGTTGCCCTGGCAGTCGGCGAAGGCATGGCGGTCGACGCCGCCCAGCCGGACGCGACCTGGGAAGTCGAAGGCGTGAATAGCAAGGTCCAGCTCGCCGCGCTGGAGCGCATCCACCAGCGCAACATCGCCGATGCGCTGATGGAGCAAGGCGTGACGCTGGCCGATCCCGCGCGCATCGACGTGCGCGGCGAACTCGTGTGCGGCAAGGACGTTTTCATCGACGTCAATTGCGTGTTCGAGGGTCGTGTCGAACTGCGGGAAGGCGCGCGCATCAATGCCCACTGTGTCATCCAGGATGCCGTGGTGGGCGCCCATAGCGTCATCGGTCCGTTTGCCCGCCTGCGGCCGGGCACCGCGCTCGGCGCAGACGTGCACATCGGCAATTTCGTCGAGGTGAAGAACAGCGCCATCGCCGACCATTCCAAAGCCAACCATCTTGCCTACCTTGGCGACGCGACGATTGGCAGCCGCGTCAATGTCGGCGCCGGCACCATCACCTGCAATTACGACGGGGTCAACAAGTTCCGCACCGTCATCGAGGACGATGCGTTCATCGGCTCGGATACCCAACTGGTGGCGCCGGTGACGGTTGGCCGCGGCGCCACGCTCGGTGCTGGCACGACGTTGACGCGCAATGCGCCAGCCGACCAGTTGACCATCTCCCGGGCCAGGCAGACCACCGTGCCGGGCTGGAAGCGCCCGGTCAAGAAGAAAAAGGACTGAATCCATGTGCGGCATCGTCGCGGCTATCGCCGGCAACAACATCGTTCCCGTTCTGATCGAAGGGCTGACCCGGCTCGAATATCGTGGCTACGATTCCGCCGGACTGGCGGTGCTCAATCCGGCACTGACCCGTTTCCGCAGCGTTGGCCGCGTCGCGACGCTGGCCAAGGAGGTCGGCAGCCTGTCGGCCGGCTGCGGTATCGCCCATACGCGCTGGGCCACGCACGGCGTGCCGTCGGAGCGCAATGCCCATCCGCATATCTCCGCTGGCCTGGCGGTGGTGCATAACGGCATCATCGAGAATTTCGCCGAGATCAAGCAGGAGCTTGCCGCCAACGGCTACGCGTTTACGTCGGATACCGACACCGAAGTCGTCGCCCACCTGATCCAGGAAACCCTCAAGTCAGCGCCGGATTTGTTCGAGGCCGTGCGGCTGGCCACCGTCCGGCTGGTCGGCGCCTATGCCATCGCCGTGCTGCGGGAGGACGAGCAGCGCGTCATCGTCGCCCGGAACGGTGCGCCTTTGTTGCTGGGGCTGGGCGAACAGGGCCACTATGCGGCCTCCGATGCCGCGGCCTTGCTGCAGGTGACGCGCACCATGATCTATCTCGAGGACGGCGACGTGGCGGAGATCGCTCGTCACGGCGTGCGCATCATCCGCCAGGATGGCAGCGCGGCCGATCGGCCGCGATTCGAGTCGAGCCTGTCCGCCGATGCCGTGGAGCTTGGGCAGTACCGGCATTACATGCAGAAGGAAATCTTCGAGCAGCCGCAGGCGCTGGCCCACACCCTGGAGATGATCACCGGTGGCGCCGGGCTGTCGCCGAACTTGTTTGGCACGGCGGCCCCCGACCTCATGCGCGATGCGCGCAGCGTGCTCATTATCGCCTGCGGCACCAGCCATCATGCCGGTTTGGTCGCCCGCTACTGGATCGAGCAGCTGGCGGGCCTGCCTTGCCAGGTCGAGATCGCCAGCGAGTACCGCTATCGCGATTCCGTGCCGAATCCGGAAGCCCTCGTGGTGGCGATATCGCAATCGGGGGAAACCGCCGATACCCTGGCCGCCGTGAAGCACGCCAAGTCGCTGGGCATGGCCAAGACCCTGACCATCTGCAACGTCCCCGAATCGGCGCTGATCCGCGAAGCGGCACTCAAGTTCCTCACGCGCGCCGGCCCCGAGATCGGCGTGGCTTCGACCAAGGCGTTCACCACACAACTTGCCGCGCTGGCGCTGCTGGCGCTTGTGCTGGCCAAACAGCGTGGCCGCCTCGACGCCGAGCAGGAAGCCAAGCATCTGGCCGCGCTGCGCCACCTGCCGATCGCCGTATCGCGGACACTGACTTTGGAGCCGGAAATCGAGCGCTGGGCCGGGCGCTTTGCCGGCAAGCATCACGCATTGTTCCTGGGCCGCGGCCACCACTATCCCATCGCGCTCGAGGGAGCCCTCAAGCTCAAGGAGATTTCCTACATTCACGCCGAGGCCTATCCCGCCGGTGAGCTCAAACACGGTCCGTTGGCGCTGGTCGACGATGAGATGCCGGTGATTTCCGTGGCACCCAACGACTCCTTGCTGGAAAAACTCAAGTCCAACCTGCAGGAAGTGCGCGCGCGCGGCGGCGAGCTCTATGTTTTTGCGGACGCCGACTCCGAGGTGCCCGAAACCGAGGGCGTGCATATCCTGCGCCTGCCGGAGCATTACGGACTGCTATCGCCCATCCTGCACGTCGTGCC
>JAGVUA010000008.1 GCA_019136545.1 Betaproteobacteria bacterium
CGTGCCCGCGCCTGTGTACTCGTAATAGTAGGCTTGCTGCGCAGTATCGCTCGAATGGGCCCTGAAGCTGGTGGCAAGATTCGCGGTCGACGAGCCGTTATTGAAACCATCGCGCTTGGCTGCACCGAATGCGGCGTTGCCAAAGGGGCTGCCCGACGCGTCGACAGGCGCCAGATAGGCGTAGCCGGGATTGAAATAGACTTTGTTGTACAGATAGTTCTTGAAACAATTGTTGCCCTGCTCGCCATTGACGCTGTCCGGCAGGAAATCCCAACCCATGCTGCCGGAGTCGTCGAGAATGAACATGATGTTCGGCTTGACGCTGTTTGAGACTCCGTTGACGAGCGGCTTGTCGGCAAGATCGACATTGGCGGCCGACGCGGTAGCCGACAACAGCGTGAAGACAATCGGTATGAGAAAGTGGCGAAATGTCCGCATGGCGTGCTCCGGCTTACTCAAGGGTAACGCGCGACGATACGGTAGTAGACACTGGCCTGGCCGCTGCCGCGCGCGCGCTCTCCGGCGTTCTGGATGCGGTAGTTGTAATCCGGCGTGCCGTGAAAGCGGGACTGCGAAGGAACAACATCGCTGGCGCAGCGGACGTCGGGATCATTTGTCGAACCCGGCGACTGACACATGCGCATGATCAGGTAGCTCGACGAGTATCCGTCCGGCATGCCATTCACCGGCTGCGCCCGGGCATTGCAATTGGCGTTGACGCTACCGCTCCAGGCGACATCGTCCGTGCTGTTGGTCTGCGTGCGGTTGCCGGTCAGATCGCAAGCTTCCATGGTCGTCGCGTAGTAACCGGCCGCGCTGTTGTCGTTGTCGAGCGCATTGGAAGCCTCCTTGGATGTCGTCGACAGCCAACTCGATGCATTTTCGATAGCGATATCAGACGCGCCCAGGCAAGCCTCCTTGAAAGCCTGGTTGCCGGCGATCATGACACCAGTATCGACGGAGCGGACCAGCGACAGTGCCGCCAGCGTGATGGCCACCAGCGCGATCAAGGCCATGACCAGAACCACTCCCGTCTGGCGCATGGCCACGCCTGACTTTCGCGAAACAGGACCATTCATCGCAATAGGCTTGGTCATCGCTTGCCCCAGCTTCCGTTTTTCCGTGGCCATCATGGCGAACACGACACCCCCGTCTGACCGCATCCCCAGATGGAATTCCTGATGGGCACCACGGTCTCGAACACTTTGTAGAGGTACCTGCATTCATCGCCCGACAGCGCGATTGCCGGTCCGCCCGCCCACAGGGCAATCGAGCCGCTGCCGCCATTGCAGCTTGCCTCGACCGCTTCCTTTTCCATCTGCGGACTGCGCGCCAACACTGCCACCCGCACCGCAAGAATTCGTCCGATTTGCGTTGCCGTCAGAGTATTGGCTGCCCAAACTCCCGTCGGCTCGACCCATTCGTTTACCGTCAGGCTACCCGCCGGGGCAACGCCATATCGGGCCTGGACATTGACGATCTGATCCACCAGCGGCTGGGTATTGGCGCAGGTGTAGGGCGCAGCCGTGACAATCGGATCGACCACCGTCAGTTGATTGCACTGGACGGAATAGCGCTGATGATTCAGGTTGCTCAGGTTGAGCACGATATCGCCGATCGTGTACGCCGGTGCATTGGTAAAGACGTTGGGGTTCGGCGGGTTGTAGGGGAATTGCCCCGGGTTGTGCTGCAGGTTGAACTCAGCACCGGCCTGCACCGGCTGCGGATCCTGCGACAATTGCATGAGCGTGCAGATCTTCGAGCCGTTGCGCGCACCCACCAGGATCAATTGGCCCTGCTGTAGTCCGGCACCCCAAGTCACCCGAATTTCCGAGGCCGAGTTGGGCATATCCCGAATAATGGTGTTCGGCATGATGCCTGTCGGCGCATCGGCGCGCGCCATGACGATGGTGTCGGCATTGTCGCCGCCGCCATCGATGATGCGCACCGGCGCCAGGATCCCGCCATTGGCGGGATTGGCGCCCGGATCGGACATCACCGTACCGTTGAAATAGATATTGATGCCCAAGGGGCACATCTGCCCCCAGGAGCCGATCATCAGGCCGTAGCCGGCCATCCGGATGTCGCGCTCGAGCAGGAACAGCGCCGCCGCGCCATTGCTCTGGGCATCGCCGCCGCCGGTACTGGTGCGCTTTTGTCCCTCGAACTCCGCGGCGACCTGGCCGATCACCATGACGGTGATCAGGCCGATCACCAGCCCCACCATGATCTCGACCAGGCTCAGACCTCTCTGTCTAAGAAAATTCTTCTTCACGTTCAGCCTCAAGAAGACGGGTTGATCCTGGCGACCTGCGAAAAGGTATGCTCGATGCCGCTATGCGGCGGTGTCCAGTTGACCGTGACAGTGACATCGCTCGTGCCGACGACCGTGATGGTGAGCTTGCCGTCAGGGAGCTCCGGCAACGACTGGTTGGTGGTCACATAGTTGGCCAGGTTGGCCTGGTCGACCCACATCCGGCCGATGCGCTGGTTGGCGATCATGCTGGCGTCCAGCCGGTACTTGGCATCCGATACCTGCTCGACGGCAAAGGCCTGCAATCCGACGATGGCGAGAATGCCGATCGAGAATACCAACACCCCAACCAGGACCTCGATCAAGACGACGCCCGCCTGACCGACCGGGTTGCGCTTGCCGAGCAGACGACGGGAATCGTTCATGGGCATCTTTCTATCGTCCCGTGCAGTCGCTGTTGGCGCGATCGGGACAAAAACGCGTGTCATTGACATCCGACACCTTCGGATCGCACATGCGCACCCCGCCACCGGCTTCGATATTGAGCTCGAGGTCGCGGGTCCGGCTGGCGGCAAGCGTCGCGGGCTGCAAATCGACGCAGACACGCGTCAAGACGGCGCTGGCATCCGCATTGGCGGCCACGCGCCGGCCCAAGCCGTCGAAAGTGACGGTCGTCGCATTCGCCGGCGTCGGCACGACCACGGCATTCCTGGAACCTTCTTCCGCCGGTCGCGACTGAACGGTCGGCCACTGCGCGATGGGAATGGCGTTCCGGCACGGCGTCGGCAAGGCGGCATAGGCGAACCGGATGGTCCAGGAGGAGTCGTAGGCCGCATCGAGCACGAACTCCACGGGCACGTTGCAGCGCACGGCCTCGGTACGCGCCATCTGCAGGCCGTTCTGGATCGACTCGGCCGCATTGCGAAGCCGGGCGTTCATCAGCCAGTCGCCGACCATGGGCATGGCCAAGGCAACGAGAATGCCAAGAATCGCGATCGTGATCATGCTCTCGATCAACGAAATGCCGCGCATTCTCGAAGGGCCGGGCCTCTTTAGCATGTGTCGCCCTTGCGCGCGATCCAGCAGGTTGCGCCGTCGCCCCACGGCGTCGCGGACGTCCTGGCGTTCACTTGGTCGATCGTGTAGCTGAAATCCGCCATGTCGCCAAGCCCGGTGGCCGTGACGGTAAAAGTGGCTGCCGCCGTATTGCAGGCGAAGGTGAAGCTCCTGGTGTTCCCGGGGCAAGGACCGCCCACGTAGGTACGGTTATCCTGGAACCATTGCTCGAAACCGATGCGGGCCTGCGCCAAGCCGGTGGTGGCCTCGGGAATCCTGCCGCGCCGCACGTAGTCTCTATAGGCCGGCAGGGCAATCGCACCGAGAATCGCGACGATCGCCACCACGATCATCATCTCGATCAGCGTGAAGCCCTTGTATCTCCGAATATCCCGTGTCCGTGCGAGCATTGCGCGTGCCATGAAGTATCTCCCTTGACCTCACGGTAGCTTTTAAGCCCCTTGCCCGAGAAACGCAAAGGGTTGCCGACCAACGGCCGGATCCGGCGGACGAACGCAAGGCGCCGGGCGGCGCCGTTGCATTTCAGGTCAGGGAAATCGTCCTGCCCGACTGCTCGGACATGCAGCGGGCCAGGGCCGTCATCAGCTCCTCCCCATCGCGGGTACCCAGCCAGCGGTCGCCCTCGGGCCGAAAGTGGTAGCCGCCGGAGCGGGCCGCGAGCCAGATTTCCCGGGCTGCGGAATGGCGGTTGATGATGATCTTGCCGCCATCCTCGAATTCCAGCTCGAGCACGCCCCCCGGTTTGACCTCGAGATCGACATCCTCGCCGCAACCCTCGATGGCGTCCTCGATACGGCCGAGCATCCGGTCGGCCAAGGCATTGAATTCACGCTCTTCCATGATCGCCCCATGTTAACATTGCCGCCTGCCTTTGAGTCCTTGCCATGCACGCCTTCATCGTTCTCGTCAGCACCCTGGCCATCGTCGGCGTCGCCGGCTGCGGCACCAAGGGTCCGCTGACCCTGCCGACCACCAAACCCGCGGCTTCGGCGCCCGACACAAAACTCGCGCCATCCGATCATAGCAGCGCCGCCGGAGCTGCCCGATGACGGCATCCGCGACGACGACGGCTTTTTCGCGGCGTGGCTCAATACTGCATGTCGAGGAAGTTCCGCTCCCCGAAGTTGCCGAGCGCTTCGGCACGCCGTGCTATGTCTATTCCCGCGCCGCCCTGACCTCGGCCTACCAGGCCTACCAGGCCGCGCTGGCGGATCGGGCTGGCCGGCCGGCCCTGATCTGCTATGCCGTCAAGGCCAATTCCAACCTGGCCATTCTCGACGTGTTCGCTCGCCTCGGCGCGGGGTTCGACATCGTTTCCGGCGGCGAACTGGCGCGCGTGCTGGCGGCCGGCGGCGACCCGGGCAAGGTGGTCTTTTCGGGCGTGGGCAAGTCGCGCGCCGAGATGCGCCAGGCGCTCGCAGCCGGCATTCTCTGCTTCAACGTCGAGTCGGTCCCGGAACTCGAGACGCTCAACGCCGTCGCGATCGAGCTTGGCCGACAGGCCCCGGTATCGCTGCGCGTCAATCCGGACGTCGATGCCAGAACCCACCCGTACATTTCCACCGGCCTCAAGTCCGCCAAGTTCGGCGTACCGTTCGAGGCGGCGCTGCCGCTCTACCGTCGCGCCGCCGCGCTGCCGGGACTGACTGTGCGGGGCATCGATTGCCACATCGGCTCGCAATTGCTCGACCCGGCGCCGGCGGCGGAAGCCGCCACGAAAATCGTCGGCCTGGTCGACGCGCTGGCCGCCGAAGGCATCGTCCTGCATCACATCGATCTGGGCGGCGGCATGGGCATTCGGTACCGTGACGAAACGGTGCCCTCCGTGGCCGAGTACCTGGCGCCTTTGCTGGCGGTCATGCGCGATCGCCAGGAACAGCTGCTGCTCGAGCCCGGCCGCTCGCTGGTCGGCAATGCCGGCCTGCTGCTGACGCGGGTGGCGTTGCTCAAGCACGGCGAGCCGAAGAACTTCGCCGTCGTCGACGCCGCCATGAACGACCTGGCCCGTCCCGCGCTTTACGATGCCTGGCATGAAATCGTCAAAGTCAGCGACGGCGGGACGCCGACGCCCGCCCGCGTCTACGAAGTCGTCGGGCCGATCTGCGAGTCGGGCGACTTCCTCGGCCATGCCCGCGAGTTGTCGCTTGCTCCCGGCGATCCGCTCGCCATCATGTCCGCCGGCGCCTACGGCATGGCCATGAGTTCCAACTACAACACCCGGCCTCGCGCCGCCGAGGTCATGATCGACGGCGACCGGATGCATCTGATCCGTCGTCGCGAGACCCTCGCCGAATTGTTCGCCAGCGAATCGCTACTGCCGTGATGCGTACCTCTCTCCTTGTCGCGCTCCTGTTGCCCGTCCTTTTCGGCTGCGGCAAGCCGGCTCAGGAAAAACCCCGCACCGGGCCGCCGCCGACCCAGATCACCGTCACTCAGGTCACCTCGGGGGATTTCGAGGTGGTCGAGGAAACGCTGGGCACGCTCGAGGTGGTGGCCGACCCCAAGGTCGGCGCCGAAGTTGCCGGCCGGGTAACCAAGGTGTTCGCCCGTACTGGCACGGCGGTCAAGGCGGGTGAAGTGATGGCCGTCATCGACCAGGGCGACGTGGCGCTGCAAAACCGCGCCGACGAAGCCGAGGTGCGCCGGCTCGAGGCGCTCGCCGCCCAGCAGGGCAGGCTGCTGGAACGCCAGCAGGCGCTGGTGGCCAAGGGCTTTCTCTCGAAGAACGCCGGCGACGACGTCGCCGCCCAGCGCGCCGCCGTGGTCGCGCAACTCGACGCCGCGCGCGCGCGCGCCGACAGCAGCCATCGCAACCTGGGCAAGACGCAGGTGAGAGCGCCGATCGATGGCGTCGTCGAAGTGCAGATCGTTGCGCCCGGGGACTATGTCAAGATCGGCGATCCCTTGTTCCAGCTGGTAGCCCCGCGCCAACTGCGCGTGCACCTGCCGTTTCCCGAAAGCGCCGCGCCGCGCCTGAAGAAAGGCATGACCGTGCGGCTGACGTCGCCGTCGGCGCCGGGCCGGGTGTACGAAAGCCGCATCCACGATATCCGGCCCGGCATCGTCGAGGGCAGCCGCTCGCTCGACGTGCTGGCGGACATCGACAACGACGGCACGCTGCGCGGCGGCGGCACCGTCAATGGCGCCGTTGCCGTCGCCGCCAAGGCCACCGCCCTGACCGTTCCCGAGCAAAGCATCGTGCTGCGTCAGGCCGGCAAGGTGGTTTATGTGATCGAGACGGACGGCGGCCAAAAGAAGGCCCGCCAGAAAGTGATCAAGGCCGGTGCCAAGCGCGGTGGCCGTGTCGAGGTACTGGAAGGCCTGGCCGGCGGTGAAACCGTGGCGCTGGACGGCGCCGGCTTTCTGACCGACAACGCCGTCGTGGCGATCAAGGAGCCCGCCAAAGTCAGCGGCGGCGGCGCGCCGCCCGCAGCAAAACAATGACCCTCCCGGAACTTTCGGTTCGACGCCACGTCCTGGCGTGGATGTTGTCGGCGGCGTTGATGCTGTTCGGCATCATTTCGATCAGCCGCATCGGCATGGACCGGCTGCCCTACATCGAATTCCCGATGATCTCGGTGACCACGACGCTCAAGGGCGCCAACCCGGACATCGTCGACGCCAGCATCACCAATATCATCGAGACGGCCGTCAATGGCGTGCCGGGCATCGAGCACATCCAGTCCACCTCGTCGCCCGGCGTTTCCGCGGTGAACGTGAGCTTTGTCCTGGAGAAGAACATCGACGTGGCCTTCAACGAAGTCCAGGCAAAGGTCAACCAGGTGTTGCGACGGCTGCCGAAGGACACGGATCCGCCGGTCGTCGCCAAGATGGAAACCAATGCGTCGCCGATCTTCTGGCTGGCGCTGCAGGGCGACCGCACTCAGCAGCAGATGAATCAGTACGCCCTCAACGTGATCAAGAAGAAACTCGAGACCATCGATGGCGTCGGCGAAATCCGGCTCGGCGGACGCCGGGACCGCACCATTCGCGTCAACCTGCTGCCGGACCGCATGGCGGCGCTGGCCATCTCGGCCCAGGACATCGCCGCCGCCTTCGCCAACGAGCACGTTCAAATGGCCGGCGGCTTCGTCGTCGGCCAGACCACGGAAAACCTGGTCAAGCTCGATCTGGAGTTTCATACGCTCGACCGCTTGGCCGACCTGGTCGTCGGCCAGCGCAACGGCGTGGCCGTCCGCCTGCGGGAAGTCGCCGAACTCGAGGACGGCCTGACCGACAATCGGCAGCTGGCACGCTTCGAGGGCGAGATGACGGTCGGCATCGCCGTCATCAAGGTAGCCAACGCCAACACGGTAGCGATCGTCGACCGCGTCCGGGAAAAAGTGGTCAACGAAATCGAGCCGCAACTGCCGCCCGGTTTGCGCGTCGTCATCGTCTCCGACGACGCCTCCTACATTCTCGACATCGTCAATTCGCTCAAACAGCACTTGATCGAGGGCACCCTGCTCGCCTCGCTGGTAGTGTGGTTCTTCCTGCGTTCCGTCCGGTCGACCATGATCATCGCGCTGGCCATTCCGGTATCGCTGCTGGGCGCCATCGCCGTCATCTACTTTTTCGGCTATACGCTCAACTCGATGACCATGCTGGCGCTGCTGCTGCTGATCGGCGTGGTCGTGGACGACGCCATCGTCGTGCTGG
Source organism: Betaproteobacteria bacterium (assembly GCA_019136545.1). Lineage (GTDB taxonomy): Bacteria > Pseudomonadota > Gammaproteobacteria > Burkholderiales > Rhodocyclaceae > Fen-999. The sequence goes on from JAGVUA010000008.1 coordinate 7,991, forward strand.
AGAACATTTTTCGTCATCGCGAGGAGATCGATCCGGAACCGGTTTCGGCGGCGGTCAACGGCAGCAACGAAGTGGTGTTCGCCGTGATCGCCGCGACCCTGTCGCTTGTCTCGATCTTCGCCCCCGTGATCTTCCTGTCCGGCGTCATCGGCCAGTTTTTCCGCTCCTTCGCGGTGGTGGTCACTTTCGGCGTACTGGTGTCGCTGTTCGTCTCGCTGACGCTGACGCCCATGCTCTGTTCCCGTTACCTGCGCGTCGAAAAACAGCACGGCCGGCTTTACCACCTGCTCGACGGCATCCTTGGCGGCCTGGATCGCATCTACGTCCGCCTGCTCGATCGCGCGCTGCGCCACCGCGGATGGGTCTTGGTCATCACCGCGCTGATCGTCGCCACCAGCGCCTTCTTCTTCCAAAATGTCGGCAAGACTTTCCTGCCCGAGGAAGATGAATCGCGTTTCCGCGTATCCCTGCGCACGCCGCTGGGATCGAGCATCGACTACACCGATGCCAAGCTGCGCGAAGTCGAAGCCATTCTCAACAGCCACCCCGAAATCCACACGGAGTTTTCCCTGATCGGCCTTGGTACCGCCGGCCAGGTGAATCAGGCGCTGGTCATCGTACGCATGGTGCCGCGCGAGGAGCGGATCAAGAGCCAGCACCAAGTCCTTGCCGAGGTTCGCCAGGAACTGGCGGCCATCCCGGGTGCGCGCGCCTTCGCCGCGCCGGTGTCCCTGGTCGGCGCCGGTCAGCGCGGGGAACCGCTGCAGTTCGTCGTCACCGGCAACAATCTCGACGAGGTCGGCCGCCTGACGCGCGAGATGCAGCAGAAATTCGCGGCGATCCCCGGCATCGGCCGCGTCGATACCGATCTTCAGCTCGACCTGCCGCAACTGGTGTTCGTGCCCGACCGCCTGCGCATCGCCAACGCCAATCTGGCGAGCGCCGACGTGGCGCTGGCGGTGAACATGCTCACGGGCGGCATCGACATCGCCAAGTTCAACGATGAGCCGGGCGACGGCCAGCGCTACGATATCCGCGTCAAGGCCAGGGAAGGCGAGTTTACCCAGCCCAAGGATCTTTCGAAGATATTCATCCGCAACAAGGACGGCGCGATGGTGCGCCTCGACTCAGTGGCGAGCTTCGAGGAGAAGTTGGGGCCCGCCGTGATCAGCAGGTTCGATTTGCAGTATTCGACCACCTTCTACGCCACGCCAACCATTCCCCTCGGCGAGGCCGTCGAGGTCGTGCGTATGACGGCAGCGGAGATCCTGCCGCCCGGCTATCAGGTGAAGATGATCGGCCAGGCCGAGGAGTTCGGCAAGACCATGAAATACATGGTGTTCACCTTCGGTCTGGCCCTGGTGCTGCTCTACATGGTGCTGGCCAGCCAGTTCAACAGCTTCCTGCAGCCGGCCATCGTCATGCTGGCTCAGCCGCTCGCCATCGTCGGCGGCGTGGCGGCGCTCTGGGCCTTCGGCCAGACGCTCAACATCTTCTCGATGATCGGCCTGACGCTGCTCATCGGCCTGGTCGCCAAGAATTCCATTCTGCTGGTCGACCTCACCAACCAGCGCCGCGAACAGGGCATGAAAGTCGACGAGGCGCTGCGCAATGCCTGTCCGATCCGCATGCGGCCGGTGCTGATGACGTCGGCGACGGTGATACTGGCGCTCGCCCCGGCTTCGTTCGGACTCGGCGCCGGCGCCGAGACCCAGCAGCCGCTGGCCATCGCCGTCATTGGCGGCATGATCTCGTCGACGCTGCTGACGCTGGTGGTGGTACCCGCCGTGTATTCGCTGATCGAAAGCCGGCGTCAGAGGACGTAGCGCGACAAATCCTCGTTGACGGCCAGTTCGTCCAGCCGGGCATTCACGTAGCCGGCGTCGACATCCACCGTCTGCCCATCGTACTTGCCGGCTTCGAACGACACCTCTTCCAGCAACTTCTCCATCACGGTGTAAAGCCTGCGGGCGCCGATGTTCTCGGTCTTCTCGTTCACCTGAAAAGCGATCTCGGCCAGCCGGCGTATGCCGCCGTCGGCAAAGTTCAGCATCACCGACTCGGTGTCCAGCAGCGCCTGGTACTGGCGGGTGAGGCAGGCATCGGTCTGGGTGAGGATGCGCTCGAAATCGTCGACCGACAGCGAATCGAGTTCGACGCGTATCGGGAAGCGGCCCTGCAACTCGGGAATCAAGTCGGACGGCTTCGAAAGGTGGAAGGCGCCGCTGGCGATGAACAGGATGTGATCGGTCTTGATCATGCCGTACTTGGTGGACACCGTGGTGCCCTCGACCAGCGGCAGCAAGTCGCGCTGCACCCCCTGGCGGGAAACGTCGGCGCCGTGCATTTCCGAGCGCGAGGCGATCTTGTCGATCTCGTCGAGGAAGACGATGCCGTTCTGCTCGACATTCTTGAGCGCCTGCGCCTTGAGGTCCTCATCGTTGATCAACCGGGCCGCCTCTTCGTCGACCAGCGTTTTCATGGCGTCGCCGATCTTCATCTTGCGCGAACGGCGCTTGCCGCCGCCGATATTCTGGAACATGCCCTGGATCTGCTGGGTCAGCTCCTCCATGCCCGGCGGCGCGAAAATCTCCATCGAAGCGCTGGGCGCGGCGACCTCGATGTCGATCTCCTTGTCGTCCAGTTCGCCCTCGCGCAGCTTCTTGCGGAACTTCTGCCGCGTCGCCGAGTCCTCCGCCGGCCGATCCGGCGCCTGGTCGTGACTGACTCTCGCCGGCGGCAGCAGCGCGTCGAGCACGCGGTCCTCGGCGGCATCCATGGCGCGATCGCGCACGCCCTTCATGGCCGATTCACGGGCATCCTTGATCGCCGTCTCGGCGAGATCGCGGATGATGGTATCGACGTCCCGGCCGACGTAGCCGACCTCGGTGAACTTGGTCGCTTCGATCTTGACGAAAGGCGCGTTGGCCAGCCTCGCCAGACGGCGCGCGATCTCGGTCTTGCCGACGCCGGTCGGCCCGATCATCAGGATGTTCTTCGGCGTGATCTCGGAGCGCAGCGGCTCGGCCACCTGCGCGCGCCGCCAGCGGTTGCGCAGCGCGATCGCCACCGCGCGCTTGGCGCGCGCCTGGCCGACGATGTGCTTGTCGAGTTCCGAGACGATCTCGGCGGGAGTCATGTGGCTCATGATGATGGCGATGATGCGCGGTTGTCCGCGATCTGCTGGAAGATGAAGGACGCAAGCACCAGATTGTCCTCGGGAGAAATATTGACGAATTCGATGCCGTGACCCCGGCCGAGCGTGGGCTCCTCGTCGTTGTCGCGCACGGCGCGCACGCAGCCCGGCAATTCCAGCACGTACTCGATGCTGGCGATGGTCACCTTGAACTTCAGCACCATATAACAGCCGAGCACCAAGTCGGGCGACTTGCTCAGCACGAAAGCCCCGCCGCTGGAAAGATCGACGATGACGCCGGCGCCACGCCGGCCGTCATCCATGTCGAAGGCGGCGATGGCGCGTAGCCGGACCCGCTCGCCCTTGCGGATGTTGATGCCGACGACGTCGGCGGGATAACTCAGGTGCAGATGCGGATAGGGCTTCACCTGGCCGGTCAGCACCGTGCAGGGAAAGGCGAACACGAACTTGCCCGAGAAAATCCGGGCGATGAACGCCTGCCCTTCCTTGAGATAAACCGCCGTGCCCTCCTGGACCGGATTGGTGACGACGATCGACTTGCCCTTGTGGTAGCCGATCAGCCGGACGGCGTAGCGCCTGGCGTCGAGGCTGCCCTGCAACTGCATGGCGTCGCCGGGCTGGATGCGGGTTTCGTCGAGCAGCACGCGCACCTCGCGCTTGGCATCGCCGCGCTGCTGCGTGCCATGGCCATCGGGCACTTCGAGGCGCAAGTCCAGTTCGCGCACGTGACGGCGCTTGAGGATCTGCTCCTTTTCCTGCTCGCTGGCGATCACCGTGCCGCGCGCCAGCACCAACCGGCCGTGGCCGTCGTAGATGTCCCAGCGCAGCGGCTGGCCGATTTCGAAATCCCGGGGTTTGAGGGGAACGCGCGACACGATGCGTGGTTGCCTATTCGCCGAGAGTCTCGATGGTGAAATTGCGATTGGTGTAGATGCAGAGTTCGGCGGCGATTTCCAGCGACTTGCGCACCAGTGCCTCGGGCGGCAGGTCGGTGTTCTCCAGCAGCGCGCGCGCCGCCGACTGCGCATAGGCGCCGCCGCTGCCGATGGCGACGATGCCTTGCTCCGGCTCCAGCACGTCGCCGTTGCCGGTGATGATGAGCGAATGCTCGCGATCGGCCACGGCCAGCATCGCCTCCAGCCGGCGCAGCATGCGGTCGGTGCGCCAATCCTTGGCCAGTTCGACCGCCGAGCGCAGAAGGTTGCCCTGGTGCTTGTCCAGCTTCGCTTCGAAGCGCTCGAACAAGGTGAAAGCATCGGCGGTACCGCCGGCGAACCCGCCGAGTATCCTGTCGTTGTAGAGACGGCGCACCTTGCGCGCGCTGGCCTTGACGACGATGCTGCCGAGCGTCACCTGCCCGTCGCCGCCGAGCGCGACAACGCTGCCCCGGCGCACGGAGAGAATCGTGGTGCCATGATATTGTTCCAAGCCGCTTACCTCATGCCTTGCGCAACTCGATGCCTGCCAGGCGATCGAGTCCGATGACTTCCCACAGGGCCGCCAGCAGATGGCTGACCCCGATGAACTGCACCCGCTTGCCCGCCGCCGCCAGACGCGTCACGAGGTTCATCAGGTTGGCGGCGGCGACGAAATCCATGCGCCGCACGCGGCTGACATCGACGGTCAGGCGCGGCTCGCTTTCGGCGCATTCCTCGATGACATCGAAGGCATCGTCCATGCCGGAGACGATGTCGCCTTCGAGCCGGCAGACCGCCGGATCTTCATGCACGGCGAACGCCGCTTCAGCCGGCTCGCGCTCGTCGCTTTCTGCGGGCGCCGCCTGCACGGACTCCCATGACGGCGGGGACAACTCGAAGGTGATGGCATAGTTCACCGCCGCTTCGTCGAACGCCGCTTGGTCGCCCGTCTGTTGATATAGCTCGAGAAGCAGCAACCAGGCCTGCTCATTGTCCCGGACACCCACCGCGGCCACAGGCGCCAGCAAGACCGCGGCCTTGTCGGCGCCGACCAGCGTGCATTGCTTGCCGGTTCGTTTCAACTGCCGCAGCGCCTCGTTCAGCAGGGCGCAGCCCTCCTCGTCGAAATCGCCGGTCTTCGTCAGGCTGAGCCTGACCGCGGCGCCCTTTTCGGCATGCCTGAACAACTGGCCGACGGCTTCCTGCACCTTGTCGGCGCGCAGTGCGGCCAGCGCCACGGTCGGCGTGCCGCCGGCACTGACTTTGGCGGCGCCGGCACTGTCGTCGGCAGTGGTCCACGCAGGCGGCGAAGTCTCGAACCTGGCGGCAAACTCGATCGCGAGTTGCTCGAAGCTCCCCTGCTTGCCGAGCAGCTGGTAGAGCTCGAAGAGCATGCCCCAGGCGCGCCGCGCATGCAGTCCCAGGTCCTCGGCGTGGATCGCGCCTTCGAGCGGTGCGCAGGCCGCGTCGGGCTGCTCGGCGGAAAACAAAACGGCCGACTGCTCGATCGCCGCCGGAATCTCATGAAAAGTTTCCTGGACTTCGATGCGCGCCAGCGATCGCTTGGCCATCTCGCCGGGCTGGGTGAAATCGAGCGCAGCCAGCTCTTCCCGCTGCTTTGCGGCAGACGCCGCAGCGGGCACCGGCGCCGGCTTGGTCGCCGGTCGCGCGGAACCCTTGCCCCCGAGCGGGGCGGGAGGCGGTTTCTTGCCGAAAAGAGAGAATGCCACGTCGTCGTGCAGGCCCTGTGTCGTAAGGGAATTCTCTCACAGATCGCCGCGGGCCGCGCGCCGCCGAGTCAGCCAGACGGCTGCCGAGCCGCTACCAGAGCGGCTACGGACAAGACGGACAGGCAGCAGACGATCGCCGCGCCGGCGGGAAGATCGAACCACGCGGACAGGATCAGCCCAAGACCGTAACCGAGCGCTCCCAGCGACCACGACGCCGCCAACCGCCGCCCACCGGCCCGCCGGCGCATCGCCAGCGCCGGCGCGATCAGGCTGGCGAACACCAGCAGCACGCCGACCAGTTGCACCGAGGCCGTGACCGCCAGCGCGAACACCGTGTAAAAACCGATGCGGCCAAGCCGCCGGCCCAGGCCGAACCAGACCAACAGCAGCGCCAGGTAAAGGCCGGCCACCGGCGCCAACTGCTCCCAGCCAACCCAGAGCACTTGGCCCGCCAGCAAGTCCTTGAGATGTTCGCCGCCATGCGGGTTGTCGGCCAGCAGCAGGATGCCCGCCGCCGCGGCCGTGACGAACAGCAGGCCGATCAGGGCCTCCTGGAGGTCGGGCCAGCGTCGCTCGCTCAAGGTCAGCAGCAGGGCACCGGCCAGAGCGGCCGCAACGGCGGCGCCCTGGATTGCCCAAGGGCTTTGCCAACCGAAGAGACCGGCGGCCACCACGCCCAGCGCCGCCACCTGGGCGATGGCGAGGTCGATGAAGATGATGCCCCGGCGCAGCACCTCGATGCCCAGCGGAACGTGCGTCGCCAGTACCAGCAAGCCCGCCGCCAACGGTGCGGCCAGCAAACTCCATTCGGTGCTCATCGCAACGGCTCCGACAAACGTCGAATCGTCAGGTCGAAAAGGCTGACGAGATCCTTCGCCGCGTCGTCGCCCCCGACGGTAAATGGCAGAACGACGATGGGAATCTTGGCTTCCGCCGAATACCACTCGGCCGGCCGCGGGTGGTCGTAAGCGGCGCGCACGACCAGGCGTGGCCGGCTGGCGGCAGTCTGTTCGACGAGCCTGGCCAGATGGGCAGCCGAGGGTTCGACGCCGGGCTTGGGCTCGAGCGCCGCAACCTCCTTCATGCCCAGCCAGTCGACGAGATACGACCATGACCTGTGCTGCACGACGATCGGCACGCCTTTGAGGATAGCGGCTTCCTTTTCCCAGCGCGCCATCGCCGCGCGCCACTTCGCGGTGAACGCCGCAAGGCCGGCGCGGTAGGCGCCGGCATTGGCCTGATCGAGCGCCGCCAGCCGCTCGGCCAAGGCCTCGCCAATTTTCAGGATGTTGCGCGGATCGGTCTGAACGTGCGGATTGCCCGCCGCGTGCACGTCGCCTGCGGCGCGATCGAGCCGCGCCGGCACGTCCAGCATGCGCACGAAGCCGGCCGCCTCGAAATAGCCCGGCTGTCCGGGCTGGATGCGCGGATTGCCCGCTTCGCGCAACACGATCGGCAGCCAGCCCACTTCCAATTCCGCGCCTGTCGCCACCACCAGCTCGGCGCGACGCGCCTTGGCGATCAACGAAGGTCTGGCCTCGACGCGATGCGGGTCTTGCATGCCGTGCGTGGCGGCGAACACGTTGACCTTGTCGCCGCCGATTTCCTTGACCAGCGCCGCCCACTCCGGAACGGTGGCGAAAACCTCGAGGGCATGGGAAGGCAACGCCAGCAGCACCGCCCAAATCGCGAGAAAGAGTCGCATCGCCGCCTCCTAGAAACTGTGGGCGCCGTGGCTGCCCAGGCTCATGATGTACTGCAGCGTCCATTGGTCGTCGGTGACGCCGAGCATCGACTTGTCGCGGGCGAACTGCAGGCGCAGACGCGAGAACTCGCTGGGCGACCAGTCGGCCATGACCGAATGCCGCTTCGGTGCATACGCGGCGAGCGCACCGGTCGCGCCGTCGAGCACGCCGTCGTCGAGCAAGTCCGCAGTCAGGCGGCCGCTGTCGAGCCGGTCGTAGCGATAACCGACGCGCCACGCCGGCGCGAACCGCCAAATGCCTTGGGCATAGAAACCGCTCTGGCGGCTGCGATAGGCGCCCAGCGGGTGGCCGATGCAGGGGCTGCCCGGCAGCGCGGCGGCGTCGGCGGCACAAGCAAGCGTGCCGTCTTCGGTACGGCGGAAGTATTCGGCTTGGAACTTGAAACCGCTCGACCTGGCATTGCCATCAGGCGCCCATTTCCAGACGAAGTCGGCAATCCAGGTGCGGCTCTTGCCGCTGAACTGGCCTTCGACCTCGTTCGGTCCGGCCGGATCGCCGTCTTCGAAGTGGCCGGAACGCGCCTGCGCACGCGTCGCCAGATAAGACAAGCCGGCGCGCCAGGCGCTCGAGGGCCCCCAGTCGCCGCCGACGTGGCCAAAAACGCTGCCGGCACCGCTGCCGTTCTTGTTGCGGTCGGTGCCTGGAAAGCCGGCGCCGCGTCCAGCCTCCGCGCCCAGTTCGATGAACAGGTCGGTCGGGGCCACCCACTTCAATTGCAGCCCGTCCTGCGCGTAATGTTCGCCGAACAGCGCCTTGGTCATCAACGGCGCGTCGGCGAAATCCCAGGCATGCGCATGCTGTTCGTTCAGATAGCCGATGCCGGACAGAAAGCGGCCGCCTTTGAGCTTGAGTCCGTTGCCCAGGCCAAGCGTCTGGAACCAGGCCTCTTCCACCTCCGCCTGGCCGTCGAGCAGCGCGACGTTGAGATGGCCGCGGAAGTTCGGATCGATATTGGCGGCCACCACCAGTTCGGAATGCTCCAGCGACAGGCCGCGTTTTTCGGGACCGTCGTGATCATGCCCGCCGGGGGCCCAGAAGCCGGTGATGCCGCGCTCCGGCACGTCTTTCATCCGCTTGGCCTGGCCCTGCAGAATCAGCGAGATTTCCGGATTGAAGCCCGTCGCGGACGGCGTGCCACCACCGGTTTTTACCGGCATCGGCTCAGCCGGGGTCAGGCGCGAGATTTGCGCTTCGAGCGCGGCGATTCGCTCCGCGTAGCTTTTCTTCAGTTGCGCGACTTCCTCGCGCAGGGCGCTCAGTTCGTCCGCATGGGCGGCCGGCGCGGTTGCGGCGAGCGTCGCCGCCAGCCAAAGGGTGCGTCTTTGCATGATGTTCTCCGAAAACAAATGGCGAGCGGCGCCCGGATCGGCGGGCGCCGCGATTTTCGTCGGGTTTTCAGAGCAGGAAGGGGGGCGCTCGGGCGAGATAAGGCAGCGGCGCCGCCACCACCCGGGCAAGGGGCGCTGCCGCCGGCGGCGTCTCGACGCCGCCAACGAAAGTCAGCTGTGGCGGAACGCCGAAAGGCGCGGCCGACGCGATGGCCGACGCGCTGACGCAGGCAGTACAGGCATCCGCAAGCGTCCGCGCTTCGCCGTGATTAGCGTCGTCCCGATCCAGCGCCGCGACTTCGGCCGCGGCCGGCCCGCCCGACGCGCCGAGGTGGCCGATCAAGTGCGCGAACGCCGCCTGTTGCGCGCCGAGCAGCAGCAGCGAGAGCAGGACGGCGAGGAAGGGCTTCAGGCGGAGCATGCCGATAGGGTATCAGAAAACGTGCAGCAGCAAGCCCTTGAGGTACTCGCCCTCGGGGAAGGCGAGCGCGACCGGATGGTCGGGGGCGCCCTGCAGGCGCTGGACGATGCGCGCATCCCGCCCCGCGTCGAGCGCCGCGCCGGCGACGATCTTCTGAAAGAGCTCGAGGCCGATGCCGCCGGAACAGGAATAGGTCATCAGCAGCCCGCCAGGCGCCAGCAGCTTGCAGCCGAGCAGGTTGATGTCCTTGTAGGCGCGCGCCGCCCTTTCCGCGTAGCTCGCCGAGGGCGCGAACTTGGGTGGGTCGAGGATGATGAGGTCGAAGGTTTCGCCGGCCGCCTTCAGCCGGCGCAACTCGTCGAAGACGTTGGCGCAGCGCCATTCGGCGCGCGTGGCGTCGAGTTGCGGATTGAGGGCGAGGTTGGCCACGGCGCGGTCGAGCGCCGGCTGCGAGCTGTCGATCGACAGCACCGCGGCGGCGCTGCCCGCGAGCGCCTGCAAGGAGAAGCCGCCGGTGTAGCAGAAGCAGTTGAGCACGCGCCTGCCCTGCGACAACTCGCCGAGCAGCTTCCTGTTGTCACGCTGGTCAAGATAGAAGCCGGTCTTGTGGCCGCCGACGATGTCGATCGCCATCTTCACGCCGTGCTCCTCGATGACGATTTCGCCCGTCGGGGCTTCGCCGCGCAGCCAGCCGGCGCGCGGCTCCAGGCCTTCGAGGCCGCGCACGTCGGAGTCCGAGCGCTCGTAGATGCGCGCGCAGCCGGTCGCCCGCATCAGCGCGTCGGCGATCGCCTCGCGCCATTTCTCGGCGCCGGCGCTGGTGAGCTGCACGACGACCGTATCGCCGTACTTGTCGGCGATGACGCCGGGCAGGCCGTCGGACTCGGCGTGGATCAGGCGCAGGCCCGGCTCGAAAGTCAGCCGTGGCAGCACGCCGCGCCGGGCCACCGCTTCGGCGACGCGGCGCTTGAAGAAAGCGTTGTCGATGATTTCGTCGGCATCGAAGCTCCAGACGCGGGCGCGGATCTGCGACGCCGGGCTCCACGCCGCCTTCGCCAGCACCTGCTTGCCGGCGACCACCTCGACGGTGTCGCCCGGCCGGGCGCGGCCGACCAGCCGCTCGACCGAACCGGCGAAGATCCACGGATGCCGGCGCAGCAGCGAGCGCTCCTTGCCCGGTTGCAGGATCAGTTGCGCGCTCACTCTTCGGTTTTCTCTTTCTTCTTCGCTCTGGGATGCGCGGCGTCGTACACCTTGGCCAGGTGCTGGAAGTCCAGGTGGGTGTAGATCTGCGTCGTGCCGATGCTGGCGTGGCCGAGCATGTCCTGCACCGCGCGCAGGTCCTGGGAAGATTGCAGCAGGTGCGAGGCGAAGGAGTGGCGCAGCATGTGCGGGTGCACGTGCGTCGCCAATCCCCGCCGCTGCGCCCAGGCGTCGAGACGGCGTTCGATGGTGCGCGGATTGAGCCGGTTGCCGCGGCGGCCGACGAACAGCGCCGGCTCATCGGCCGCCGCGAGGGTTGCACGCTGCGCCAGCCAGTCGTCGATCGCCAGCGCCGCCTTGCCGCCGAGCGGCACGACGCGCGTCTTGCCGCGCTTGCCGGTGACGGTGACGGTGCCCTCGGCGCGATCGAGCCCGCCGTGCAGATTCAGGCCGGCCAGTTCCGACAGGCGCAGGCCCGAGGAATAGAACAACTCGAACATCGCCTTGTCGCGCACCTCCAGCAGCGCTTCGGCGGGCGCGTCGAGCAGCGCCTGCGTCTGGTCGATGGACAGGGCCTTGGGCAGCGCCTTCGGCCGCTTGGGCGGACGCAGGCCGTCGCACGGGTTGCGCGCCACGGCGCCGCGCTTCGCCAGCCAGCGGTAGTAGGCGCGCCAGGCCGACAGCGTGCGTGCCAGCGAACCGGCAGCCAGCCCCTGGCCATGCAGCTGCATGACGAAGCGGCGCATCTGGTGCGGCGCCAGGCCGGCCAGGGCGCGCTCGCCGGCCAGGGCAGTCAGCCGGGCGAGATCGCGGCCGTAGGCGGCGAGCGTGTGGGGGCTGGCGCGGCGTTGATGCGCCAGCTCGTCGAGAAAACCGTCGACCGAAGCATCGGCCATGGAAAAACGGTCAGCCGGCGACGCGCAGCAGCGCCGCCGCCGCCATGTCGCCGATGCGCTGCAGATAGAGCGTGCCCATCTCGGGGTAAAAGCGCTGCGCTTCCTCGCTGCCCAGCAGCAACAGGCCGAAACAGGCGCTGTCATTGCTTTCGCGCAGCGGAATCTGCGCCGCCGACCGGACGTGGCTCGCCGCCTCGCCCAGCCAGGCCACGGCTTCCTGCCCGGCGGCGCTGCCGCAATAGGGATGCTTGAGCCCGCCGGCCATGGCCTTGACGGCATCGTCGACCGCGGCATGTTCGACGGCATCGCCGCTGCCGGTGGCGCCAATGCCCCACAGTCGCACAGCGACATGCGGCACGGCGAAATCGCCGCCGAGATGCGCGTAAAGCGCGCCCATCACGCTGGACAGATCGCTCGCGCCCAGCAGCGCAACGCCAAGGCGATGCACCTTGGCGGATATGACGTCGTTCTCCTCGCCGAAGGAGATCAACTCGGCCAGCTTGGCCTCGAGCTGCCGAATCTTGTCGCGCAGCGTCCCCATCTGCCGCTCGGTGATGGAAACCGCCTTGCCGCCGTGCGGGCTGGGAATATCGATCTGATGCAACAGTTCGGCATGCTGGACGAAAAACTCCGGATGGCGCTTCAGGTAATCGGCGACGTCATTGGCATCCATGGACAGGCGAGACTCCATCAATCAGGGATTGTCGGGCAAGGCGATTTCGCCTTCGAACACGGTGACGGCGGGGCCGGTCATCCGCACGGGGCTGCCATGGCCCGCCCAGGCGATCGACAACGCGCCGCCGCGCGTATCGACCCGCACCGGCGAGTCGAGCACGCCGCGCAGGATGCCCGCCACCACGGCGGCACAGGCGCCGGTCCCACAGGCGAGGGTCTCGCCGGCGCCGCGCTCATAGACGCGCAGGCGGATGGCGTGACGATCGACGACTTCCATGAAGCCCGCGTTCACCCGGCGCGGAAAGCGCTCGTGCGCCTCGATCAGGGGCCCGTACTTGGCGACCGGGAAGTCATCCACATCCACC
>JAGVUA010000076.1 GCA_019136545.1 Betaproteobacteria bacterium
GGAACCTCGCTTCGGCGGGGTTTCTGTTTTTGAATAGCCAATACGGCGTGTCGCCATGGCTGACTTTCGCAAGCGGTGAAGTCTGCGCTACAGCATGTCCGGGTGGACAACCGCCTTGAGCACTGTCCGCACCTCCCCGTCGCACATCCGACCTGAGAACCACCAGATCGCGCCCTTCCTGATCGTCCAGTCGGCTTCCTGACCGGAGAGCAGCAGGGCGGCGAGTTGCCCCAAGGCCGGCTGATGGCCGACCAGAATCGCCGTACCGCCACGGCTGACTTTGCTTTCGGACCAGCCGGCGGTCGCCAGCAAGTCTCTCGCATTGGCGCCCGGCCCGATCTTCGGCTCGATTTCGAAGGGCAAGCCCAAGGCATGCGCCGTCTGTCGAGTGCGTTCCGTCGGGCTGACCAGCACGGCCACCTTGCCCGTCAGGCGTTCGCGCAGCCAGTCGGCCATTTTGCGCGCCTGCCTTTCGCCGCGCGGCGTCAGCCTGCGCTTGTGGTCGGGACGCTTTCCGTCGCCGTCTTCGGCTTCGGCGTGGCGCCAGAGAATCAGATCCATGTTCAACCCGTCAGCTTGGCTTCGTCCGGCTATTCATAGCGCAGCGCCTCGATGGGCGACAGGCGGGCAGCCTTGCGCGCCGGATAGAAGCCGAAGAAGATGCCGATGACCGCCGCGAAGCCCGCGGCGAGCAGGATGGCGGTGACCGACAGTTCGATGCGCCATTCGGCCAGCCCGCCGATCAGTTTGGCAGCGCCGATGCCGAGCAGGATGCCGACCAGGCCGCCGATAAGGGAGAGCGTCACCGCCTCGACGAGGAATTGCGTCAGGATATCGCGGCCGCGGGCGCCGACGGCCATGCGCAGGCCGATTTCGCGGGTGCGTTCGGTGACCGAGACCAGCATGATGTTCATGATGCCGATGCCGCCGACCACCAGCGATACCGAGGCGACGGCGGCCAGCAGCATGGCGAGCACCCGCGACGATTCTTCCTGGGCCTGCAGGATCTCGGACAGGTTGCGCACGTTGAAGTCGTCATCCTGGCCGGGCTGCAGCCGGTGGCGCTGACGCAGCAGTTCGCGCATGTTCTCCTCGGCGACCTTGATATCGACGCCCTGGCGCACCTTGATGGTCATCGAGCCGACCGAGCGCGACTTGGCCAGCGCGGTGGCGCCGAGGATGCGCTTGCGGGCAGTCGAGATCGGCATCAGCACCAGGTCGTCCTGGTCCTGCCCGGACATGCTCTGGCCCTTGCGTTCGAGGATGCCGATCACCGTCAGCGGCACCTTGCGGATGCGGATCGCCTGGTCGATGGGGTTCTCGTCGCCGAACAGGTTCTGGGCGACGGTCTGGCCGATCAGCGCCACTTTGGCGGCGCCGTTCATCTCGGCCGGCTCGAAGCCGCGGCCTTCGGCGATGGTCCATTCGCGCGCCTCGAAATATTCCGGCGTGACGCCGTAGAAGGTGGTGGACCAGTTGGCGTTGCCGACCACCACCTGGCCGGTGCCGCGCAATACCGGCGCCGCCGTCTGAATCTCGTCGGGCAGCTCGCGGGCGATGGCGTAGGCATCGTCCTCGCTGATGGTCTGCAGCGTGCCGGCGCCGCTGCGGGCGCCGGTGAAGGTGGCCGACGCCGAAAAGACGATGATGATGTTGGAGCCGAGGCTGCGGATTTGGTCCTCGACCCGCGCCTGGGCGCCGTTGCCGACGGCGATCATGACGATCACGGCAGCGACGCCGATGATGATGCCGAGCATGGTCAGCGCCGAGCGCAGCTTGTTCACGCGCAGGGCGCCCAGCGCGATGCGCAGGATGGCGGCGAAGCTCATGCCGCCGCCTCGGCCGGCAGCGCGACCAGCGCGGCGGCCGCGTCGTCGGGCGCATTCATCCTGTCCTCGACGACCTGGCCGTCGCGGAACTGGATGATGCGCTTGGCGAAGGCGGCGATGTCGCGTTCGTGCGTCACCAGCACGATGGTGATGCCCTCGCGGTTGAGCGCCTGCAGCAGCGCCATGATTTCGACGCTGGTGCGCGAATCGAGGGCGCCGGTCGGCTCGTCGGCCAGCACCAGCGTCGGGTCGTTGGCCAGTGCGCGCGCGATGGCGACGCGCTGCTGCTGGCCGCCGGAAAGCTGCGTCGGCTGGTGGTCGAGGCGATCGGCAAGCCCGACCTGGGTCAGGCGCTTCAATGCCTGTTCGCGGCGGGCCTGCGGCGGCATGTTTCCGTAGAGCAGCGGCAGCGCGACGTTGTCGAGCGCGCTGGTGCGCGGCAGCAGGTTGAAGTGCTGGAAGACGAAGCCGATCTTGCGGTTGCGCACCGCCGCGAGTTCGTCTCCGCTCAGTCGGGAGATTTCCTGGTCGCCGAGCCAGTATTGGCCCGCGCTCGGATGGTCGAGGCAACCGAGCAGGTTCATGAAGGTCGACTTTCCGGAACCGGAAGGTCCCATGACGGCGACGAACTCGCCGGCGCCGATCTCGACCGAGACGCCGCGCAGGGCAGGCACGACAGTGCTGCCCATTGGGTATTCCTTGGTCAGCGCGGCGGTGCGGATCAGCATGTTGCCCGCTCCTCCCGACCTCCCCCCGCGGAGAGGTGACCGATGTTCGCCGCTGCGCGGCTCCGGTTTGGCATCAGAACATGCGCGGGCCGCCCAGGCCGCCAGACTTCGCCGGCGCGACGTAGCCAACAATGACTGCCATGCCCTCGGTCAGGCCGTTGCCATTGACTTCGGTCGAGCTGCCGTCGGTGATGCCGGTTTGCACCTCGATCGGCTGCGGCTTGCCGTCGGTTCCGACCACCCAGAGCCGGCTGGGAGGCTTGGCGCGCGGCTTGCCGCGCTCGGCGGCAGGCGTGTCGCCACGGCTGACTTTCTCCGCCGCGGCTTCGGGCTTGAAGCGCAAGGCCGCATTGTCCACTTTCAGGATGCCATCGCGCTGCGCAGTCTGGATGCGCACGTTGGCCGTCATGCCGGGCAGCAGCGTCATGTCCGGGTTGGCGGCGGAGACGATGACCGTATAGGTGACGACGTTGGAGACCACCGTCGCCGCCTTGCGCACCTGGCGCACCTCGCCCTGAAAGTGGCGGTTGGGGAAGGCATCGACCGTGAAGGTGGCTTTCTGGCCGACCTGTAATCGGCCGACGTCGGCCTCGTCGATCGAGGTTTCCACCTGCATGTCGGCGAGGTCGCGGGCGATGATGAAAAGCTCGGGCGCCTGCAGGCTGGCCGCCACCGTCTGCCCGGGTTCGATGCTGCGCTTGACGACGACGCCATTGACCGGCGAGCGGATCTCGGTGCGGCCCAGGTCGACGCGCGCCTGGGCGACCTGCGCTTCGCGCTGGGCGACGACGGATTCGCTGTTCTTGACCTGCGCTTCCATCAGCTTCAGTTGCGCGCCCGCGGCCTCGAAGACCGTCAGCGCCTTGTCGCGGTCCGCAGAGGAGATGAAGTGCTTCTGCAGCAAGGCGTCCTTGCGCTCGTAGTCGCGCCGGGCGTCGGCGAGGTTCACCTGGGCCTGGTAGCGCTGGGCATGCTGCACATTGACCGCCGAGCGCGTCGCTTCGAGATCGGCTTCGGCCTGCCGCAGCTTGTACTGATAGGTTTCCGGGTCGATGCGCGCGACCAGCTGGCCGGCCTTCACCGGCGAGTTGAAATCGACCAGGATTTCCTTGATCTGCCCCGAAATCTGCGAGCCGACCTGCACTGCGGAAACGGGACTCAGCGTGCCGGCGGCGGCAACGCTGGCGGTGAGGTCGCCCTTTTCCACCTTGGCGAACTTGTAAGCCGTCTTCTGGCCGTTGGCCGAGAAATAACCATAACCGCCGGCACCCAATGCGATCAGGATGATGGCACCGGCGAAAAGAAATGCGCGACGCTTCATGCCGCGCATTCTAATCTGCGGTTGGGTGGCGGGCTTGTGCGCTGCCGCCTTAGATCAAGCCGGGATTGCCTGCCATGCCCACCAGTCTGGGCGCATTGAGCTTGCGCGGCGTGACGGTCTTCTTGTCGCGCAGCCAGCGTGCCACGACTTCCCAGATCGGTTCTCCGCTGGCGCCCTCGGCGACCGGCGCCCAGCCGGCGACCTTGTAGGTCTTGGCCGCGTCGAGCGGTTTCCCATGCAGGCGCATGTCCTGGATACGGTTGCCGATCTTTGCGTTCGGATCGCAGGCGTAGGTCATGCCGCCGACGCGCACCATGTCGCCGCCCTGCTGGTAATAGGGGTCGGGATTGAACAGGTTGTCGCCGACGTCCTCGAGGATGGTCTTGATCTGCGCGCCGGTCATCTCGGTGAGCGTCGAAGTCGGGTAGGTGATGGCGGTCTGGTCCATCAGCTGCTCGAAGGTGATCGCCTCGCCCGGCAGGATGCTGGTGCCCCAGCGGAAGCCGGGCGAGAAGGCGATGTCGGCGCCCTTGACGTCGATCATGGCGTCGAGGATCAGCTGGTCCCAGCTGCCGTTGAAGTTGCCGCGCCGGTAGAGCAGGCCCTCGGTGACGGCCAGCTTCTCTTCCAGCTTCGCCTTGTAGGGGGCGCGCACCTTGTCGATCAGCGCCGTCATCTCGGCGTCGGCCGGCAGCAGGTTGGAGAAGACCGGCAGCAGCTTGTAGCGGAAGTCGGCGACCTTGCCGTTCCTGACGTCGAAGTCGAGCACGCCGAGGAACTTGCCGTTGGAGCCGGCGTTGGTCACCAGCGTCACGCCGCCGGCGTTCTTCACCTGCACCGGCTGCGGCACGCCGTCGTGCGTATGGCCGCCGAGGATGGCGTCGATGCCGGTGACGCGGCTGGCCATCTTGAGGTCCACGTCCATGCCGTTGTGCGAGAGCACCACCACCACCTGGGCGCCCTTGGCGCGCGCTTCGTCGACGGTCTTCTGCATGTTGTCGTCCTGGATGCCGAAGCTCCAGTCGGGCACCATCCAGCGCGGATTGGCGATCGGCGTGTAGGGGAAGGCCTGGCCGATCACGGCAACTCGAATTGTTCCTTCTGGGCCGTTCATCTCGCGCATGGCGTAGGGCGCGAACACCGGGTCGCCGAAGTCGGCAGTCTTGACGTTCTGGGCCAGAAATTCGATCTTGTCTTTGAAGTCCTTGTCGACGATCTGCTTGACCCGTTCGTGGCCGAGCGTGAATTCCCAGTGCGGCGCCATCATGTCGACGCCGAGCAGCTTGCAGGCATCGACCATGTCCTGGCCTCGGGTCCACAGGGCCGTCGCCGAGCCTTGCCAGGTGTCGCCGCCGTCGAGCAGCAGCGCGCCGGGACGGCTGACTTTCAGCCGCTTGACCAGTGTGGCGAGATGCGCAAAGCCGCCGACCCTGCCGTAGGTCTTCGCCGCCTGCTCGAAGTCGAGACAGGTGAAGGCATGCGCGTCGCGGGTGCCGGGCTTGATGCCGAAAGCCTTGAGCAGATGCTCGCCGACCAGATGCGGCACCTTGCCGGCGGCGGCGCCGAAACCGAGATTGACGCTCGGTTCGCGGAACCACACCGGCAGCAATTGGGCATGGCAGTCGGTGAAGTGCAGCAAGTGCACGTTGCCTTGCCGCGGCAGATCGTAAACGCTGTCGCCGCCTTGCCCGGCGAGCAGCTCGCGGCTATCGAGGGCCATGCCGGCGGCCGAGGCCGCAGCCAGCACTTGCAGGAATTCGCGACGGTTCATGCCGTTCCCCACAAAGAGGCCGTTTCGCCGCCGGGCCGTCCCAAGGCGAAACGGCGCGCCGCCGGAGGCGGCATCCGCAATGACCTAGCAACGAAGGACCCCGTGACATCCGAGCGCAGCGAGGAAGCAGACTCCCCCGCCCTCGGGGCGGGGGCTGGGGGGAGGGGGGCCATCATTTGTTGACCGGAGACTCCGGGTCGAGCAGCAGCGCGACCAAGTGCTTTACCTGTTGTTCGGTCAAGGCGCCGACGTGGCCGAAGCGCGGCATTTCCGAGCAGAGATTGAAGCCCTTGGCGTTCCAGATCTTGCTATAAGTGTACTTCTGGACCTCGGCGCCGTTGCCGCGCAGCTTGCCGTATTGGTACAGGCTGGGGCCGATGGTGCCGAAGGACAACTCCTTCGGACTGATCTGGTGGCAGTTGTAGCAGTTGCCGCCGACCGGCAGGCCGGGATTGTCGGTCCAGGTGAAGCCGCGGCCGCTCTGGGCGATCTTCTCACCTTCCTTCCAGTCGCCGACCAGCTTGCCGTCGGCCGGGAACTTGATCGCGGCCAGTTGGTCGGCCTCCATCTGCTTGGCGATGTATTCGGGCGGCTTGTTGCCGGTGCGGTTGCAGATCGCCTGCAGGCCGTCTTCGGCGAGGCGGTCTACGCCGGCCTGGCCGCGCGGCTGGAAGTCGCGCTTGATGATCTCGAGCGCCTTGGCGCGATGCTCGGCATCGGCGGCGGCGGGCAGGCTGGCGCCCAGCAGGGTAGCCGTGGCGAAGGCCGCGAAGGCCGTGGAGGCAATGATCCTGGTGTTCATGTTCGCTGTCTCCCAGTTAGCGCTTGATGCCGGGGCCGCGGTAGGTCTGGCCGTTGGCGTTGCCGATCATGTAGGTCAGCAGGTCGCTGACGACTTCGGAGGCGTACTTGGGCGCCGGGAAGCGCTGCTGGCGGAAGCAGTCGTTCATCCGCCACTGGAGCGTCAACATGACGCCGCCGGTCATGCGGTAGCCGGGCCAGCCCTGCGCGCCCTTGATGGCGCCCTTGTTGGTGCTGATGTTGGGCAGGCTCTGCATGCGGATGCGCTTGCCTTCGCCGCCGTGGCAGGTGTTGCAGGAGAAGTCGTAGGGGCCGGCGCGGTACATCGTGATCTCCCGGCCGGTCTCCCAGGCATTGCGCACGCGCGGGTCGTCGAGCGGCACGGCAAACTTCATGTCCTTCGAATGCGCGGCGACATAGGTCACCAGACTGGTGATGTCCGGCGCGCCGGGATCGTTCTCGCGATGGAAAGGACTCTTGGCGATGTCGTCGAACTTGAAGCCCTGCTTCTCGACCATGCACCAGACGATGCGCCGCTCGGCATCCATCACCGCATCGGCATCGGCGAAGTAACGCGGCGTGGCGACGTAGGCGCCCTTGACCACGCCGACGCCCTGGCCGAGGTCGCAGCTTTCGGCGAGCGAAACGTTCTTCGGCCCGCGCTTCGTTTTCCAGAGCTCTTCGCCCTTCATTTCGAACAGCTCGGCCGGGTTGGAGTCCTCCATCTGGGCGCGGAACTTCTCGAACTCCTTGGTGGCTTCGTCGGATTCCTCGACGGCGGGTGCCGCGACAGGCATCTTTTTTTGTCCCTTGGCCGGGGGGACTTTGCCGGATGGGGCCTGCGCGAAAGTCAGCGGTGACGCCACGCCGAGCGCCCCGAGCGCCAATACCGCGCCTATTGTCATGAAAATTCTCATGTCTCCTCCTCGATCGTTATGAAGCGGGCAACGCTTCAATGCATAATTTATTCCATCGGGTCAATGTACGGAGCATAAAAAAACAAACTCCCCGCGCACGGGGAGTCTGCGTGTACCGCTGTCGCGCTGACGATGGATTCCGATCAGGCCGCGATGGTCGCCTCGTCGCTGCGGGTCTCGCCCTTGTTGTCGCGCCACTTGATGACGACCTTGTCGCCGGCTTTCGCGCCCTTGACCTTGAAGCCGAACACCGGATTGCGCGACACCGAGGTGCCGGTCTGACCCTGAATGACCGTCTTGCCGCCGACTTCCACCCAGATCTGCTGGATGAAGTGGTGCGGAATCGTGTTGCCGGCGCTGTCCTTGCGCTGTCCGTTTTCCATCGGGTGGCTCATCATCACGCGGATGTCGGCGACATCGCCCTTCAGCGTAGCGCGGATTTTCATCGGATCTGCCATGGTCTGTTCCTGTCTGTCGTTGTCTGGAGGGATGGAAAAGGCGCGCGGTTCAGCCGCCGCAGCCGCCGACCGTAACCTTGACGTCCTTCTGCGTCGCGAAGAACTTGCCGTCGGCAGTCTTGACCACAGCCCGGACGCCGGTGGTTTCGGCCAGACGGACGCGCACCTGGATTTCCGGAAGCGCGCCTTCGCTGAAATCGAAAGCCGCCGCCAGCGGCAAGGGATTTTTCAGCGACAGCAGCGCGATCGAGATCGTGTTTGGAATGTTGCTCAGCACGGTGATCGGTACCACGGCGCCATTCTCGGCGATCTCGGGCGCGGTAAGCACGATGTCCTTGCTGTCGGCAGCCGAGCTGGCGCCAATCGCCTTGAGGGCGGCGCCGGCATCCTTCGAATCGAAGGCGGCGCGGTTCCATTCATCAGCCGCGAGTACCTCCGTGGGCTTCAGGACGCCGGTGGCCAGCGCCGCGGCCAGCGCACCGCTGGCGCTGACACCCTTCAGCAGTGATCTGCGAAACATGTCCATCTCGAAGCTACCTCCTTGAGTTATGTTGTCCGGGTATTCGTCGGCGGTGCGATACGGCAACGCGGCGGACGAACGGAAAGCGTGCATTATTCTCCTGGTCGGAAAAAAAAGTCCAGCCACGCCGGCTAATCGGCCTATTCAGCGCGCCAATGACCCGACTTGCCGCCCTTCTTTTCGAGCAGGCGCACCTGTTCGACCGTCATGCCCCGGTCCACCGCCTTGCACATGTCGTAGATGGTCAGCAAGGCAACTGCCGTCGCGGTCATGGCTTCCATTTCCACGCCGGTGCGACCGACCGTCTGAGCGACCACTTCGCACTCGACGGCACTGGCCGCTTCGTCGAGCCTGAATTCGACCGCCACCCGCGTCAAGGGAATCGGGTGGCACAGCGGGATCAGCTCGCCGGTGCGCTTGGCCGCCTGGATCGCCGCGACCCGGGCGATGCCTAGGACATCGCCTTTCCTGGCGTCGCCAGTCCGGATCAGCGCCAGGGTTTCGGCACGCATGCTAATGCGTCCGCCGGCACGGGCGATGCGCTCGGTTTCGGTCTTGGCGCCGACGTCCACCATATGGGCCTGGCCGGCGCCGTCAAAATGGGTAAGTTCGTTCATTGACATCCCGTTACAAATGGAATGAGCCGCCGCACCGAACCGGCGCGAGCAAACCAGTATCATAGCCCTCATGCGTTCCCACTGGATGGCTCCCTCTTTGTTCGCCCTGTTGCTGGCGGCCACACCGGCCGCGCTGGCCGAGGGCCTGCCCGACCTGGGCGAATCCGCCCAGCTGGATCTCTCGCCGCAGATGGAGCGCCGCATCGGCGAAAGCATCATGCGCGACATCCG
Source organism: Betaproteobacteria bacterium (assembly GCA_019136545.1). Classification (GTDB taxonomy): domain Bacteria; phylum Pseudomonadota; class Gammaproteobacteria; order Burkholderiales; family Rhodocyclaceae; genus Fen-999. Next base: position 9,194 of record JAGVUA010000076.1, read on the forward strand.
CCTGCACGAGCCGGGCTACGTCGATGATCCGGAGATCAACGGCTACCTCAACCGCCTGGGCCGCGGGCTGGCCCGGCAAAGCGACGAGGCGAAGCAGGAATTCGAGTTTTTCGCCCTGCGCGACGCCACCTTGAATGCCTTCGCCATGCCGGGCGGCTATATCGGCGTCCATACCGGATTGATTCTCTCGGCCCAGTCGGAGTCCGAGCTGGCGTCGGTGCTGGCGCACGAGATTTCCCATGTCACCCAGCGCCATCTGGCGCGCATGGTCAGCAAGCAGAGCGAGGGTCAACTGGCGGGGCTGGCCGCCCTGGCCGTGGCCATTCTGGCGGCGCGCAGCAGTCCGGACGCGGCCATCGGCGCGGCCATCGCCGGCCAGGCGGCGGGCATTCAGCATCAATTGAACTATTCGCGCGATTTCGAGCGCGAGGCCGACCGGGTGGGCCTGCAACTCCTCGAGAAATCCGGCTACGACATTCGCGGCATGGGCAGTTTCTTCGAGCGCCTGCAAAAGTTCGGCAGGCTCTACGAGAACAATGCACCCGCCTATCTTCGCACCCACCCGCTGACCACCGAGCGGATCGCCGACATGGGCAATCGCATCCAGCAGCGGCCATACCGGCAGGCGCCCGATTCCACCGATTTCGTCCTGGTGCGCGCCAAGCTGCGCTCCGAGCTGGGCACGCCGCAGGACGCGGTGGCCGACTTCGAAAGTCAGATGAGAGAGCGCAAGTTTGCCTCCGAGCCGGGCGCGGTCTTCGGGCTGGCGCGCGCTTACCTGCGCAACAAAAACCTCGATCAGGCCGAACGTCAGCTGGCGGCCTTGCGTCGCCTGAAGGTCGAAGCGGCCATGGTGGATACGCTGGCGGCGGAGTTGCGGATCACTCGTGGCGATCTGCCCGGTGCCGTCGCCATCCTGCGCACGGCCTCGGCGCGCTATCCGCAGGACCGGGCGATCGCCTACGCGCTGGTCGAAGCCTTGTTGGCGAATCACCGCCCCGACGAAGCGCTGAAGCTGGCGACCGCCGACGCCGAGAGTTACACGACGGACGCCCGGATGCGCCATCTTCAAGCGAAGGCCTATGCTTTTCTCGGCAAGCGTCTGAGCGAACATCGGACGCAGGCCGAGGCCTACATCTTGCAGGGGCAGCTGAATGAGGCGATCGCCCAGCTGCAATTCGCGCAACAGGCGCCGGATGGCGATTTCTACGAACGCTCCCAAGTCGATGCCCGCTTGAGGGAAATCAAGGCGCGGCACGCGGAAGAACTCAAGCGCAAGAAGCCTTGATCCGGCGCCGATCGCGGGCCGGCCGACCCTAATTCGGGTCGCTTATTCCACCATCGAAAAAACAGTTAATTGGCCTTCCGGGGAAGTGCTAGCCTTCGCATCCTCGCAGGATCGGATACGGCCGGATTGATAACAACGGGAGGACAGGTCCGCATGACATTGGTAAATCCCCACGGCAGCAGCGCCCTCAAGCCGCTTTTGCTCCAAGGCGACGCGCTCGCGTCCGAGCGGGCCCGCGCGGCGACCTTGCCGCGGCTGCAGGTCAGTTCGCGCGAGGCGGGGGATGTCATCATGCTTGGCATCGGCGGCTTCACGCCGCTCGACGGGTTCATGACCCATTCCGACTGGCAGGGCGTGTGCGACGGCATGAAGATGGCCAACGGCCTGTTCTGGCCGATTCCGGTCACGCTGTCCACGGATGACGAATCGATCAAGGCCGGCAGCAACATCGCCCTGGCCGACGGCGGCACCGGCGAGATTCTGGCCACCATGAAGGTCAGCGAACAGTATGTCATCGACAAGGCGCACGAATGCATGCAGGTGTTCAAGACCACCGACCTGGAGCATCCCGGCGTCAAGATGGTCATGGCCCAAGGCAAGTACAACCTGGCGGGGCCGATCAAGGTGTTGTCCACCGGTGGCTTCAAGGAAAAGTACGGCGCGCAGTTCATGACGCCGGCCGAGACCCGCGCCAAGTTCGAGCAGCTCGGCTGGAAGCGCATTGCCGCATTCCAGACCCGCAACCCGATGCACCGCTCGCACGAGTATCTCGCCAAGATCGCCATCGAGACCATGGACGGCGTGCTCGTGCATTCGCTGCTCGGCAACCTCAAGCCGGGCGACATTCCCGCCGAGGTGCGTTCCGAGGCGATCGAGGTGCTGGTCGAGAACTACTTCGCGCCGAACACCGTCATCCAGGCCGGCTATCCGCTCGACATGCGTTACGCCGGCCCGCGCGAGGCGCTGCTGCACGCCTTGTTCCGCCAGAACTACGGCTGCTCGCACCTGATCGTCGGCCGGGATCATGCCGGCGTCGGCGACTACTACGGCCCTTTCGACGCCCAGAAGATTTTCGACGAGATTCCCAAGGGCTCGCTCGAGACGGTCAATATGAATATCGACTGGACCTTCTGGTGCAGCAAGTGCGGCGGCATGGCCTCGCAGCGCACCTGCCCGCACACCAAGGACGATCGAATCCTGCTGTCGGGCACCAAGGTGCGGTCGATGCTATCGGAGGGGCAGGACCTGCCCGTGGAGTTCAGCCGCCCCGAGGTGGCCGCCGTGCTCAAGAAGTACTACCAGGGGTTGACAGCCGAGCAGAACGTCAAGGTCGAATTGAAAGGCCACTCGGCGGCTTAGCGCGCCGGGTCGATGGGTTCATGATGGACCGCTCTCGTTCCCGCGGAGGGGAGCGGATTGTTAGCTAACAAGGAGAGTAAGTAATGCCAACCTTCGTTCGTACCGAGAAGTGCGACGGCTGCAAGGGTCAGGACAAGACCGCCTGCATGTACATCTGTCCGCACGACCTGATGAAGCTCGACAAGGACGGTTCCGAGACCGGCCACGCCATGAAGGCGTTCAATCAGGAGCCCGAGCAGTGCTGGGAGTGCTATTCCTGCGTGAAGATCTGCCCGCAAGGCGCCATCGAAGCGCGTCACTACGCCGACATCGTGCCGCTGGGCGGCTCGGTGCAGCCCTTGCGCGGCTCCGACTCCATCATGTGGACCATCAAGTTCCGCAACGGCACCATCAAGCGCTTCAAGTTTCCGATCCGCACCACGCCGGAAGGCTCGATCGAACCCTTCGGCGGCAAGCCGATGCCCAAGGTCGCCGACCTCACCGCGCCCGGCGTGTTCACCAAGGAAGTGATGGGCGGCTATCGCGCCGGCGATCCCGCCGAACTGATTCGCAAGTAATTCGATAAAGGAACCAAGAAATGGCTGGTACTTTCGACAATCCTGAAATTGTCCAGGAAGAGGTAGATATCCTCCTGATCGGCGGCGGCATGGCCTGCTGCGGCGCCGGTTTCGAGATCATGCGCTGGGCCGAGGCCGTCAAGGCCGAGACCGGCAAGGACCTCAAGATCAAGCTCGTCGACAAGGCGGCGATGGATCGTTCGGGCGCCGTTGCCCAGGGCCTGTCGGCCATCAACACCTACATCGGTCCGCGCCAGGATCCGGCCGACTATGCCCGCATGGTCTCCAACGACCTGATGGGCATCACCCGCGACGACCTGGCTTACGACCTCGGCCGCAACGTCGACGATTCCGTGCATCTCTTCGAAGAGTGGGGTCTGCCGATCTGGAAGACCGACGCCGACGGCGTCCGTCATGATGGCGCCGAATCGATCCGCGAGGGTCTGCCGGCGCTGAAGGACGGCGGCGAGCCGGTGCGTTCCGGCAAGTGGCAGATCATGATCAACGGCGAATCCTACAAGTGGATCGTTGCCGAGGCCGCCAAGAAGGCGCTGGGCCTGGACCGCATCCAGGAGCGCGTTTTCATCGTGCACCTGATCAACGACAAGAACGATCCGAAGCGCATTGCCGGCGCTGCCGGCTTCTCCGTGCGCGAGAACAAGATCTACATCTACAAGGCCAAGGCCGTCCTGCTCGCCGCCGGCGGCTGCGTGAATCTGTTCCGTCCCCGTTCCGTCGGCGAAGGCACGGGCCGCGCCTGGTATCCGGTGTGGAACGCCGGTTCGACCTACTCGATGGCGGCCGAGGCCGGCGCCGAGCTGACCATGATGGAGAACCGCTTCGTGCCCGCCCGCTTCAAGGACGGCTACGGCCCGGTCGGCGCCTGGTTCCTGCTGTTCAAGGCCAAGGCCACCAACGCCTATGGCGAGGACTACATGGTCAAGAACAAGGAGATGCTGAACGACTACCCGCCTTACGGGCAGGCCGCCGTTCCCGCCTCCTGCCTGCGCAACCACCTCATGCTCAAGGAGATGAAGGAAGGCCGCGGCCCGATCTACATGGACACCGTCACCGCGCTGGCCAAGCTGCGGGAATCCCTGACGCCGAAGGAAGTGAAGCATCTCGAAGCCGAAGCCTGGGAAGATTTCCTCGACATGTGCGTCGGTCAGTGCGGCATCTGGGTCGGCGAGAACATCGAGCCCGAGAAGAAGCCGTCCGAACTGATGCCGACCGAGCCCTATCTGCTCGGCTCGCACTCGGGCTGCTGCGGTATCTGGGTGTCCGGGCCGACCGATGTCGGTGCGCCGACCGCGAGCGATGAGGAATTGCCGGGCGTGCCCGAACACCTGCCGCGCGGCTGGAACTGGGGCTATCGCTCCATGACCACCGTCAAGGGTCTGTTCACCGCCGGCGACGGCGTGGGCGCTTCGGGCCACAAGTTCTCCTCCGGTTCCCATACCGAAGGCCGTCTAGCCGCCAAGGCCATGGTGAAGTTCGCGCTCGACAATGCCGACTACAAGCCGGAGTTCGACGAGAGCGCCGACGAGATCGCCGCGACCATCTGGAAGCCGGTCAAGAACTTCCTCGAGTTCAAGGACTATTCCACCGCCATCGACGTGAACCCGAACTACATCACGCCGAAGATGTTGCAGTTCCGCCTGCAGAAGATCATGGACGAATACGTCGCCGGTGTCGCGACCTACTACAACACCAATGACAAGATGCTCGCCGTGGCGGAAGAGAAGCTCGAAATGCTGAAGGAAGACTCGCAGAAGATGCGCGCCAAGGACCTGCACGAACTGCTGCGCGCCTGGGAAAACTACCATCGCATCCTCACGGCCGAAGCGCACATGAAGCACATCCAGTTCCGCGAGGAGAGCCGTTACCCCGGTTTCTACTATCGCACCGACAAGAACTTCGTCGATGAGCAGAATTGGCACTGTTTCGTGAACTCGATCTACGACAAGAAGACCAAGAAGTGGACTTGCTTCAAGCGCAAGCACATCGATTTGGTCGACAAGTCCAAGCTGTTCAAGGCTGCCGCACCGCACTAAGCGCATAGCGGGCTGCTAAACTCAGGCCGGGCGTCGCAGGACGTCCGGCCTGTTTTCTTTGTATCCGCACCAACCCCAGTCGTCGCGAGGTTTTTCCATGTCCACGCCCGAAGTCGCACCTAAGGTCACGATACCCGGCAGTCCCGTCGTCCCCAACATGGTGGGGCCTGATCATGCCATCCAGTTTTCCTGCCACAAGGGCATCGGCTGCTGGAACGCCTGCTGCTCCAACATCGACATCTCGCTGACGCCCTACGACATTGTTCGCCTCAAGCAGCGCCTGGGCATCTCCTCCACCGAATTCCTCAGGGACTACACGGTGCCCTACGAGATGGAGAAGGACGGCATCGCCGGCGTCAAGTTTCGTCCCGTCGACAACGGCACCGCCTGCCGCTTCATGAGGCCCGAAGGCTGCTCGGTCTACGAGGACCGGCCGACCGCCTGCCGCTACTATCCCGTCGCGCTGCTGTCGATGCGCAAACAGGACGAATACACCGATACCGAGTCGTACGCCATCGTCAAGGAAGACCACTGCAAGGGTCACGCCGAAAATCGGCGCCTCACCATCGCTGACTATCGCAAGGAGCAGGGCGTCGAGGAATACGACGAGCTCGCGCGCGGCTGGCGTCAGCTGGTGCTGAAGAAGAAGTCCGCCGGCCCCGCCGTCGGCGCGCCCTCGCTGAAGAGCCGGCAACTGTTTTTCATGGCCTGCTACGACGTCGACACCTTCCGCGGCTTCGTCGATTCCGAGGGTTTCGGCAAGCTGTTCAAGCTGTCCGCGGACGAGAAAGCCATGCTGATGGCCGACGATGTCGAACTGATGCAGTTCGCCTTCCGTTTCCTCAAGCAGGTGCTGTTCGGCGAGCAGACCATCGAACTCGACGAGACGGCCGCCAAGGCTCGAACGGAAAAGTGGCGCGAGCGCCAAATGGAAATCGAGCGCGAGGCTGCCGAACGCCTGACCCGCGCCGAGGAAGGCATGTATGAGGATACCGATCTCGATGGAGGCGGGGCGCACGGCACGTTCTCCCGTGGCGGCAACGATTGACGCAAGCCCCGTGACGCCGGAACCGCTTTCGCCGGAGTTGGCCCGAGTCGCGGCGGAACCTTATTATCAGCCTGTCGGCGACGAGGCGGCGCTGTTCGAGGCGGCTTACCGCAAGCGCCTGCCGGTGCTGCTCAAGGGCCCGACCGGCTGCGGCAAGACGCGCTTCGTCGAATACATGGCGTGGAAGCTCCAGCGGCCGCTGGTCACCGTCGCCTGCCACGACGACCTTACCACCGCGGATCTCGTCGGCCGCTACCTGATCGTCGGCGAACAGACGGTCTGGATGGACGGCCCGCTCACCGCCGCCGTGCGCGCCGGCGCCATCTGCTATCTCGACGAGATCGTCGAGGCACGCAAGGACACCACCGTGGTCATCCATCCGCTTACCGACAGCCGGCGCGTGCTGGCCGTCGACAAGCGCGGCGAACGGGTGCCGGCGCCGGACGACTTCATGCTGGTCATCTCCTACAATCCCGGCTACCAAAGCGTGTTGAAGGAGATCAAGCCGTCCACGCGCCAGCGTTTCGTCGCGCTCGAATTCGGCTACCCGGCGGCGGAACTGGAGGCGCAGATCGTCGCCAGCGAAGGTGGCGTCGACCCCGATCTGGCTCGTAAGCTGGTCAAGCTCGGCGAGCTGACGCGCAACCTCAAGGGTCAGGGGCTCGACGAAGGCGCCAGCACGCGCCTGCTGGTGCATGCCGCGCAACTGGTCAGCGCCGGCCGGACGCCGGTCGAAGCGGCCACCGCCGCCGTCGCGCGCGCGCTGACCGACGATCCGGACATGACGGGGACGCTCGATGACCTCGTCCGAGCCGTCTTCTAGAAGGCTTTTCGAGCACGAACTGGAGGAACGGCTCGACGCCGTCCTGTTCGCCTCGCCCTCGCACCGCTCTGTCGAGCGGCTCGCATCCTCGCTCGAATCCCTGCCGCGTGCGCGGCAGGAAAAGGTGCTGCACTGGGCCGGCGTCGCCGCCAAGACCTACGCCGAGATCGGTTATCTGCTGGCCACGCTGGCGCCGAAAGCCTTTGCCTTGCTGGACGACGAGGGCTTCGACGCCTGGGTGCTCTCGGGTCTCGATGCCTACGACCGTCTTGGCCTGCGGCCGGCGATGGACCAGTTGCGCAACCTCGAGCGCTTTTGCGCCGAGCGCGCCGGCACGCCGGTAACGCGATTGAGCGAAGTCGAGATGCGACTCGCCCGTTTCGTCCAGGGTCTCTCCGGACGGCCGCTGGCGGTGCGCGCCGGACACGCTGCCTGGACCGATACCGAAAGCATCTTTTTGCCGGAACTGCTTGCCGTCCATGCCAGCGCGGACGCCAACCGCCGGCTCTACAAGACGATGGTGGCGATGCTCTGGGCGCAGACGCGCTACGGCACCTTCAGCGTCGATATCGAGGCGCGGCTCGCCGAGTGGCCCGACCGCGAACGCGCGCTCGGCTGGCTGGCGGGGCTGGAAGCCGTGCGGCTCGAGGCACGCATCGCTGCCGAACTGCCCGGCCTGGCCGCCGAGATTGCCGGCGCGCGCGGCCCGTGGCCGACGGCGCTCGCCGCTGCCGTGACGCGGCTGGCGCGGCCCGAGGCGACGGTGAGCGACAGCCTCGAACTGCTGGCGGAATTCATGGCCGGCGGCGGCGTGCCGCCACGGCTGACTTTCGCCGGCACGCTCGATCCGGCCGCGGCGGGGCGCGTGCGCGCCGCGCGCATCCAGCGCGACACCGAGACGCTGAGGAAGGCGCTGGCCACCCTCAAAGGCGTGGGCGGCAAGCGCCCTACCGGCGAACATGCTGTCAGCATTGAGATGGCCAGCGATGGCTTTGGCATGGAAGTGCGCGCCGATGGCGAGGCCGTCTCGCTCCCGCCGAATTTGCCACCTGAGGCCCAGGCCGCCGCGCAGTCGCTGATCCAGGATCTCGGCGAAGTGCCGCCGGAGGCGCTGACGCCGGCCGGCCACGGCCAATGGACGCCGACCGACCAGACCGGTCCGGGGCCGACGCTGGAAGGGGAGCGTGATGCCGACTACCGCTACGACGAGTGGGACTACCACCGCGGCGCTTACCGGCGCGGCTGGTGCCATGTCTACGAGACGGCGGTCAAGCCCGGCGACCCGCACTACGTCGGCGAAGTCGCCGCGCGTTACGGCCCGCTGATCCGACAGATCAGGAAGCGCTTCGAGCTCGTGCGCGGCGAGGACCGCATCCTCGGCCGCCAGCCCGACGGCGAGGACATCGACATCGACGCCCTGGTCGATGCGCTGGCGGACCGGCGCGGCGGCGCCGAACCGTCCGAGCGCGTCTACTGCCGTCGCGTGCGGAACGAACGCAGCCTCGCCGCGCTGTTCATGGTGGATATGAGCGGCTCGACCAAGGGTTGGGTGAACGACGCCGAGCGCGAGGCGTTGATCATGCTCTGCGAGGGCATCGAGGCGCTCGGCGATCGCTATGCCATTTACGGCTTCTCGGGCTGGACGCGCACGCGCTGCGACATCTACCGCGTCAAGGGTTTCGACGACGCTTACGATGACGCCGTGCGCGCCCGTATCGCCGGCATCGAGGCCAGGGACTACACGCGCATGGGCGTGGCGATCCGCCACCTGACGAAGCTGCTCGCCGCGCAGCCGGCGCGCCATCGCCTGCTGGTCACGCTCTCGGACGGCCGGCCCGACGACTTCGGCGACGAGTACCGCGGCACTTACGGTATCGAGGACACGCGCCATGCCTTGCTCGAAGCGCGCGAGCAGGGTGTCCGCAGCTACTGCGTGACTATCGACCGTCAGGGCGCCGACTACCTGAAGCATATGGTTGGTCCGGCCAGCTACACCGTGCTCGACGAGGTGCGCAAGCTGCCGACGAAAATCGCCGACATCTATCGCCGGCTGACGCGATGAGTGTGATGCGAAACGGTTTGCAACGCTAGGCGAGGCATAGGTGTTTTGCCTAGTCGCTAGGCGAAGACACCGATTGTTGGAGCGTCAGGATTCGGATACCTTGCTTATCGCAAATGGCGGTAGTGGCTGGTTTCCCCGTCTCCTTGGATTTTCCCCGGTTGGAAAAGTTAAAAGAGCTGAGGAAATTGTGCTTGGCCGCCCTACCCCTGTCTCCTCCCCCCGGGGATTTCACCCCAGGGGATTCGTCGGCTTCGGCCAGGGTAACTGCCAAGCTACCTTGGCCGAAGCGGCTTTTTTTCCGGTCATTCCCAATCGCGGAAAGCACCTTGAACTTCTTCGTCCCCGTCGAGCGCCTGGCTGATCACAACGTCAAAGTGACCGTCGCCATCCCTCAGGAGCGCGACGCACCCATCCCCCAGGTTGCCGACCGCTTGCTGGCCGCCTTGGGTTTGACGGCAGCGTTGTAGCGGGGAAGCCAAATTGCTGCGAATACGCTAGGAGATATCGATGAAAGCTGCCATCTATTTCGGCCCGGAAAACATTCGTTGCACCGAGATTCCCGATCCGGTCTTGCGCGCGGATCACGAGATGCTTGTGAAAGTACTTGCCACCTCGATCTGTGGCTCCGACTTGCATCTCTATCGTGGAGCGCTCGATCCGATCATGGAAAAAGGAAAGTCCCAGACCGGCCATGAATTGGTAGGCGAAGTCGTTCAAGTTGGCAAGTCTGTGCAGAGATTTCGAACGGGCGACCGAATCAGCATGGCGTATTCGGTATCGTGCGGCGAATGCTATATGTGCCAAGTAGACCAAACGGCGCACTGCGAGACGACGCAAAAGGCGATATACGGTTTCGGAGTCCCCTTTGGAAACCTCAACGGAACACATGCGGAAGCGCTGGTGATTCCCTTTGCCGATGCTCACGCAATAAAGGTACCCAAAGAAATACCGGATGCTGCTGCTTTAACCCTTTCTTGCAACTTGCCGTCGGCAGTCATCGCCAATCGATTAGCGGACATACATCCGGGAGAAAATGTCGCCATCGTTGGCTGCGGACCTACTGGCATGATGGTGCTGGATATTGCGCTGCATCGTGGCCCCGGGTGTGTCGTGGCGCTGGACAAGGTGGCCGGTCGGCTTCAGGCTGCTGGTGGCAAAGGGGCTTTGCCGATTGATGCCGGACGCGAGGGCTGGAAGGAAGCAGCATTGCACCAAACCGGTGGCCGAGGTTTTGACAAGGTTATCGAGGTGGTTGGCTATCCCGAAACATTACAGACCTGCCTGGATATCGTTCGCCCCGGGGGCACGGTGGCAGCCGTGGGCGTCTTTACGGATACCACCTTCCATCTCAATCTCTCAGACGTGTTTCTGCGCGACATTACCCTACACATGAATGGATTTGCGAATGT
>JAGVUA010000117.1 GCA_019136545.1 Betaproteobacteria bacterium
ACCCATTCATGGGTAGCGGGACCACCGGCGTTGCCGTTGTGGAACGCGGGCGAATGTTCATAGGCATTGAACGCGAGCCAAAATACTTTGACATCGCGTGCAAGAGGATCGAGGACGCCCAGCGGCAAGCCTCGATATTCGATCAACCAGCGGCGCGGGCAGAGCAACATGGCCTTGCGCTCTAACTTGTTGTAGACCGCGGATTTGCCATCTAACGCTGAGGTGAGCTGACTTGCGCGGCTTTATGCGCAAGGTCAGCTCGACCGCCGTGTTCGGCGGCATTTCCAAGGAGCAGACATGACACACAAGAACATCGAAACCGTGAAGCGAATTGACTTCGACCGGCTGGACATGCTGGTGAGCGAGCGCATTGGCGCACTGAAGCTCTACGCGCAGAACATCGACAAGGCCGAAGGCGGCGAAGAAGTGCACGACGCGATTTGCCGCGACCTGATTCTGCCCTGCGTCTACACTCTGACGCAGTTCCTCGAAGCCGTGAAATTGGACGAGGTGCAGCAATGAGCGAACTTCTCGGCGCGGCATACAAACTGCGGAATGCGGCGAACAGGACAACCCGAAGCTTGGCGGCTCAACTGAACGCGGATGTGGCCTTGTTGTGCGAATACGCGCTGAATGCCGCCGACACGATGGAGGCAGAGCACGCCAGTCTGCGCGACGAACTGCGCGAATTGCAGGAGCTTTGCAACGACCTGAGCAGCACTGTGATTGCTGCGGCATTTCTTGCCCCGCACGGTAACGGCGCGAAGGCGCTACTGGATGAAGTGATTGAGCGCATGACGCAACGGGCGCGGCGGAAAGTTAGCGATGGCGAGGCGTCGAAATGATGCGCGCCATTGGCTGGCTGTGCTACCGGATCGTGATGGCGTGGCCGCTACCGCTGCCCGACTGCCGAGAGAACCGCGCCTTTGCTTGGATTCTGGCGCGGGCAGGCGAGTACGCGGGCCCGATGACGCCGAACGACTGAATTGAGGGGCCGCCGCTTGCGGCGGTCCCTCTCGAATGATGGGTTCGGCGGCATGCCGGACCGCAACCAAGGAGACCGAAATGGGATACGAAATCTGCGACATGAACACCAGCGAAGGCCGCGCCAAGGTTGAAGCCTACGAGGCGGCGAAAGCTGAGAAGGTGAAGAGCGGGCAGCAGCTTTACGCCAAGATCAAGCGGACGAGCAAGTACTACGGCCAAGGCGAGCCGGGCGCGCTGTTTCCGGTCTACGTCGAGGCCATCGATTACGCAGAGGGCTACGCCGTTCAAGGTGGCCCCGGTGGGCAATATCGGCTCAAGGACGTGAATCTGTTCATCGTCGGTGACGGCCGCGAGATGCGGATTGCATGACGCCGAACCGCTGGAATTCAGGCGCGGCCGTAGGCCGTCGCCTGGAATGACGTGTTAGGCGTGTGGTTGAGAAACAGGAGAGATCATGAATGAGTTGGCTCTTTTCGCAGGCGCTGGTGGAGGAATTCTCGGAGGGAAACTCCTTGGATGGCGCACCGTGTGCGCAGTTGAACGTGAAGCCTACGCAGCACAAATTCTGGCGCAACGACAAAACGATGGAGCCCTCGAGCCTTTCCCGATTTGGAGCGACGTGTGCAGTTTTGACGGACGCCCGTGGAGAGGAATTGTTGACGTTGTATCTGGCGGGTTTCCGTGCCAGGACATCAGCGCAGCCGGGAAAGGCGCAGGCATTGACGGAGCAAGGTCCGGGCTTTGGCGAGAGATGGCACGAATTGTCAGTGAGGTACGACCGCGCTACGTCTTCGTGGAGAACTCACCGCTCCTTGTGGGACGAGGACTTGTCCGCGTGCTCGCTGACCTTGCCGACATGGGGTTTGATGCGCAATGGTGTGTTATGGGAGCGTCAGACGTGGGCGCACCACACAACCGGGAAAGATGTTGGATTGTGGCCAACGCCACGTAAACAGATGACGCGACCATGCAAACCACGATTGAATTTGAAGAACCAGCACAAGAGCAACCTAGAGGAAGTCGTCGCACTAGAACAGGGCGCGGATGGTGGGAGGTTGAACCCGACGTGGGTCGAGTGGTTGATGGGGTGGCCGATCAACTGGACCGCCTCGCAGCCCTTGGCAATGGACAAGTTCCAGCAGTGGCAGCAGCAGCATGGCGACTTCTGACCGATGAACGCAGCAACACGCCGAACGCAGAGCTAAGCGGCGGCTGCAAGCCGTCCGCTTGAGCGCCGGGTTAGGCGCCTACCCACGAAGCGCGCCCAACAAAGGACTGATGATGGACAACCAATGCACTGTTCTGCCGGATGGCAGCGCGTTTGCCACCGCAAGCTGGCCGCTGCCGAAAGACCACTGGCTCTATGCGCCCCGCGGCGAGTGGGACAACGAGCGCGACGACTTTGCGGAGACGCCGCGCCCGATCTTGACCAACGCACAGCGCCAGGCCGTAACCGCCGCCGCGCGCTACGCCATCCGGGGTGCCACGATGTGCGGGCAGGCACAGGACTTCGACCCCGACGCCCTGGTGCAGAACCTCTGCTACGCGCTGTGCGGGCCTGCTGGTGGCGCCACGCTGGCGGCAGACAAGCCGCGATTCACCGTGCATGTGGCAGGCCCGGATGACGTGGCGCCGTTTCACGACGAACTGGAGGCGCACCGCTACGCGAACTCTGTGAACGCCACCTACCTTGCCGACAGGCTGAAGAACCCCGAGAGCGAGGTTCTGTGCGTGGCGACAGTGCATGCGGGCGCCTAACGCTCCGCATAAGCAGCGTAGCGAAGCGGAGTCGGCTTGATGCGGTTGTTAGGCGATTTTGGAGGATGAGATGAGCGACGATTATTACTACAGCGGGCAGTATGCCGAAGAACAGGCCGAGGCCGAGGCGCAGGCAAAAGAGTTTGCGCACCGACCTGGGCCATGGCATGTCAGCGAGTACACCGAAGGAAGCGAGGCGCTAATTTACGACGCCGATGGGTTTGAGGTTGCGCGGGTGTGCTACCCAAACCGGAATGCGGACGCGAAGCTGATAGCCGCTGCGCCCGGACTGCTGAAAGCGGCAAGCGCTGCATTGCATTACATGCGGCTGCACAAGTATGCGGACCAGGCATGGGCTAATGACCTGGAGGCAGCGATTGCTGCGGCTGTGACGCCTAACCGCAGAAGTCAGCGGCGCCGGCACGGCGTCCGCTGGACTGCCGGGTTAGGCGCGGAGGATGAGCATGCGATTTACTGCGCGAGCTCGGCTAGAGACATGGGCGCATGCCAGCCGCATGCAGACTGACGAGGTGACTTATGGGATGCGAATGGAGCCTGCTGCACTGGCTGCTGGCGATAGCCTCGGTTCCGGTGGTGATGGCGCTGGGCGTGCTGACGTGGATGCTGTGGAACGTGCTGCGCGGGATAGGAGGCTGGAAGTGAGTACATGGAACGACGAGAACCGCTGGTACGCGCGGCTGATGAAGTTGGCGCACGAACTGGCAATGGAAGGTCGCGGCGAGGAAGCGCAAGACCTGCGCGTGGCAGCAACGCACGCCAGGAACTACCGCTGGTTGCGCGACCACAGTAGCCCGGAGAGTTGCCTGTACTACCTGTGCAGCGACCAGACGCAGGCGCGGTTCAACGACCCAAGTTGGGTGGACAGGCACATTGCCACCGACATTGCGAACAACGAGGCGAAGATACGCGCCAAGAGCGCCTAACGCAGAGGTAACCCGGCTGGCCGGCTTTTCGGCCAGTCCGGTGAGCGAAGCGAACGAAGGTTGACCGACGTGTTAGAGGGCGGACGGCCAAAGGAGGACTGATGCCGAAATATAGAGTGCAGAGCGGCGCGCTGAACCGAGTGGTTGAGACACCGTACCCGGCGACACCGCAGGAAATAGCCGTGATGGCGTTTCTTGCGGAGCCGCGGGCAAACAACCTCGGGCAACTGACCGAGATTCACGGCGGCGAGTACAATGGCGACAACACCATCTACGTCTTGACGGCCAAGGTGCTTGAGGACATGGGGATGCTTGAGCCCTCTAACGCAGAGCTAACCGGCGCCGATAGGCGTCCGGGTTGAGCGCCGGGTTATGCCTGCGGCGCGAAAATATTTTGATTTTGGGCTTGACTTTATTCTGATAACTGGCTAGACTGTATTCAACGGTGAGCGATAGGCGCAAACCGATTACAGGAGAAGCAAAATGAGCAAGATCGAATTTGGCGGAACAGACCCGAAGGCCGTGTTTGAAACTGCGGCGGGGTACGCCGACGGTGGCGAAGTTGCCGTGATCGCGATGAAGACCGGCGATGACTGGATGGAGTCGGAAGGCGTGGTCGGCCGCGCCGCCTCTTGGGCGGACGTGGAGCGTGTTTTGCACGACAAGGGCTATCGCATCCTTCGCAGCGGCGGCGATGTGTCGGCGTACTGCGGCGAAGAGCAGGGCGAACCGGACGAGGCGGCGGTCATTATCGTGACCGTGTGTCCGTGAGCGGAGGAAAGCGCGAAGGGGCCGGAAGGCCCCCAATCGACCCGCGCATGGTCAAGGTGCCGGTGGGCTACAAACTGCCCCGCTGGCTGGTGGAGTGGCTACGCGACCAAGACGAGCCGGCGGCGCAGTTGATCGAGGACGCGCTGTGCAAGCGCCACAAGCTTAAGCCGCCGACACCATGAGGCATAACTTTAATTGGAGGTCATCGAGCGCATCTGGGGGAAGCATTTCGCATGAGCGATAAGAGCCAAATTGAATGGACGGAATCAACCTGGTCGCCGGTCACCGGCTGCACCAAGGTCTCCGCCGGCTGCAAGCACTGCTATGCCGAGCGGGAGGTCGAGATGCGCTGGTCGAAGAATCCGAAGAGCGTCTGGTACGGCCGGGCCTTCGCCGATGTGCGCGTGCATCCGTATCAGTATCTGCAGCCGCTGTCTTGGCATAAGCCGCGGCGGATATTCGTTTGCCCCCGTTCGGACCTGTTTCATGAGGATGTGCCGGACGGAGCGCTGGACGAAATCTTCGCGACGATGATGATCGCGCAGAAGCACACATTTCAGGTATTGACCAAACGGCCGGAACGGGCCGAGCAATGGTTCGCAAGGGGACGCTTGGCCGATAACACCCCGAGTCGGATACTGGCGCTAGCCGAGGCACTGGTGGATTGGGATCGGCCACCGACATGGCCGCTGCCGAATATATGGATCGGCGTCAGTGTCGAGGATCAAGCGACAGCCGAGGAACGAATTCCGGTGCTCCTGGACCTCCCCGCCGCTGTACGATGGATATCGGCTGAGCCATTACTAGGGCCCATCAATCTTCAGAGCATTGACCTTGGCGATGCCTGGGTCAATGCTCTGACAGGCCATTTTTCCGACGATCCGCCCGACTGGAACAGTGGGCCGAAACTGGATTGGATTGTGGCAGGCGGAGAATCTGGACCAAAGGCACGGCCTATGTATCCGGATTGGATACGCAGCCTGCGAGACCAATGCGCCGCGGCCGATGTGCCGTTCCTCTTTAAGCAGTGGGGCGAATGGGGACCATGCGAACCGATCGGTGAGGCGATCGCCGTGCAGATTGCTCCTGGCATGCAGCGCATTGGCAAACGCCGCGCCGGCCGCCTACTCGATGGCGTGCTGCATGACGAGTATCCCCGATGATCCACTACAAGACCATCGACATGACCGAGACTCAACCGCGTACCCTAGTCGACGAGGTCCGCGCGCTGTTGCCCGCGATCGCCGCCCAGGCCGTGACCGCCAAGCACCTGTTCCAGCGCTGCGAGCTGGCGCAGACCAGCGAAGATGTGAGCAAGACCATGAGCGCCATGTACCGCAGCGGCGAGGTCCTGCGCACCGAGACAGCACCCTACGGCTACTGGCGCAACGACGCGTATTCCGCCAAGCGCCCCCGCAAGCCGGCGCATGCGCCGCATGTGCATCCCTATCGACTCGCCGTCGAGACATCCGCCCAGCCGGAGGTGGCGCAAAACACCGGCAGCGCGCCATCGGCTTTCACGTCCTCCCGGGCCGAGGGGCGCGCCATCCCGGTAGCATCCGGGGCCGCGGCCTGCGCTGCGGCCCCGGAAGCGGCGCCTATCATCTCACGCTTCGCAACGCATGATCGAACAACTGCTCGAAGTCGCGTCCATGAACTTGCTCAGCAATCTCAAAGAATTTCAAGCGCTTGTGATAGCTGGGCGCACGCACGAACCAGAGCACGGGGCGCATTCCCGCCCCGAACGCGGTCTGCGTGCGTTCCCAGATACCGGGGCGCAAATTCCGCGCTCCAGGGCGAATGACGATGTATTCGAAGCCACGAGTTTTCGCAGTGCCACGCTTGAGCTTGGCCCGTCGCGCCGCCGTCATGTTAGCGCGGTAACCCTGTTCGCCGAATGCAGACAGATACGAAAGAATTTGCACGATCTGGCCGCGGTTGATATTGCCATAGGCATCAAATTTTGCCCCCGGCGCGGGAACGGCATACATGCCCGCCGGTAGGACGTGGATTCGCTGCAGGGCGAGTTCGAAACGCTTCAGGCCTCTCCCGCCGCCATAGACCTGTGGCGTCAAATACTGCGTCGCCGCCGTGCCTTTGCCGGCATCGGCTTGATCCTTGAACCATACCTCGGATTCCAGGCGCTCTTTTTCTACTCGCATGTACAAAGACCGCAGAGTGTAGGGCGTCGGGCGATCGAACACGCGGCCCGTCTCCGCCGTGATTTCCGCCTTGGTGGCGCCGGCAATACCGGCCAGCGCTTTTCTTTGCGCCACCACAAGTTGCTTTTCGTCCAACACGAGGCGCTTGCGGACCTCGTCGACGTTAGCCTTGACCGAGATCGTGAGCACCGGCGATCAGACCCAGCAGGACAGCGGAGTTTCTACGGGGCCAATCAGGGCGCCGGATACCGGCTGCCAGCTCGCCTTATCGCGCGGCGGGTGATAATCGGTCGGCACGGGCGCCGAACCGGTGAGCGCGGTACTACCGGCAGGCGTCACGAGTGCCCAGTAACGCGCCTCATCCGGCGGCGTTGTTGGCAATTCGGTCATCCCGCGTGCGCGGCTCCATATTAGCCATGCCTTGGCTGTCAGGCGGGCGAGCGAAAGCTCTTTTGCCCGCGGTACATCGTATGATGTCCGCAGGTCCGCTTCCGCGCCGACGAAGCCCGCCTCGCCAGGCAGCGGGCTCGTGTAATGGGAGCCGCTGTCCGGCGCGCCCGCCGCGGAATAGTCGACCGTCCCATACAGTGGGTGCACCTGATGCCACGACGTGTTGGCCGAGTTGCTGCCGGGCCCCCATAGGATTTCTGTCCAAGAGAACTGGTAGTCCTGGCTGAACATATAGCTCATGGATCCCCACGGGCCATCGAACCAGATCTGCCATTGACGTTCATCCGAGCCGCCGCCGCTCCAGTCGAATTGCACCGTGTCCGTATGCGAGATCAGGTTGTTGGAGGCGTCATAAACGTCGATCACCGACCCTGAAAAGGTTTCGTTCGACTGCGCCCCTGTCGAGTCCATCTGATAGTGGCATCTGAATGTCACCGGCACCGGCACATCGGCCGCGTTAAACACCACTCCCATCACCTGGGTGAAATCGTGGACCACATGGGTTGCGCTGCGCTCCTGTACGTTACTGCCGAGCGCGTCGAACCGCGAGCGCGGGAGCCATGTCTCCGTACGGGAGCCGTCAGGATGATAATCGGTATGATCGAGGTCAATCAGCGCGCCCGTGTATTCCTTCACCGTAACAAAATCCTCGGTCACGCTATGGCTGCCTGGCAGCCCCCACGTCGCATCGTAGTCATGAAGCACGCTGATGCTCGCGGCAAGCGAGCCTTCCACGCCCGTAATCGTCAGCAGCAGGAATGCGTCCACATGGCGGCCGCCGTCCTCGGGCTTGCGGCCACGCAGAGCCAGGCCGGTCCGCCCCAGCCCGATGGCCACCTTCGCCCCGGTGCTCGAGATGTCCTCAATGCGGATCGGCAGCGTCGAGGACTGCCACGCGCCCGGCAGGCCCGGGGAAGTCGTCGAGGCGACGAGCGTATAGACCCGCGGCGCGACCTCCAGCTCGCCGAAGTTTCGCAGCGTGAGCGAGAACGTCAACGCACCGGCTACGGTCGCAGAGGCCACCGTAGCAGTACCGTCGAGCTGGGCGCACGTTACGAGCCAGCGCCGCTTATCTGCGTCGATATAGATCCACGCCCCGGCACCGATGGCCTTGCCGTACAGGACATGGTTTTCCCCGCTCAGCAAAGCATAATTGAGCCATTGCCGGCCGGCAGCGGCATCGGCCGCCGCCTCCTCCGGCGAGCGCTCGACCGCCGGCTGACCAGGGATTTTGATCACCCAGCAATCGCCGCTGCTGGGCTGAACGTGCTCAGCGGTCTGGCCGTTAGGCAACGTGAGCTGCCCGCTCGACACAAGACCATGCCAAGGATGGCCGAACAGCTTCGTGATATCGAAAGGGATCACTGCGGCGGCGGCTGGAACGTGATTTTGATGACGGCGCCCGTGCCGTCGGTGAATGTCGCCGACTTCAGCGCTTGGAAACTGAATAGCCCGTCACTGCTCTTGATGTACTTGTTCGCGTAATAGACCCGCTCGGCGAAGCTGCGTTCCGTGAGATCGCCGCCCCCGCCTCCGGCGGCTGACTGCCCTCCCTTGGGCTTGCCGACGCCGATGCTCGGGCCGATGGCAGACGCATCCGGCGCCGGCTTGAGGAACTCTTTCCAGCCGGGCTCCCGTTGAACCAGCTTGTCGATTGCCTTCTGGAGCTCGGTCTGTGCCATTACTGCGCCGACTCCCGCGCCTGGGTGATCTTGAGCTGCAGGTCGGTGTTTTGCACGTACTGCGTCGAGTCGCGCACCCTGATCCATACCGGCTTGGCGTTCGCGGCGCCGGAGAGCACGACCGTTCCGAGATTGAGACCCGCACCCCAGGTCGCAGCGGCGAGACCCCCCTGGGTGGCGGCGAGCTTGACATCGGTGACATTGTTGATCTCGGAGTCGCAAATCCAAGTCACGGTCCCATCGACCACGGTATTGCCGATCGTGGTCGGCCAGGTGGGCTGCGATCCGCCCGTCGTGCCCGCCACCGTGCAGCGGTAGCGATAGCCGTTGTGCGCCGTCGGGCGCACAACGTCATTGACAAGCTTGGCGGTCGTGGCCGCCCAGACCGAGACGGTGTGCACGATCGCAACTGATACCTGATCAACGCCCGGATTGCTGTTGGCCTCGAGCTTTTTGCTCGTCGCCGCGGATCCCAGATAGAGCGTGAATTCGTCCTCCGGCTCGCTCCCGTCCACTAGATGGCTAGAGACCAGATTACCGGCCAACGGCGTGACCAAGCCGGCATCGGTAAAAAACTTGAATGTCAATGCCATCGCGTTTCCTCCATGATGTCCACTATATCCGAGCGGACCCAACCCATAACACGTCGGTCAACAAGGACGCTGCGCCATCGATAGCAACAACGCTCTATGCCGTGACGACAAATTCGTCCTCGACAAGTCGTGCCTCGTAGATCGCCTCGACGGCGGTCTCGCGGTTGTCGCGGCTTTCGGATTCGATGCCAGGCACCCTCAGACTATACTGCACCGGATAGACAGGCGCCGCAGCCATGTAGTCGGGCGATCCGATTCCGAGATTGGTGAAGTAACCAAACATCTCGTCATTAAGCGGCGGTGAGTACCAGGCACGTCCGACATGCGTCTGCTGATCGTGCGTGACCAGCGGCACGGTCGCGGGTGTGACCGCTGGCTCGTCCGGGGCCATCGGCGTGGTTTCTGGATGGACGATCCCGAGCCCGACAGCCGCGCACAGGGCTATCTCGACCTCGGTCGTGGCACGACCAGCGTCGCAATCCATGCGATGCCGCACGCGGCGCACGCGCCCCTTGGCCTGCACCCCCACGCCGGCCAGATCGAGCCGCAGCGTGCGATGCAGATCCAGGCGGGCATCGATCGGCAATTCGAACGTGATGCCGTTATGCAAGTGTGCCTCCCAGATCGTCGCCTGCGCCTGGGCGATCAGCGTCTGCATCGCCGCCTCGGCGGCGGCGCGGTCATCGCGCCCGGCAGTGCCCTCGTAGCGCACCGCTACCTCGCCCTCGGCGATGTCCGGCAGGATCGGCTCCGGCTCGGCCGTGCCCGTGGTCTCGTACATGGAGCCGGCCACATCCTGCGGCTCGTGATAGCGCTCCCATGTGCCGGCGTCGAATACCACCTCGATGCCGCCGGAACGCGCCTGGCGCAGTTCGCCAAGCGCAGCGATGCTGGCGGCATTGCGAACCGTAATAGTATAGACGTCCTCGACGCTCTGGCTGTAGCGTCTCTTCAAGAGTGCGTTGTAGCCGAAACACAACTCCTCAGCCACCGCGGAATCAACTGTCCAGACGCCCTGCACCGCGCCGCCAAGATTGACCGTTAGCGGCCCAGGCGGCACCGGGATATAGCCAATTGGCCCGGCCAACTCCCAGCCGGTGCTGCGCAGGGCATCGCCCACCATCTGGCGTGTCGGAATGCCGTAGCCGTGGATCATGATTTCCGGCAAGTCGAACGGATAGGTATAGCCGACCGTGATCACTCGTTTTTTCAGCACCGGTCCGCGATAACGGAATTCGACATCGATGCGATTGACGATGTCGGAGGCTTGTGCAAGGCTCACGCGCAGCGATCCGTCCAACACCGACTGGATCGTGAGATAGGGCGAGGCATCGGCCTCCCAGGGCGTGAGCCGCAAGGTGCGCCAGGCATCGCAGTCGAGCGAGGCCGGTACGGTCGAGAGGCGGTCCTGGGCGTACTGCCAGGCATCCGCGCCGGCATCGAATACCGCCGCACTCCAGTACCCGCCGATCAGCGCATCAAGCGCGGCACGGGACTGACTTAGCACGATGCCCTGCAGGTCGTCCGTGCAACGCAGATGCGCGAGGCGGCGCACCGGGTCGTATTCCGGCGTATCGACCACGCCGGTAAAGAGGCGCTCGGGATAGAGGGCGTTGCCGGCGCTGTCCCGACGCGCATAATCGATCGTCACGGGCCGACGCACCCAGGTGGCGAGATTCACCGTCCCCGGGGCGAGCCGCAGCGTCAATTCGGCGATGCGAGCTGCACCCCGCTCGGCCAGCACCTCGATCTCGCCCGTCACGGCCGACGACTCATCGACCCCGGCAATCGTTACCACAGGCCGCCACCGGCCCCCGGCGACGTAAGCCGAGGCCGGCAGCACCGCAATCGTCAGCCCGGCGGTGATGGCCGCCGATTCTGCCACCGCAACGCGCACCCCGGCCGCGATGTCCGCCACATCGTGGCCGACGGCGATGTGCACCCCGGCCGCGATGTCCGCCAGCTCGCCGACGACGATGCGCAGCGGTGCAGCGAGATCCCCAGGCAGATCGGCGACGGTGATGCGCAACCCGCCGGCGATATCGCCAGTCTCAGGAGGGGGCGGACCGCTTGGCCCAGCGTCGGCCGAGATCGGGCCTGCGGAGATTGGACCGGCTGAGATGCCCATCAGTAGAAGCTCACTGCCGCCACCTGGATGTTGGCGTGCCAGCGGATGGTGGCGCTCGCAATGCCCGTCACGGTGACTTTCAGCGCGCCGTTCGCGTTGTCCGCAGAGACAGCGGCCGACAATGCTCCGGCAAAGTCATCGCCGAGCAGCGTCTCAATCGGGGTGCCGACCATACTCGTTGTGCCGCTGGAATTCTGCTTCAGCAGCCCCTCAAACTTTTTCGCCCACGCGGTGCCGTTTGAATCTCTGAATGCGGCCAGCATCACCGTCCATGCCCAGGCCGTGCCGGGCCCGAGTTTGACCCGGTTGCCCAACATCGCCAGCATTTCCGTGGGGGTCGCGCCCGTCGTCAGTGCGCCGACCTCGGTCTCGATGCGCGCGCAATAGCCTTTTGCAAAGACATCATGCTGACACGCCACCCGCTGGACTGGCTGCCGGGCTTTTGCCCAGGCCCCTCGGGCCTCGGAATATTGCGCGGCGCCGATGGTTTCCGCGCCCGGCCCGATGGCAATCGATGAACCTCCATATGCCTTGGCGCCCCAGCCGAGGGCCAGGCAATAAGCCCCTGGTGTGGCATATCCAGCATCAGCGTCGAAGCCGACTGCCAGACTATATTGTCCCGCTGCGGCATTGCCGCCCCATGCCATACCGTCGTAACTGGCCAACACTTTCGGGGGCTGGTATGCACCTGCGAATCGCGCCACCGGCATGATCAGCGCCGGCTGCACGATCGATACCTCCTTCGTCCCTGCGGAAAAATTGACCAGCGCGCCGGCATTGCTCGACGCGTACACACTATCGCGCGTCAAGGTATTGCCGCCGGACGTGTAGGTGCCGCGCCCGACTTCCCACTCCGCGGCCATGCTGATCAGGTACGTGACATGCGCCGTGCCGCCCAGGGCGCCGCCGAAGGTGCGGAATCCTTCCATCGCACCGGCCAGCGTGAGCAGGCCGGTGCCGGTAGTCGTCGATGTCTCCTTTACGCGATCACGGAGCATCAAGTCTGCCATGTCTACACCTCCTCACAGGTCATATCCCACGAATGCTCGGCCCGAGTGAGCGAGGCGCGCTCCTGCGGCCCATCGGTCACGACGGTGAGCTGTGGGACATAAAGGGCGCGATAGCCCACCGCGCCGGCCACGATGCCCAGCGTCGCCACGTTGCCCACCAGTCCGCAGCTCGTCTCGACCAGCGTGCGGTCGGCGGCGATGGCAAAACCGAGCGGGGCGAAATCGCTGCGACGCCCAGCAGGCAGCGTGATGACATTGGACGCGCTGGAGATCGCCACCGGCTTGGCGCACTTGAGCACCAGAGGCGCGGAGAAGTCGAGCGCATCGAGGCCAAGGGGAACCCAGCCCGACGCAGATAACTGTGTGCGCGTCTTGCGCCAGGCCTGCTGCTTGACGGCCGTACCGTCCATCATGCGCAATACAGTCGAGCCGCCAAACGGCTCGTAGCTCTGCTCAAAATCGAGCAGCGCCTCGATCGGCACCACCACGCCACCCAGTTCGAAATCATGCATCATCGCCGAGATCCCGCGCGTAGCGCTTCGCGCTGGAACGCGCGCACCAGCGCCGCCGTGTCATCGCCCCGGCCGCGCATCTCGACACGGCCCAATCCGATGGCGCTGAAGTCCAGCATGACCGGTGTGCCGAAATTGGCATTTTCAGACAAGGATGAAGCGGTCGTGGGCAGGCGCGCATTGCCAATCAAGCCACCGTCGGCGAACTTGGGCAACGCCAGACGCCGTAGCGCTTCCATCATGCCAACGCCATAATGCCGGACGGCATGCTCAGGCATGACGAACTCGCCGTTACTGCCCCACATCAACACCCGATCGTCGCGCGGCCCGCCAGGCCCGATGATCGGGCCGCCGGCCGCCTTCGCCGGCAGGTTCTGGAGCAGCTTGTCTATCGCGCCGGTATCGAGATTGTTCCCGCCACCGGGCACCGCCACCATCGGCACCTGTATGGGGTTGGCCTCCAGTCGCTGCTGGATAAGCGCGCGAATCTTCTCGGCGGATTCGATCGCGCCGGCCTCGTCGAAGCCGATCTTGAGCGCCTCCAGCGCCTTGGCCCGCGCGAGCGTCTCGTTGAAGATGCGCTCGATCGCCGCCTGGCGCTCGGCGGCGGCCGCCTCTTCCACGCCGGCGGCGGCCGTCGCCGTCGCCTGCAGCCGCCGGGCAATGACCGCAAAATCGCCTTCGTTGAGATCGCGCGCGCCGGTCTCAGCAAGCTTCTTTTGTTCCTGGGCACGCAGATCCTCCAGGAGCTTGCCAGCCTCGCGGGCGGCAGCAATGGCCTCTTCCGCCTTGCGCTTGGCATCCTCGCCCTTCAGCCCTGCCGCCTGTTGCGTGAGCGCCTCTGCCCGGCCGGCAGCGGCGGAGACTTCCGTCAGGCTGATCGGTGCACCCGGCGCGCGGCCCGGGGTACTCACGCTCGTCAGGAGCTTGGCGAATTCCTGTTCGACCTTGAGCCGGTTGGCCTGCGCGGCCTGGACGGCTTTTGTCGCCTCCTCATAAGCCTTGACCTGGCTCGCGAGCATGAGCTTGAGATGCTCGGTCTCCTGGGTCTTGACTTGGCGAAATGCGGCCGAGAAGCGCTGCTCGGCCGCGTTGCGCGAGGCGAGCTGACCCTCGTTGCTCTGCACGCCTTCGGCCAGGGCGAGCGCCTGCTGGCGCTGCAGCGCGAGGAAAAATTCTAGCTCCTCCTTGGCCTGCTTGAGCCGAGAGCCGGACAATAATTCCGGGCGATCGAGCTCCTTCCGCAGTCTGGCAATGGGCTCGGCTAGGTTGTCGAAATCGAACGACGGAATCCGCGCAAGCAGCGCGAGACCCGAGGCAAAACTGCCAGCTGCTTTCGCGGCTTCGATGAAATTGTTCGCCGAGCGGCCAAGCGCCGGCAGCAGTGCCTGTGTAATCGCCGTGCCGGTGCCATCGACTGCGCTCTTAATTTTCTTCGTATCGTCCTCGAATTTCTTCGCCGCGCGCGCCGCGCGCTCATCGAGCACGATGCCGAGCTTCTCGGCTTCTTCGCGCATTTCCTTGATGCCGGCGCGGCCGGCGTTGAGGAAGGGGATCAGCTCGTCGCCCGTCTTGCCGAATAGCTTGACCGCCAGGGCGGTTTTTTCCACACCCTCCGGCATGAGGCGGAACTCCTCGGCCACATCGCCCAGGATGTCATCGATGGCGCGCAGGCTGCCGTCGGCGTTTTTCACCGGCACGCCGATCGAGGCGAATGCCGCGGCCATCTCGGCGCTGCCGGACGCCGCAGCCACGGCATTGACCGAGAGCTTCTTCATTCCCGTGGCCAGCGCCTCGAGGCTGGTGTCGGACTGATCGGCCATGAAGCGCAGGGCAGACATCTCCTGCACGGACACGCCCAAGCGCTCCGATAGATTCGCAATTTGCGCCTGCGCCTCGATCGAATGCGTGATGAAATCGCGCAGCACGACGGCCACCGCGCCGCCGGTGAGCGCGCCGAACGCCGTCTGCAGCTTGCCAACGGCACCCTGCATGTCGGTGAGCGCGCCGGCGGCGCGGCGTGCGACCGGTGTCAGGTTGTCCTTGCCGGTAAAGATAACGCTGATGTCGCGGGTCATTTCGGGGCCGTTTCAATCGCCATCAGGAAGAGTGCCCAGGGATACGTCAGGACGTGCGCGTGACCGAGCATCACGAGACGACAGATGGTTCGGTCGAGCTCGTCAGGCTGGAGCGATACGCCTCGGCCACGATCACGCGCACGCGAAAAAAATGCGGATTCAGCCGGCGGGCGGCAGCGGTCAGCGCGCCGAGATCCGCCGCGGTGCAGCGATCGAGCTGCTCGGGCGTGGCATCGGATAGGCGCTGCAGATCGGCCAGCGTGCAATCCTCCTCGCCGACCAGCGCGCCCACCCAATCCGGCGCCGGCGCTGATGGGTCCGACAGTTCCCGCACCCACGCCCGCACATCGGCAACCGTCAGCTCGAACAGGCTGATGATATCGCCGCCGGTGGTTTCAATCCTGGTGTGCATTGAGCACCTTCCTCAATCGCTTGGCGAGCGGCGGCTCTGCTTCGAGCGGCGTGGCCAGGCCGAGTTCGATCAGCCAGCGCGCCGTATGCGCATTTATGCTGCTCGCATACACGTCGGTGCCCGGCACTTCATCGCTGCGGATCTTGAGCCGTAGCCCTGGGGCGCATGGCCGGCCGCAATGTTCGACCGGCCCCATCAAGACGATGCCCTCCATCATCAGCTCGGTGTGCGGATGCGCCAGTATTGCGACTCGCCCACGCCTTTCGTTGTATCGGCCAGCATCTTGCCCTTGACGGCGAGCGTGCCGAAATCGTCCAGGCCGATGAAATCGAAATTCTCCGGCAGCGACAGACGCATTTTCCAGATATCGGCCCAGAACGCCTCACCGTTCTGTGCCTCGTTGATGCCTTCGAAGAAAAGCTCGTAGGTCTGCGCCGCGAGCGTGCCGGGCTGCACCTTGTTGTAGGCGGCATAGGTGTAATCGATCTCTACCGCCGCGCCGTTGGCGATGGTCGAGGTCTCCAGGATATAAATCCCGCCCGAGCGCACCTCGTAGTCGGTCCCGGCGACGTAGGTCGGGGTGCCGCCGCTGCCCGTGACCGTCACGCTCGTCGGCGCCGGATGCGCCGTGCGCAACAGCCCGCCCTTGTAGGCGGTGTGCGCTTCGTTGGACACGACGGC
Organism: Betaproteobacteria bacterium; assembly: GCA_019136545.1. Lineage (GTDB taxonomy): Bacteria > Pseudomonadota > Gammaproteobacteria > Burkholderiales > Rhodocyclaceae > Fen-999. Next base: position 16,169 of record JAGVUA010000117.1, read on the forward strand.
GCCCGTCACGGCGGTGAGCGCCGAGCGGAAGACCATGGCCAGGTTTTCTTTCGAGATCTCGCGCAGGTCGAGCTGCAGCTCTTGACTGTCGATGCGCCGTACCTCGTTCCAGTTGCCGCCGCCTGGCGTTGTCGCATCTTTGAGCACGATCTCTTGCTCGTTGAATGAGATCACCGCGCGCGTCGTGTTCCCGAGAAAACGCACCGCCTCGGCGGCGCCCTGCTTCTTTCCGTACCACTTGCCTGTCAGCATGTAGCTTTTTTCAGCCATGTCCAATCTCCTGTCATGTTACGGGAACAATTTGCTGCACGGCGAAGCCAAGTGTCAGCACACATATACCACCCTGAGCCACTGCACTCGGCTCATCAGGAGGAATCAGCCTCGTCGGCGTCATGCCCGGCGATGGTATCCACCCGAGCAACGCCTTGAGCACTTCATTCATCGCGAGCCCCACGGCCGAGCGCTGCTCATCAAATGTCGGCGTCAAGCGCGCCCAGAATTCGACCATCCACCGCTGGTCGATCTTGGCTTTCCTAACGGTTTCCTGTTGCGCGATGATCGCAAAATCGGCATAGCGCACCCGCAGTTGCCATTCGGGCGCTACCAGCGCGGTGAAATCAACCGCCGCGAATGATCCGACAATCGTCGCCGCCGGCAGTCGCGCCTGGATCGCGGCGATGATCTGCGTTTCGCGGTCCAGGTAGCTCATTTGAGGAGATATCGGAACGGCGCCGGGGGCTCGACAACACTGTCTTCGCGGGTGACGATATCCACCATCCCCGTCGGCCCACCGTTTTCCACGACCAATGACGGCTTCTCTCCCACCGCAGCCTTCACCCGTTCCACATGCCCAGCAAACCGATGCACGTCCTGCGCGTGCCCGATTCTCGCCAGATAGGTGGCTCGGTCAAACGGGGCGTCTGTTTCGACGAGCTTCGATGCCTCGGTGCGCTCCCCTTTCTCGTCCAATGCGTCGTACTTCGCCCCGGCTGGTTCCCCGTCGGGAGTCCATGCGCCGACCACCTTGCAGCTCCCAGACTTTGCGCACAACGTCTTCACGGTCTCTGCACTTTCTTTTCGGGTGACGATATCCAACATCATCGTCGCCCCGCCGTTTTTCACGACCACGACGCCACCGCCTGGCGATATCAGTGGTTCAATAGCGATGAGCATCGAGGTCGGAACGATCAAGGTGAGAATGATCCACATGTCAGCGTGCTCAGTAATTGTGCCATTGGGCTGAGGATTGCAGAAGTACGTCCGTAGGGGGAATAGTCAGGATTGCCGCGCTTCGAATGGTCCCGGACAACGCCGACCCCCCAAGTCCGCCACCAGCACCGACACCACGACGATCAAATCGGCGCGATCGAGATCGTCGCTGATGGGCGAAACATCCTCATTACTCGGCACGAGCACGATCGCCGGTACGCGCGACACGGCCTCTTCGCGCGACCTATAGACGCGATCCTCGGCGTCGGTCGCATCGCGCAGGAGCACCGTCAACCGATCGAGGATCTGTTGATCGGGCGCTTGCATCAGCGCTCCCGGATCACGAGCCGGAACGAGCGCTCATCGACGCGCGGCGGCGTCGAGCTGGTCGTGATGCGACAGGTCACCGTGTAGGCAATACCGACGACCGCACCGATATCCGGCTTGAGCCACGCACTCGCCACGGTACCGATGGGATGCGTCACCCCGGCCTTGTCGGTGATCGGCGCAGCATTGATCGCTGCATCGTGCAGCAGGATACCTAACGGGACCGACCACGTCGCCGAACTGATCATTTCGCCGGCCTGCAACCAGTCCTTGAGTGCCAACCCGTAGTCCAGATCCGAGCTCGGATCTGCATAGACCCACCAGCCGGCGGCATCGCGCTTGAATGCCGAGATCATCAGGTGGGCGCCCCGATCTCCATCTTCCACGCCGGCACGTTGACCGTATTGCCGGCGGTGAGCGCCTGCGACGTACAGGTCGTCACCTCTAGTAGGATCGCATTCGTGCTATCGATCCAGGCCACATGTGTGGCAGTGCCGGAGTTCGATACCGAAATGCCGTTCTTGGCGCCACTCGTCACCTTGCGCGGCGTGTTACCTGCGCCGTCGCCGTTGGCAATGGTGAAATCGGTGCCCGTCATCGCCACGTTGGCGAGCATGTAGGTGGCATTGGCTTCGGTGTAGTTGGTCGGCTCGGTGGAGCACACCACCATCTTGTTGCAGGGCCCGACTGTCCCGCTGCCCGTCTTGATCGAGTCCAGCGCCTTGTCGAGGACGGATGGATTGACACGTTTCGCCATGATTGTTCACTCCGCGTTTGGGGTTACGAGCTGGATCGCCACGTCCTGCACCTGCAACGTGACCTCATCCTGTGCCGGCGCAGGCGGCGGCGCATCGGGCGCGAGGGCCTCGATTGTCACTGACTCGAACGGTCCCGGATCATCCGCTGGCGCCTCGTGCGCCCAGCCGTTCATGCAGAAATAGCCGAACACTCGGCCGGTGCCTTCGTACTTATGGCCCTGCTCGAATCGGCCACGGCCGTGCAGGAAAGTGGTGTCGGCAATGATCTTCATCGCTGATTCCTTTCAATGGATAGTGAACAAGCGCTCGTCCGCAGGTGCAGTGAGCAATCGAGATTCCGCCACGAGAGCGATCAGTCGGTCTTCTCCGCGCAGAATCAACAGCCGCTCACCGGACGGTGCATATGGAATAGTGAGCGTCAGAGTCAAGGCATCGGCCAAGTGCGTGAACAGCGCATCCGAAATCACCAATAGGTGCACCTGCGTCAGAACCGGCGACGGTGCGACATGGGCGTGATCTGCGCTCTGTGCCACGAGCTGATGCACTTGGTCGAGACTCGGAGCATCGGCGCCATGCACATGCACCCCATCGGCCAGAGCGAGTTGATGCGCTTGCGTGAGGAAGGGTGCATCAGTAGCAAGTGCATGATCGCCAGATGCCACCGACAGTTGATGCATCTGAGTCACGGCCAGCGCATCAGCCAGATGCCCATGCAGCGCATCGGCAAGGGCCAGGACGTGCGCCTGGGTCAGGGCGATGTTGTCTGATGTCACGGCCTGCAGCGCATCGGCAAGGGCCAAGACGTGCGCCTGGGTCAAGTCCACATTGCCTGTCGCGTGCACATGATCTGCCGCCTGGATGCCCAAGGTGCCGGCTACCTCCAACGTGACGCTGTCTGCCACATGCGCATGGCTATCGTCTTGCAGACTCAGGATGTGGATCTGCGTCAGAGTCAGGGCATCGGCGGCATGAACGTGATCGCCCGATGTGGGCATGAGGTTCACTATCACCTGCAGCGTCACGGCATCGTTCGCATGGGCGTGCAACGCATCGGCCAGCGCCAGGACGTGCGCCTGGGTCAGACTCGGCGCATCGGCGCCGTGAGCATGCGCCCCATCGACCAGAGCAAGCTGGTG
>JAGVUA010000093.1 GCA_019136545.1 Betaproteobacteria bacterium
GGCGAGCTTCCCGGATATTCGGTCGAAGGCGGACTGCCTGATACGCTTTCCGGAGCGGGCAGTCAGGCTGTGCTGAGCAACGATACGTGGCGTCAGGCCGAGGCGCTGGCCCAGGTGTTTCTCGTGCCAATCAACAGCATCCCGGGATTCAGCGCGCGATTCTGACCCTGCCTCGCCGCAGAGGTACTCCATACTAAATTGGCCGGCGCCAAGATCGCGCGGCTGGGCTGAGCACTTCACGACGACTAGAATCAGGAAGGGCCGGGGTGCCCGAAGATATTACTAGACGACCGGTCTAATAGACTGTAGACTCCGCCCCATGAAATCCGAACACATCGACACCCGACAGCACATTCTGGACTGCGGTCAGCGTCTGATCGCGGCCAAGGGCTTTGTCGGCGTCGGCTTGAGCGAGATTCTGGGTAGCGCCGAAGTCCCGAAGGGCTCTTTCTATCACTACTTCGGATCGAAGGAGCAGTACGGCAATACGCTGCTCGAATCGTACTTCACCGACTATCTGGGACGGCTGGACGCGCTTTTCGGGCAAACCGACAAATCCGGCGCCGAGCGTCTGGGCCTCTATCTGAGCCGCTGGACGGAGACGCAGAGCGGCGAAGACGCCAGCGCCAAGTGTCTGATCGTCAAGCTGGCCGCCGAGATTTCCGATCTGTCGGAGGCCATGCGCAGCACGATGCGCGACGGCACCGATGCCATTCTTCAGCGCTTGTCACAATGCATCGCCGAAGGCCAGGCTGATGGTTCGATCAGCCGGATCTTACCCGCCGCCGACGCGGCGCTCTGGCTCTACGAGACATGGCTGGGCGCCAGCCTGCTGGCGAAGCTACGCCGGGACGACAGCGCGCTCGACGGCGCATTACGCGCGACCCGCCTTTTCTTCGATCTGAAGTAGTCACCGTATCAATCAAGAAGCAGCAGCGATCCGCTGTATTTTCCAAACTTCATAGACGACCGGTCTATTAACACCGAGGTAATCATGCAAAATTTCGACTTCTACAATCCGACCCACATCGTGTTCGGCCAAGGACGCATCGCCGATCTGAACAAACTGGTCCCGGCGGACGCACACGTACTCGTACTCACCGGCGGCGAAAGCGCGCGCAAGAACGGAACGCTGGGCGAAGTGCTCGCCGCGCTGGGCGAGCGCAAGGTCAGCGAGTTCAGCGGCATCGAACCGAACCCGAGCTATGAAACGCTGATGAAGGCGGTCGAACAGATCAAGCGGGACAAGATCGACTTCCTGCTCGCCGTCGGTGGCGGCTCGGTGATCGACGGCACCAAGTTCATCGCCGCAGCAGCGCTCTATGACGGCGACGCGCAGGAGATTCTGTTCACCTTCGGCCGCAAGATCAGTCGCGCCTTGCCCTTGGGCAGCGTCCTGACCCTGCCGGCCACCGGGTCCGAAATGAACAGCGGCGGTGTCGTCACCATCAAGTCGATTGGTGCCAAGCTGCCTTTCGGCAGCCGCCTGCTCTACCCGGTCTTCTCCGTTCTTGACCCGACCAAGACCAATACCCTGCCGCAACGCCAGCTCGCCAACGGTGTCGTCGACGCCTTCGTGCACACCATGGAGCAGTACATGACCTACCCGGCCGACGGCCACATTCAGGATCGCTTTGCCGAAGGGATCTTGCTGACCTTGATCGAGCACGGCCCCAAGGCCGTCGCGTCGACCGACTACGCCGAACGCGCCACGCTGATGTGGACGGCGACGCTGGCGCTCAACGGCCTGATCGGTGCCGGCGTGCCGCATGCTGACCGTGCGCCGCGATGCCAAGCGCGGCAAGCTGCTGCAATACGCCGACCGCGTCTGGGGCTTGCGTGACGGAACTGACGACGAGCGCATCGACGCCGCCATCGCCCGCACCCGCGACTTCTTCGAGTCGCTCGGCCTGCCGACGCGCTTGAGTGCTTATGACGTTGGTACTGACGGCATCGCGGCGATCCTTGATCAACTCAAGGAGCACAAGATGGTCGCGCTCGGCGAACACAAGGCGGTTGATCTATCCGTCAGCCGCACGGTTCTGGAAACCGCGCTGTGACCACGATAGCCACGCCAAGCACCGTGAAAGCCGCCTCGCGAATCGTCCTCGCCGCGCGTCCGCTCGGTGCGCCGACCGCCGACACCTTTCGTCTGGAAAGCGCGCCGATGCCGCAAGTGCAGGATGGACAGGTCCTGCTGCGAACGATCTATCTCTCGCTCGATCCCTTTATGCGCTGTCGCATCAGCGATGCCAAGTCGTATGCCGCGTCGGTCGCCATCGGCGAGACGATGGTCGGCGCCACGGTCTGTCGCGTCGAGGACTCGCGCCACCCGGACTACCAAAGCGGCGACTGGGTTGTGGCCTACACCGGCTGGCAGACGCATGCGCTCTCCGACGGCACCGGCCTGCGCAAGATCAACGGCCTGGCGCATCCCTCGCTCGCGCTGGGCGTGCTCGGCATGCCGGGCTTTACCGCCTATATGGGCCTGCTCGACATCGGCCAGCCGAAGGCCGGTGAAACGGTCGTCGTCGCCGCCGCAACCGGCGCGGTCGGCGCCGTGGTCGGGCAGATCGCCAAGCTCAAGGGCTGCCGCGTGGTCGGCATCGCCGGCGGCGCCGACAAATGCCGCTACGCCGTCGAGGAACTTGGTTTCGACGCCTGCATCGACCACCGCAGCCCGAACATGGCGAACGAACTTGCCGCTGCGTGCCCACAAGGAATCGACGTCTATTTCGAGAACGTCGGCGGCGCCGTGTTCGAAGCGGTTCTGCCCTTGCTCAACACCCGCGCGCGCGTACCGCTGTGCGGCCTCATCGCCCAGTACAACGCGACCGAACTGCCGGCCGGCCCCGACCGCACGCCGCAACTGATGCGCACGCTACTCACCCGGCGCATCCGCATGCAGGGCTTCATCATCTTCGACGACTACGGCCACCGGCTGCCGGAGTTCATCGAGGCCATGAGCGAATGGATCAGGAACGGCCAGATTCGCTGGCGCGAGGATATCGTCGAGGGATTGGAAAATGCGCCACAGGCATTCATCGGCCTGCTCGAAGGTCGCAATTTCGGCAAGCTGATCGTCAAGGTGGGCGCCGATAACTGATTCAGTGCCGCAGCCCCCGCCTCGGGAAACCGGACGGCCCCGCCAAAGGCCGCCCCCAACAACCGTCTGAATCTCACCGGATCACAGGGTATCGCCGTGTGATCCGGTGTCAGACTAAACGCGCCCTAACCCAAGCGGCGTAGCGACAACAGGCCCAGAAGGCCCAAGCCGAGCAGCGCGAGGGAAAGCGTCGCCGGTTCCGGAATGGCCGTGCCAAACACCTGGACGTTCAGGTCGGACGACTTGTCCCAGCCGTAGCCATGGGTATCCAGGCTGCCGACGCTCAGCGGATCAAGAAGGCCGCCGAGGATTCTGGCATAGAGAATCAGGTCGTCCGCGCCGTCCTGCGGCGTGCCGCTCAAAGCTGCGTTGGAGGCATGTGCGAAGGGGACCGACGTGCCCTGCCCCGATGCGGCCGACCCGGCGCCATCGACAAAGAAGCTGTAGCTCTGACCGGGTGCGAGCAGGAAGTTGACCACGAAATCGATCTGGAACAGCGCCAGCCCTGAAGACCCGTACAGGCTGGAAGCCGGGTCAGGATAGCTTGTGCTCAAGACGCTTCCGAGTATCGAACCGCCATTCAGGTGGCGCAACACGACGGATTCGGTCCGGCCCACCGTCCACAAGCGTATGGAATCAACCACCCAGTTCTGCTCGCTGGTGTTGGCGAAGGAATCGCCGACGACGAAGTAGTCATCCGAAGTGAAATCCTCGAACGCCCAGGCCACATTGGAACGATCGGCACCGGCGGCCGCATTGAGGTTGATGCTCGGCAGGCCTCTATCGACGAGGATCGGAGCAGCGTTGGCCGAAGAAATCAGGAGGACCGCAAGCAGCGCGGCACGAATAGTCTGTTTGAACATACTGGCTCCTTGAAAGGTTGTTGTCATCGTCAAGCGGAACCGCGCCTTCGCCTTCACGCGACCCGAATCCCAGGCCGCGCACAGGACGTGAAACATCGCCACAAGGTGGCCAAGTCCATGCGCATGAAGGCCCAAGCAATTCCTTTGCCGACACGCTGACCGCGAACATGCAATCGTTATAGAACATTGGCTTACGGACAGGTTGCCAACGGACGAATGCCCGAGTATTTCAGTCGGCTGTCAATAATTCCGACATTTTTCTTGTGGGTATTGGCGATGCGCGATCGGGAGATTCCTTCCAATTCCGCAACACGTTGGCAGCGGTCCAGGCAACCGGACATCTTGCATGCAAGGCCAGAGAATCGTAGTACTATTCATTTATCTATGCATTTATTTATTCACGGACATGCCTTCCCACCCTGAAACCCTTCGCGCGCATCTCGCCAAAGGCCCGACAACGGCACGTCAACTCGTTGAAATAACTGGACTTAGCCAGCCAACGATTTCGCGCGCGCTGAGTGAGCTAGGCAGTGAAATCGTGCGGATCGGTGCGGCGCGATCTATTCAGTATGTACTGCGCGACACGCTTCGCGGCTTGCCCGACATCCCGGTTTATCGCGTTGACGCGGAAGGCCGCATCCGGCTGCTCGGAACGTTGAGCCCAGTAAGCCCGGAAGGATTCGTCATGACGCAGGACGATGGCGTCACGCTACACAGCGACGGCTTGCCCTGGTGGCTATTCGATATGCGCCCGCAGGGCTATCTCGGTCGCGCCTATGTCGCGCGCCACGGCACCGAGCTGGGGTTGCCACAACGCCTAGTCGAATGGACTGATACGCACGTTCTGCGTGCCTTGCTGGCGCACGGGCATGACGTGGTCGGCAACCTGCTGCTCGGCGATGTTGCACGCGACCGTTTTCTCGCCACGCCGCTGCCCGAAGCAATCCCCGAAGAACAGAAGCTGGACGCATACGCGCAACTCGCCAAGGACGCCGCGCGCGGCGAGATACCCGGCTCATCGGTTGGTGGCGAGCAAGCGAAGTTCACCGCCTACGCCATGACGCCGGACGGCCCACGACATGTCCTCGTCAAGTTCAGTGAGCTGGAAGAGATGGACGACAACCCCGTCAGCGAGCGCTGGCGCGACCTGCTGCTCGCCGAGCATCTGGCGCTGGAGACGCTGCGCGAAGCCGGTATCGCTGCTGCGAAGACGCGGGTCCTGGACGACACCCGACAGGGAAGGCAGCGATTTCTCGAGATCGAACGCTTCGACCGTTCCGAGCTACCACACCCGCTCGGCCGACGCGCACTCATCTCGCTCGCCGCGCTCGACGCCGAGTTCGTCGGCGACGGCCGCGCGAGTTGGCCCGTCATCACGCGCCAGCTAGCCACCAACGGCCACATCCGCCGCGAAGCCGCCGACACCGCCGCCTTGCTCTGGGCCTTCGGCTCCCTGATCGGCAATACCGACATGCACAATGGCAACCTGTCCTTCGTCTCCGAACATGGCCGCCCCTACGACCTCGCCCCGGCCTACGACATGAGTCCGATGGGCTTCGCGCCACGTAGCGGCGGCGGCTTACCCGAGACGATTTCCGAGGCGAATATTCAGGCGGCG
>JAGVUA010000049.1 GCA_019136545.1 Betaproteobacteria bacterium
CGAGCTCTATGTTTTTGCGGACGCCGACTCCGAGGTGCCCGAAACCGAGGGCGTGCATATCCTGCGCCTGCCGGAGCATTACGGACTGCTATCGCCCATCCTGCACGTCGTGCCCTTGCAGCTGCTGGCCTATCACGCCGCCCTGGTCAAGGGCACGGATGTCGACAAGCCGCGCAATCTGGCGAAATCGGTGACCGTCGAATAGGGCGCGCTTGCGCGCAGCTATCCGATGACGGGGTCCGGTATCCCGGACCCCTAAGAAACACCGTCAGCCGCTAACCTTGGCGGCTTTTGCCGCCACCTTGGCGCGCAGTTTTTCGACTTCGACCACGAATCGGCTGTGAGTGCCGCGGCTGATTTCCTCGAGGTCGTCCCGGGCGAGCAAGTCGAACGTCACCAGGCGACCCTCGACCTTGGCGACCGTGACCGTGATGGTCACATTCATGCCCCGCAGCGTCGCACCGCCATGGGAAACGCTGATGCCGGTGCCCACGGAGTCCTCGCCGGCGTCGGCATGGTCGAGCAGAAACTCGCGACAGGCGATCTCGAAGTCGCGCACCAACTCGGGCGTTGCATAGACGCGCAAGGACTCCCCGAGAAAATCGATGGTTCTCGGCGTATCGATCTGGATGCGCCGAGTGGCCGACGCGCCTACGGTCAAAGTGTTCTTCATGGATTTCCCCTTGGCACAAGGCCGTCTTTTAGTGGTTAGAGCGATACTTAATGATTTACCATTTTCATGATTAGTGTATCACAACAAATCCATAAGGCGAGATCGCCGTTCCGCATTTGAATTGATTTGTGCGCTGCATCAACCTGGCGGCCGGGTACGCATCGATAACAGCGAACTCTAATATGATACAAAATGCTTGCATGCATCCGAATCAATATGTATCATTTTGTTGCCTTCATCGTATAAGCGAGGGCACGAGGCGTTTCCCCATTCGAGCTGTTTTCATCGACTGAGAAAGATGGCTGCCACGACCGATACGACATTCGTCCCGAGCTTTTGCTACAACTGCGTTTCGGGACCCGATTTCATGAAGGTGAAGGTCGAGAATGGTGTCGCCACCGAAATCGGGCCCAACTTCGATGCCGAGGACATCCATCCCGCTCGGGGTCGGGTTTGCGTCAAGGCATATGGCCTGGTGCAAAAGACCTATAACCCGAACCGCATCCTCACGCCGATGAAGCGCACCAATCCCAGGAAGGGGCGCAACGAGGATCCCGGGTTCGTTCCGATCTCCTGGGATGAAGCGCTCGACATGGTTGCCGAAAAGCTCAATGCCGTGCGGGCCAAGAGCCTGGTCGATGAAGCGGGCTTGCCGCGCCTGGCCGTCAGTCTCGGGCACGGCGGCACACCCTCGAATTACATGGGAACCTTCCCGGCCTTCCTGGCGGCCTGGGGCGATGTGGATTTCAGCTTTGGTTCGGGTCAGGGCGTCAAGTGCGTGCATTCGGAACACCTGTATGGCGAGTTCTGGCACCGCGGCTTCACGGTGGCGGCCGATACCCCCAATTGCCGATACAACATCGCGGTCGGCGCCAATGTCGATGTCACCGGTGGGCCTTGCGCAGTCATTCGCCATGCCGATGCCCGCGTTCGCGGTTACAAGCGGGTTCAGGTCGAACCGAGCCTGACGGCAACGGGCGCCTGTTCCTCCGAATGGGTGCCGATTCGACCGAAGACCGATCCGGCTTTCCTGTTTGCGTTGATCCATGTCCTGGTCCGCGAGATCGGCCTGGAAAAACTGGACATCCCTTTCCTGCGCGACCGTACCGCATCGCCCTATCTCGTCGCGCCGGATGGGCTCTATCTGCGCGATCCGCAGAGCGGCAAGCCGCTGATCTGGGACGAAATCAGCGGTAAGGCACTGCCCCATGACGCCGCGGGCGCGCATCCTGCGGTGGCCGGCAGCTACCGCGTCGCGCATGCCGTGGTGGTGGATGCCGACGGCGAGCGCCGCGAGTACCAAGACGTGGAGGGCAAGACAGCTTACGAAAAGCTGTCGGAGCACATCGCCAAGTACACGCCGGAGTGGGCCGCAGCCATTTGCGACGTGCCCGCCGCGACGATACGCCGCATCGCCAACGAATATCTGGAAGCGGCCGGCATCGGCGAAACCATCGAGATCGACGGTCAGACGCTGCCGCTGCGCCCCGTGGCCGTGACGCTGGGCAAGTCGGTCAATAATGGCTGGGGCGCCTATGAATGCTGCTGGGCGCGCACCGTGCTGGCGGTCCTGGTGGGCGCGCTTGAAAATCCTGGCGGGCTCCTCGGCACCACGGTAAGGCTCAACAAATCCCGCGACAATCGCCACCTCTCCGTGGCGCCGGGTGAAGACGGCTTCATGGTCCAGTACTTCAATCCGACCAGCAAGGAGGAGTGGCAGTCGGCGTCATCGACCCGCAATCTGCATCAGACCCTGGTGCCCATCGTGGGTCACAACGGCGCCTGGAGCCAGTCGTTGGGCCCCACCCAACTGGCCTGGATGTTCCAGAACGAGCGGCCGAGCGACTGGAACATGCCCATGCCGACAATGCCGGAGGTGTGGCTGGTTTATCGCTCGAATCCCTCGATCTCATTCTGGGACACCCGGCACTTGGCCGAGACCGTCGCGAAGTTCCCCTTCATGGCATGTTTTGCCTACACGCTGGACGAAACCAACTACATGGCGGATGTCCTGCTTCCCGAGGCGACCGATCTCGAATCGACGCAACTGATCCGGATGGGGGGCACCAAGTACATCGAGCAATTCTGGGACTACAAAGGTGCGGTGCTGCGCACCAAAGCCGTCGAGCCGCAGGGGGAGGCCCGCGATTTCACCTGGATCGCTACCGAGCTCGCCAAGCGCACCGGGTTGCTGCGCGTCTATGTCGATGCGATCAACAAGGGCATTGCCGGCGTGTCTCCGCTCAAGGGCAGAGACTATGACTACCGTCTCGATCCGGACAGCGAACCGGGCACCGAGGAAATCTGGGATGCCGCATGCCGGGCGGCGTCGGCGACGCTTTCAGAAGGTCGCGACGACCATGGCCTGGCGTGGTTCCGCGAGCACGGCTTCTATGCCGTGCCAATGTCGCGCCTCGAGTGGTACCTGACGCCCACCATGGAAAAACTGGGCCTGCGTTACGAGCTGCCCTATCAGGAGCGCTTGCTGAAAGCCGGTCGCGAGTTGGGCCGCCGTCTGCATGAAAAACAGATGAATTGGTGGGACGAGCAGCTGTCGGAATACACGGCGTTGCCGGAGTGGCACGATGTTCCCCTGCGATGGATTCGCAATCTGGAACGCGCCGGTGCAAAGGCCGAAGATTTTCCGTTCTGGCTGCTGACGTCGAAGAGCATGCAGTATCACGCAGGCGGCAACGCTGCCATCGCCGTCATGCACGAAGTGGCGCAGAACATGCGCGGTCATGCCGGCGTCATCATCAACGCCAAGACCGCTGCTTCGCTGGGCATCGCCGAGGGCGATCGCATCGAGGTGCGATCGCACATCGGCGTTACCTACGGCAAAGCGGCGTTGGCTCAGGGTGTGCGCCCCGACACCCTGGTGATCATCGGCCAGTTCGACCATTGGGCAACGCCGTTCGCCAAGACTCTGGAGGCGCCCAGCCTGAACAGCATTGCCCCGATGTCGCTGGACCTGACCGATGCGACCGGATCGGGCGCCGATATCGTGCGCGTGGCGGTGCGGCGCGCGGGAGGTGCGGCGTGAAGCGGTATGCGATGGTGATCGACTTGCGGCGCTGCGTCGGTTGCCAGACCTGCACGGCTGCCTGCAAGAGCGCCAATGCCACGCCTACCGGCGTTCAGTGGCGCCGGGTTCTCGACCTGGAGAGCGGTGAATTTCCGGATGTGCGGAGAAGCTTCGTTCCCGTGGCCTGCATGCATTGCGCCAATCCGCCCTGCGAAGAGGTTTGCCCGACGACGGCCACCAAGAAGCGGGCAGACGGCTTGGTGACTATCGACTACGATATCTGCATCGGCTGCGCCAACTGCATCATGGCCTGCCCCTATGATGCCCGGTCCATCATCCATCAGCCGCAGTATGCCTACGGCGACCAACCCATCGCCTCGGAAGCGGCGCGCATGGACAGCCAGCACATCGGCGTCGCTACCAAATGCACTTTCTGCAAGGATCGCATCGACCTGGCGGAACGTACCGGCCAGATTCCGGGGCGCGACCCCGAAGTCACGCCGGCGTGCGTCAATTCCTGTATCTCAGGGGCGATGCACTTCGGCGATATTCTCGACAGCGACAGCAATGTCTCCCGCCTGCTGGCGGAGAACGAGTCGTTCCGCATGCATGAGGAATTGGGTACGGCGCCTGCCGTTCATTACATACTGGATCGCCGATGAACCACTCAGTGCGCGCAGTCGACAGAATCGCACCTCGTCGCCAGGGCAACTGGGATTGGCGGGCGGCCGGCAACTTCGTGGCGGGCGGCGCGGGCGGCGGTGTGCTGGCCTGCGTCGCCGCGCTGTCCATCGGGCTCGGATTCGATCCGCGCCTGCTGCTGGCAGTGGGGTTGGCGATGATGGGGTTTGGCCTGACCTGCGTGTGGTTCGAAATTGGCCGGCCATGGCGGGCGATGAACGTCTTTCGTCACGTGGGTTCCTCGTGGATGACCCGCGAAGCCTATGTCGCGCTGTTCGCCATGGGAACCGGCCTGCTGGCAATTGGCCTCGGCACAAGGCCGCTCGTGGCCGCGACCGGCTTGCTCGGCTTGCTGTTCATCTACGCGCAGGCCCGGATACTCGCCGCCAACAAGGGCATCCCTGCCTGGCGCCATGGCCGCTGCCTGCCAGTAGTCTTGTCGACCGGCTTGGCGGAAGGCGCCGGCCTGGTCGCCTGCGCCGGCGCGTGGGCGGCGTGGTGGCGGTATCCGGCCATGCTATTGGTGCCGCTTTGCGCATGGCGGGTGATCGCCTGGCGCCGTTATCTGGCTGCGCTGGCTGCGGATGGGGCGCCGGTGGGCACGCTGACCGCTTTCCGCCGGATCAATTCCTTGTTCGTCTGGGGCGGCAACCTGGTCCCGGTCGTGCTGGCCGGCGTGGCGGTGCTGGCGGACGCGCCGATCTTGGCGGTCTTGGCAGGTATGCTGACGGTGGCGGCGGGCTGGCAGATGAAGTACTCGCTGGTTTGTCGCGCGGCGTTCACGCAGGGTTTCGCGCTGCCCAAACAGCCCGTGCGCGGCAATAGCCGGACGGGACCGGGCGTCAAGCCGGGATGGCAGTGGAACCGTTGGTTAACTGATTGACTCGAAGATAAGACCACGCCAAGCGGCGTGAGTTGGAGGAGACACGCACGATGTACGAAATCCGTCTGCATGGGCGGGGAGGGCAGGGCGCGGTGATGGCCTCGGGCATTCTGGCCACTGGACTGGTCGCGGCCGGCAAGTTCGCCGTGGCGATTCCCTCCTTCGGCTTCGAGCGCCGCGGCGCGCCGGTAGTCGCCTACCTGCGCACCGATGACAAAGAAATCCGGCGCATGACCAACATCACCGAGCCCGACTGCCTGATCTGCATCGATCCAACCGTGGTGAACTCGGTGAACATCTTCGCCGGCCTGAAGCCCGGCGGCACGCTGGTGCAGACCAGCGCCAAGTCGCTGCCGGAATTGAACTTGCCGGAAACCGTCGGCACCGTCGGCATTTGCAACGCGGTGAAGATCGCCATGGAGATTTTTCGCCGCCCGATCACCAATACCCTGATGCTCGGGGCTTTTGCGCGGACCACGGGCGTGGTCGATCTTGAGTTTTTGAAGCAGGCGCTGCGGGATTCGGAGTTCCGCGATGCCGGTCTCGAACAGAATCTGACCGCCTTGCAACGCGGTTACGATGAAACGGTAGTGCATCGCATCGAAAGGCGGGCTGCGGCATGAGTTGCCACAAGGCTTATCCGATGTTCAATCCGGCCGCGGCCGGCGTGCCGGACGATCTGTGTCCGATCGCCACCGAAATTACGCCCATGCTTCCGGGCGACTGGCGCAGCCTGCGTCCGGTGGTGGACCGCGACAAATGCGTCAAGTGCGCCATCTGCTGGCTTTACTGTCCCGTGCAGTGCATTGTCGAAAAGCCGGCCTGGTTCGACATGAATCTCGCGACTTGCAAAGGCTGCGGCATTTGCGCCAACGAGTGCCCGCAGCGGGCGATCACCATGATCGAGGAGACCGGAACATGACCGCGGCAACTCTGGAAAGAGCCGACACCGAGTCCAAGTTCATCGTTTGCGAGGGCAACGAGGCGGCGGCGCTCGCCGTGGCGCTGGCGCGTCCCGACATGGTGTCGGTGTATCCGATTACCCCGCAATCGAGCCTCGTCGAGCATGTCGCCAAGCTGGTCGCCGACGGCCGGCTCGATGCCGACATCGTCGATGCCGAGGGCGAGCATTCGGTGCTCTCGGTGCTGCAGGGCGCGGCGTTGGCGGGCGGCCGCACATACACGGCGACATGCGGGCCTGGCCTGGCCTTCATGTTCGAGCCGTACTTCCGGTCGCCCGGCATGCGGTTGCCAATCGTCATGACCATCGTCACGCGCGACGGCATTACGCCGCAGTCTGTCTGGGGCGGTCATCAGGATGCCATGACCGTGCGCGAGGTCGGCTGGGTGCAGATCTACTGCGAGTCGGTGCAGGAGGTGCTCGACACCACCATCATGGCCTTCAAGATCGCCGAGCATCATGATGTCATGTTGCCGGTGAATATCTGTGTCGACGGCAACTATCTTTCCTACGGTTCCGCGCGCGTGGCGGTGCCGGAACAGGCGGACGTGGATGCCTTCATGGGCGTGAAGAACGTCAACTGGCATGCCGCGCTCGATCCCGAGCGGCCGATGGGCGTCGATCCGCTCACCGGCGGCTCGGGCGGCAAAGGCCCCTCGATGTTCGTGCGCTATCGCAAGAGCCAATGTCAGGGCATGCAGAATGCCCTGCGCGTGATCACCGAGGTGCATGAGGAATATGCCCGCCGCTTCGGTCGCAGCTATGCGCCGTTGGTCGAGCAATATCGGATGGAAGACGCCGAAATCGCGCTGATGACCATCGGCAGCATGACGGGTGCCGCCAAGGATGCGGTGGACGAGGCGCGTCAGGCTGGTAGCAAGGTGGGTATCGTCAAGGTCAAGACGTTCAGCCCTTTCCCGCTGGAGGTGCTGGTGGCGGCGCTGGACAAGGTTCAGGCGATCGGCGTCGTCGATCGGTCGGTGGCCTTTCGCTGGAACTGCGGGCCGCTGTACCAGGAGACGTTGGGCGCGCTCTATCGGCTCGGCCGCCACGTGCCGTCGACCAGTTTCATCGGCGGCCTTGCCGGCGCCGATTTGACGGTGGATCACTTCCTCCGGGTGATCCGAGAGACCGAGGCGCTCCGCCATGGCCGACTTTCGTCGGGGCCGGTCTGGCTTAACGAAAATGACTGAGCACGCATGAGCGAGATGACAATGGGAGAAACACGTTACCTGATAGTCGGCAGCAGCCATGCGGCGCTCGAGGCGGCGGCGGCGATCCGCATGCATGACGAGGAAGGCAGTCTCGCCATCGTGACGCGCGACCGCCATTTGCCCTATTCGCCGACGGTGCTGCCCTATGTCGTTTCCGGGCGATCGACGCCGGAACAGGTGCTGCTGCGCGATGCCGAGTATTTCTCCGCGCGCAAAATCGACTACCGGCCGGGGCAATCGCTGGTAGCGGTGCGGCCAGCCGAACATCTCGTGCAGCTGGAAGGGGCCGGGGGCGGCGAGTTGCGCTACGAAAAGCTGCTGCTGGCGACTGGCGCATCGCCGGTCGTGCCGCCCATTCCGGGTATCGAGAAGGCGAGCTATCACGTCTTGCGCACGCTCGACGATGCGATCGGCCTGAACAAGGCGATCGGCGCGACAAGGCGTGCCGTGGTGCTGGGCGCCGGGCTGGTGGGCATGCATGCCGCCGAGAATCTCGCCAAGGCCGGCATTGGCGTCACCATCGTCGAAATGGCCGATCAGTTGTGCGCCGGGTATTTCGATCGCACCGCGGCGAACTTGATCGAAAAGGCATTCACGGACCACGGCGCCACCATACGCACCGGCCGGCGCGTGATCGGGATGATGCCGCATGACGGCGGTACGACGCTGGCGCTGGACAACGGTGAAACGCTCGATGCCGATCTGCTGCTGGTCGCCACTGGCGTGCGGCCCGAGCTCGGCTACCTGGCGGACAGCGGCATCGCCACGGATAAAGGCATCCTGGTTGACGACAGCATGCAGACCAGTGCCGCCGACGTCTGGGCCGCGGGCGACTGTGCGCAAGCGCGAAGCTTCTATTCGAATGCCAAAGTCATGAATGCTATTTTGCCCGACGCCGCCGAACAGGGGCGCATCGCCGGCATGGCCATGGCGGGCGACCCCGGCCTGAGGAACTATCCAGGCGGCGTGCCGCTCAACACCTACCATTTCTTCGGCCGCCACGCCATTTCGGTCGGCAGCAGCCGGCAGCCGGAAAATGCGCAGGTGGAAACCCGCTTCGACGAAAAAAGTGGCCGTTACCTCAGGGCCTGTTTCGTCGACGGCCGTCTGCAGTGCATTCACGGCGTCAACGAATTCTTCGATGGCGGCGTGATGGCGCAGCTGATTCTGCGCCGCGTCGATCTCGATCCCGTGCGCGAGCGTTTCGTGGCGCAGCCGATGGCGGTCGGCCGGGAACTGATGTCGCAACTCTGGCGCTAGGACAAAGCTCATGGGACGTGCCTACAACACCATTGCCTTCGATGCCGCCAAATGCGACGGCTGCGGCGACTGCATGCGCGCCTGCGCGCGCGCCAAGACCGACAGCGAGGATATCGCGCGGTCGCGTATTCAGATTCTTGGCGGATCGTCGGGTTTCGAACTGGCCTTATGCCGCCAATGCGGCGATCCCCGCTGCGTGGCGGTGTGTCCGGCCGGCGCGCTCGGCAAGGATGAACAGTCCGGCGTCATCGGCTGGGATGCCAGCAAGTGCGTGGACTGTCTGCTGTGCACCCTCGGTTGCGCCTACGCCGGCATTGCGCTCGACGAAGCCACGGGCCGCGTCGCCAAATGTGATACTTGCGAAGGTGCGCCCGCTTGCGTGCCGGCTTGCCCGCACGGCGCGCTCAAGCATCACACCACGGCGCGCATTTACAACGAAGTCGGCGACTGGGAGGATCTGTTCGCCCCCGGGCTGGCCGGCTGCCAGGGATGCAATACCGAATTGCTGATGCGTCATACCCTGCGCCGGGTGGGTCCGGAAACCGTGTTGGCGACGCCGCCCGGTTGTGTGCCCGGCATGGGCTCGGTGGGTTACAACGGCATGGCCGGCACCAAGGTGCCGGTCTTCCATCCGCTGCTCACCAACACGGCCGCCATGCTGGCCGGAGTGAAGCGCCAGTTCAACCGCGCCGGCCGCAAGGTGACGGCGCTGGCCATCGCCGGCGACGGCGGTGCGTCCGATGCGGGCTTCCAGTCATTGTCGGGCGCGGCCGAGCGCGGCGAACAGATTCTGTTCATGGTCGTCGATAACGAGGGATACATGAACACCGGCATGCAGCGGTCGAGCGCCACCCCCTTCGGGGCGTGGACGTCGACGACGCCGGTCGGTCGCGAGTCCAAGGGCAAGACGCAGGATGCCAAGAATCTGCCCCTGCTCATGGTGAATCATCGTTGCGCCTACGTCGCGACCGCGTCGACGGCCTACATGGAAGACCTGTACGAGAAGCTCGACCGCGCCATCGTCGCCGCCGAGACGGGCTTCGCCTATTTGCATGTTTACTCGCCCTGTACCACGGGTTGGCGATTCCCCACCGAAAAGAACATGGAGGTCGCGCGCAAGGCGGTCGAGACCAATTTCGTCATGTTGTGGGAATACACGCCAGCGCAAGGGCTGCATTTTTCCCAGTCGGTGGATCATCCGTTGCCGGTCACCGAATACCTCAAGGTCATGGGACGTTTCCGTCACCTGACCGAGGAGCAAGTCCAGCATATCCAGGCTAAGGTCGAAGAGAACCGTGCCTTTGTTCAACAAATCTCCCAACAGAGCTATGCACCACGCGAGTACGTGAGACTCGCGGGGCTAGGAGGAGATCATGACAAAGGTAACGCACCCCGCAGGTAAACGAGAGCAGATAGAAACCGCCAGTCGCGACGAGTTGCATGCGCTGCAGTTGCAGCGTATGCAATGGTCCCTGCGGCACGCTTACGAGAACGTGCCGCACTATCGCGCGAAATTTGATCAGGCAGGCGTCCGCCCGGAAGACTTGCGGACGCTGTCCGACTTGGGCAAGTTTCCGTTTACCACCAAGGCCGACCTTCGGGAAACCTATCCGTACGGACTGTTCGCGGTTCCCATGCGCGATGTGATCCGGGTTCATGCCTCGTCGGGTACCACGGGCCGTCCCACGGTAGTGGGCTATACGCGCAACGACATCGACACGTGGGGCAAGGTGATGGCGCGATCCATGCGCGCCGCCGGCGTGACGGCCGACGATATCGTGCTTAACTCCTATGGCTACGGACTGTTCACGGGGGGATTGGGCGCCCACTATGGCGCCGAGACGCTGGGCGCGGCCGTTATTCCGATGTCCGGCGGCCAGACGGAAAAACAGGTTCAGCTGATTCGCGAATTCAGCCCCACCGTCGTAATGTGCACACCCTCGTATTCCCTGACCATCGCCGACGAACTGACGCGCCAGGGCGTTGGCAAGGGCGAGACGTCATTGCGTGTCGGCATCTTCGGCGCCGAACCATGGACCAATGAAATGCGGCGCGAGATCGAGGAGCGGCTCGGCATCGACGCGGTCGACGTTTATGGGCTGTCCGAAGTCATGGGTCCGGGCGTCGCCTGCGAATACGTCGAGTGCAAGGACGGGCCCCACGTTTGGGAAGATCACTTCTACCCGGAGGTCATCGATCCCGATACCGGCGAGGTGCTGCCCGACGGCGCGGACGGCGAGCTCGTTTTCACTTCGTTGACCAAGGAAGCCTTGCCCATCATTCGCTATCGCACGCGCGACCTGACGCGGCTCCTGCCGGGCACCGGCGGCGTCATGCGCCGTATGGTCAAGATCACCGGCCGCTCTGACGACATGCTCATCATCCGCGGCGTCAACGTCTTTCCGACGCAGATCGAGGAAGTGCTTCTCAAGAACCCCAACCTCTGCGCCCAGTATCAGATTCAGGTGTCTCGCGAGGAGCACCTGGACAAAATAGACGTGTACGTGGAGGTCAAGCCGGAACTGTCGGACAAGCTCACCACGTCCGGGCGCGAGGCCATCGGTCGCGATGCCGCCCACCATATCAAGTCGCTGGTCGGCGTCTCGGCGCAGGTGCATGTGGTGGAGACCGACAAGATCGAGCGCACGCTGGTGGGCAAGGCGAAAAGGGTCATCGACCGTCGGCCGAAATAAAGCCATGTCCGCCCAATTCTTGCAGCTCCTGTTTTCCGGCATCACGGTCGGGGCGACTTATGCGCTCGCCGCGCTCGGCTTCACGCTGATCTACAACGCCAGCAACGTGATCAACTTCGCGCAAGGCGAATTCATCATGCTCGGCGGCATGCTGACGGTATTTTTTATCCATACCGGCCTGCCCATGCCGCTGGCGGTGGCGCTGGCGATCGTGTTGCCGGCCGGCGTCGGCATCCTGATCGAGAAACTGGCCATCCAGCCGGCCAAGGGCGCCGAGGTGGTGGCGCTCATCATCATTACCATCGGCGCATCCTTGCTGATTCGCGGGCTGGCGCAGGTCTTCTTCGGCAAGGGCAGCTTCGGCCTCGAGCCGTTTTCCAGCCATGCCCCCATCGACATCGGCGGCGCCGTACTCTTGCCGCAAAGCCTGTGGGTGTTGGCGGTCACGGCCCTCGTGGTGGTGATGCTCTGGCTGTTTTTCAGCCGTACCGTGATGGGCAAGGCCATCCGCGCGACGTCCTGCAATCCGCTCGCCGCGCAATTGGTGGGCATCGACGTCCATTGGGTGTTGCTGCTCAGCTACGCCTTGTCGGCGGCGCTGGGCGCGATCGGCGGCATCCTGCTGACTCCCTTGACGATGACTTCCTACGATGTCGGGATCATGCTGGGACTCAAGGGCTTCGTCGCGGCGGTGGTGGGAGGGCTGGGCAGCGGTCTGGGCGCCGTGCTGGGCGGCCTGCTGGTCGGCATCATCGAAGCGATGTCGGCCGGCTATCTTTCCTCTGCCTACAAGGATGCGGTGCCTTTCGTGCTGATATTCATCATTCTGTTTTTTCTGCCGCGCGGCCTCATGGGCGCAAAGGCGACGGAGCGCGTATGAAGCGGTTGGCCATGCCCTTGTTGGCACTGATCCTGTTGCTGCTGCCGCTGGTGCTGCCCAACATGTACTACTACGACCTGGTCATCCGCATGACCATCAACGCCGTCATCGTCCTCGGCTTGAACTTGTTGATCGGGTTTGCCGGGCAGATCAGCCTGGGCCATGCCGGCTTTTTCGGCATCGGCGCCTATGCTTCGGCGGTGCTGCCGACGCATTTTGGCTGGCATCCCGTGGCGGCGCTGCTGGCGGGGGCCGTGGCCACGGCGCTGCTGGCCGCGCTGGTGGCGAAACCGATATTTCGCCTGCACGGCCACTACCTGGCGATGGCGACGCTCGGTCTCGGCATCATCATCGCCATCGTCATTCGCAACGAAACCGGCTACACCGGCGGTCCGGACGGCATGGCGGTGCCGCCGCTCGCGATATTCGGCCACGAGATCAGCGGCGAACGCGAATGGTACTGGGTGTTCGCGGCCAACCTGCTGCTGAGCGTATGGTTCTGCCGCAACCTGATGGACTCGCCGTTCGGCCGCGCCCTGCGCGCCTTGCATGGTTCGGAAGTGGCCGCCCAGGTGGTCGGCGTCGATCTGGCGCGTTACAAGATGGCCATCTTCGTCTTTTCGGCGTTCTTTGCCAGCATCATGGGCAGCCTGACCGCACACTATGTCGGTTTCATCACGCCCAACGTCGCCGATTTCTTCCACTCCATCGAACTGGTGACGATGGTGGTGGTGGGCGGCATGGCGTCGGTGTTCGGCTCCGTGGTCGGCGCCGTCTTGCTGACGGCGCTGCCGCAGGCGCTGGCCGCCTTCGACGGCTGGGAGACTGTGGCGTTCGGTGCCATCCTGATGCTGTTCATGATATTCCTGCCGCGCGGCCTGGTCCCCACGCTGGCGGCCCGATTCGGACGGGGCGAGTGATGGCGCTACTCGAGGTCAAGGGATTGAGCAAGGCGTTCGGCGGCGTACTGGCCGTCCAGGACGTCGGGTTCGCGGTGGAAGCCGGCCTGGTCTACTCGGTGATCGGCCCCAACGGCGCGGGCAAGACCACCTTGTTCAACCTGATTACGGGCATTTATCAACCCACCGGCGGCGAGATCAGCCTGGATGGCTGCAGCATCGTCGGCCAGCCGCCCCACAGGCTTGCCGGCATGGGCGTGGCGCGGACGTTCCAGAACCTGCAAATCTGCATGAACATGTCGGCACGCGAGAACGTCATGGTCGGCGCGCATCTGTCCCTGGATCGCAACCTCGTCAAGGCGATGATCCGCTGGCCGACCTTGCGCCGGTCGGACAATGCGTTGAGCGACCGGGCCGGGGAATTGATGTGTTATGTGGGGCTCGACAGTTACCTGGCCAGTCCGGCGAGCGCCATGCCCTACGGCGCCCTGAAACGCCTGGAGATCGCCCGCGCACTGGCGGCGCGGCCGAAGCTGCTGTTCCTCGACGAACCGGCGGCCGGCCTCAACCCCAAGGAAACCGCCGAGATCGATGCGCTGATCCGGCGTATTGCCGATCAGGGCGTCACCGTCGTGCTGGTGGAACACGACATGAAGATGGTGATGAACATTTCCGATCGCATCCTGGTGCTCGATTACGGCAAGAAGCTGGCGGAAGGCTCGGCGGCAGAAGTGCGCGCCAATCCGGCGGTCGTCGCCGCCTATTTGGGGGCCCACCATGCTTGAGGCGCCATCGATGGCAACAACGAAAGTCAGTGGTGGCGACACGCCGATGCTGCTCGAGATTGATGGGCTTTCCGCCGGTTACGGGCGTATCGAGGCGGTGCGCAACGTCAGCCTCGCCGTCGGCCGCGGCCAACTGGTGGCGCTGGTGGGCGCCAATGGCGCCGGCAAGACGACTTTGCTGCGGACGATCTCGGGTGTGCATCGGAGCAGCGGCGGACGCGTGCTGTTCGACGGCCGGGACATCACGCGCCATCGGCCGGCCGAGCGCGTCAGACTGGGCATCTGCCAGGTTCCGGAAGGCAGGCAGGTGTTCGGGCCGCTGTCCGTGGCGGACAACCTGCGGCTGGGGGCCTATATCGGCTGCGATCGTCGCGTGATCGCCGACGACATGGACCGCATGTACGCCTTGTTCCCGATTCTCAAACAGAAGGCGGCCTTGCCGGCCGGCACCCTGTCCGGCGGTCAGCAACAGATGTTGGCCATGGCGCGCGCGCTGATGGGACGCCCCCGCATGCTGCTGCTGGACGAGCCGTCGATGGGGCTGGCGCCGCTGCTGGTCGAGGAAATCCTCGCGGCGGTCAACGATCTGCGCAAGCAGGGAATCACGATCTTCCTGATCGAGCAAAACGCCCACGCGGCGTTGTCGATCGCCGACCATGGATATGTCATCGAAAGCGGGAAAGTGGTGCTTTCGGGTACGGGTGCTGAGTTATTGGGCAATGAACAGGTGCGTGCCGCGTACCTGGGCATCTGAAGGAGCCTCGGCTCGGGGCGGTTATTACAACTATCATCAAGGAGACAACATGAAAAAGTTTGCGCGACGTATTCTTGCGACCACGGCAGGTATCGCCATGGCTGCCGGCTTGGGAACGGCAGCCATGGCTGCCGAGCCGATCAAGATCGGTTCGGTGCTGTCGGCCACCGGCCCGGCAGCTTTCCTGGGCGATCCCGAGGCGAAGACGCTGCAGCTCTATGTCGAGAAGATCAACAAGGAGGGCGGCGTGCTCGGTCGTCCGCTGCAACTCGTTCATTACGACGACGGATCGGATGCCACCAAGGCCAATGCGTTCGGCAAGCGCTTGATCGAAGACGACAAGGTCGACATCATCGTCGGGGGGACCACCACCGGCTCCACCATGTCGATGGTGCCCCTGGTCGAGAAGGCCGAGGTTCCCTTCATTTCGCTTGCGGGCGCCGTCGTGATCGTCGAGCCGGTGAAAAAGTGGGTGTTCAAGACGCCGCATACCGATCGCATGGCGGCCGAAAAAGTTTTCGAGGACATGAAGAAGCGCGGCTTGACCAAGGTGGCGCTGCTTTCGGAAACCAGCGGCTTTGGCGCTTCGGGCAAAAAGGAGTCGGAAGCCATGGCGGCGAAGATGGGCATTACCTTGCTGGCCAACGAAACCTATGGCGCCAAGGATACCGACATGACGCCGCAGCTGACCAAGATCAAGAACACCCCCGGTGTCCAGGCCGTGTTCGTCTTCGGTCTCGGGCAGGGCCCGTCGGTGGTGAACAAGAATTTCCGGCAGCTCGGCATGACGCTGCCGCTTTACCACGCGCACGGCGTCGCTTCGGAAGAGTTCATCAAGTTGTCCGGTCCTGCCGCCGAAGGGGTCCGCCTGCCGGCGGCGGCGCTGCTGGTGGCGAACAAGCTGGCCGCCAACGATCCGCAGAAGCCGGTCGTTATGGACTACCGCAAGACCTACGGGGACCGCTACAAGGAAGACGTATCGACCTTCGGCGGCCATGCCTACGATGGCCTGATGATCGCCGTGGATGCCATCAAGCGTGCCGGCAGCACCGACAAGGCCAAGGTGCGTGACGCCATCGAGGCCACCAAGGGCTACGTGGGTACCGGTGGCAAGGTGAACATGTCGCCCACCGACCACATGGGACTCGATCTTTCGGCCTTCCGCATGCTGGAAGTCAAGAACGGAGACTGGACGCTGGTTGAGTGACAAGGCGGTGACGGGCGGCGGCGTTTGGCTGATGCGCCACCGCCCGGCATGAGCGATGTAATACACTGCGAACCTTCATTCTCATGCTTGACCCCGATGGAAAACCGGTCGCTCAGCCGCTGGATCGTCGATATGCTGGCCGAACGACCGGTTCGGGCCAACTCCCTGATCATCACCATCTTTGGCGACATGATCGCCCCCCATGGGGGGACGGTTTGGCTTGGCAGCCTGATCGGCCTGGTCGCGCCTTTCGGCATCAACGCCCGCTTGGTGCGAACCAGCGTATTCCGCCTGTCCCGCGAGAAGTGGTTGGTCTCGCATCAAATCGGCCGACGTAGCTATTACAGCCTGACGGCGATGGGCCATCGCCGTTTCGACCACGCTTATCGGCGCATCTATAACGACCCGCGCACGCACTGGGAAGGCGATTGGCAACTTGTCATGGTGCCGAACGAAGCCTTGACGGCCGCGCAGCGGGACGCCTTGCGCACGGAATTGCTTTGGGAAGGCTTCGGTTCGATCGCGCCGGGCGTCATGGCGCATCCTTCCGCGAGCGAGGACTCGCTGCTCGACATCCTGGAAAGCACCGGCGCCCACGACAAGGTCGTCGTCCTGCAGGCACATACGCTTGGCGCTCTGGTAGGGCGGCCTTTGAAGGCGCTCGTCGAGGGTTGTTGGAACCTCAAGCGCGTCGCCGACGAATATCGCCGCTTCCTGGAGTACTTCCGGCCGGTGGTCCGCATGCTGGGCAATGCCGCGCGCCAGGATCCCGAACAATGCTTCATGGTTCGCGTGCTGTTGATGCACGAATTCCGGCGCGTCCAACTGCGCGATCCCCAACTGCCCCGTCAATTGCTGCCGACCGACTGGCCGGGCGACAAGGCGCGCGCGCTCTGTGCCGATATCTACCGGCTATGCCGCGAGACGACGGAGAGGCATCTGATGACCACCCTGGAAACGCCGGACGGTCCGCTGCCCAAGGCCAATGCCCTGTTTCAGGAGCGCTTCAGCGGCGTCGGCAGCGATTAGCTGGACGATGGGACACGGCTTTCAGTGCCGGTCGACGACGCCCAGTATGCTGAAGTCAATCTCGCCGGTCGGCGTCATAACGGCGCTGGTGAAGCTGGTGCGGTCGGGGCGCAGCGAAGCCTCGAAGGTCCGACCTTGATCGCGGCTGGTCAGGGTGACTCCGGACAGCCCGAGCAGGCGCACGGTGCCATCCTGCGCTTGCCAAGCAGTGGTTAGCGACTGCTGGGTGCCACTGGGCACCTCTTGCCACGAACGGCCCCGGTCCTGACTGCGAAAGATGTGGCCGCGCAGCCCGGCGATCAACAGGCTGCCGTCGGACAAGGCCAGGCCCGTCCAGAAAGAACCTTTATTGCTGGTCGGTATCGCTTGCCATGTTTTGCCGGCATCTTCGGACCGCAAGACAAAGCCTCCTTCGGCCGCGATCAGCAGCAAGCCGTTGCGTCCGTCCACAATGCTTTGCAGGTGTATTTCCCCGGCATCGCCTTCGACCAGCCGTCGCTCCTGCCAGGTATTGCCCCCGTCCGTGGTTTCCAGGGCCAGGCCGAATTGACCGACCGCCAAGCCATGCTCGGCATTCTCGAACCATATCGAGAGCAGCACGCGTTCCTTGCCGGGCTCTTCGCGCTGTAGACGCCAAGTTTCGCCGCCATCGCTGGTGGCCAGGATCGTGCCGTCGTGGCCGGCCGCCCATCCGCGGCGAGCATCCAGGAAGAAAACGCTGGTAAGCGGAGCGCGGGTTGGCACCTGACTTTGTCGAAAGCTTTGGCCGTCGTCGGAAAGGATGATGGCGCCGTAATCGCCTACCGCGACGATGCGCGCGCCTGCCATGGTTGCCCCGAGAATCGGCGCCCGTGCCGGGTTGGCCAGATGTGGCGCCTGGCGCGGCGCCGCCTCGGCGGCAGGTGGCGATGCGGCGGCCATCGCGAGCGAGGACAGCATCAGGACCAGGAATCGCTTCACACCCAATACTCCCTACTAATGGCCAATGACCGAAGCGCGTACCGGCCCGCGGCGCGGAAACACGGCTTCCAGAACCGCGGCGAAGGCGGGCAGCACCGTGATGGCGGTCAGCATGTTCACGATGAACATGAACGTCAGCAAGATCCCCATGTCGGCCTGGAACTTCAGATCCGAAAGCGCCCAGGTGGCAACGCCGACCGAAAGGGTAATGGCTGTAAAGACGGTGGCGATGCCGACTTCGCGCAAGGTTGCGCGCAGTGCGAGCAGCATCGGCTCCTGCCGGGAGAGGTGCACCAGCAGGCGGTTGTAAATGTAAAACGCATAATCTACGCCAATGCCGGTGGCCAGCACCATGACCGGTAGCGTGGCGACCGTCAGGCCGATGTCGAGCGTCTTCATGAACCAGTAGCCCAGGAACGTGGCCAGCGTCAGAGGCAGGCAGCACGCCAGCATCGCCCGCCAATCGCGATAGGCGATGAGCACCAGCGCCATGATCGCGAGGTATACGTAGATGATCATGGGCAATTCCCGCGATTCCACTTCCTCGTTGGTCGCGGCCAGCACGCCGATATTGCCCGAGGCGAGCCGCACCTTCACGCCGAGCGGCGTGGGGTCATACGCCTGCCGGAAGCTCTTGACGGCCTGGATGGCCGCTCCGATGGTGGTGGCCCGGTGATCGGCCAGATAGATGTTGGCGGCCATCATGGTGCAGGCGCGGTTGAACAAGCCGCCGGCCTCGGGGAGATAGCCCACCGCCACTTGCAGCGCCTTGCTGTCGCGCGGGAGCGCCGTCAACTTCGGATTGCCTTCGTTTAGACCGGCATTGGCAAACTTGGCCAGGGCAGACAGCGACGATACCGACAGGACGCCCGGCACCTGGGCCATGTGCAAGGTGAACTGATCGATGTAGTCGAGAATCGGGAAGCTGTTGCAGGAGTCGTTGGGCGTTTCGAAGACGACCGTCAGGACATCCATGCCCAGGTCGAAGCGCTTGACGATGTTCTCCGTGTCGATGTTGTAGCGGGCGTCGGGCCTGAGTTCGGGCGCGCCCGGCTGCAAGGCGCCGATATGGCGGCCGTGGCTTTGCCAGATGGCCACCGCCAGCAGCACCGCCGCCACGGCCAGTACCGTGCCGGCATGGCGGAGATCGGCGATCACACCCAATCGCTCGATGATTCTGCCGCGCTGAGCCTGCAGGGCCTCGAGCCGCAGCGCGTAGTCCTGGGAGAACTTGAAATAGGAGGCTACCAGCGGCAACATGATGAGATTGGTGATGATCTTGTAGCCCACGCCGATGGAGGCGGTGATGCCCAGTTCGCGAATCATCGGTATCGGGATCATTACCAGCGTGATGAAGCCGACGAAAGCGGTCACCAGGGCCAGCGAACCCGGCACGAACAGGCTGGAGAAACTTTCGCGACTCGCTTCGACGGAGCTGGCGCCGCGCGCCACAGCCTTGGTGATGGCATTGATTTGCTGCACGCCATGGGAGACGCCGATGGCGAATACCAGAAAAGGTACCAGGATGGCGAGGGGATCGAGACCATAACCGAGCAAAGTCAGCGTGCCGAATTGCCAGACCACCGAGGTCATCGAGCATAGCAGGGGTAGCAGCGTGAGCAGGATCGAGCGGCAGTACCAATAGACGGCTAGCGCCGTCAGCAGGGTGGCCAACGCGAAGAACTGCGCTACGCCGCGGGCGCCGTCGGCGATATCGCCGATCTGCTTGGCGAAGCCGATGATTTCGATGGCATGATCGGGCGATTCGAGCTTGCCGCGCAGGTCCTTCTCGAGCCGGGTGGCAAGATCGAGATAATCGAGCTTGCGGTGGGTGTTGGGGTCCTCCTCCAGCAGGTCGGCGACGATCATCGCCGCCGTACCGTCGTTGGCGACCAGGCTTCCGATGTAACCGCCGCGGATGGCGCGATCCTGAATCCGGGCAATATTGGCTTCGTCGAGCGCATCGGGCGTGATGTTGCCACCGATGACGTCTTCGGCTTCGAAGCCCTCCTCGGTCAACTCATAGACGCGCGTGTTGGGCGTCCACAGAGACTGTACGGAGCGCCGATCGATGCCGGGCAGGAACAGCACGGCTTCGGTGACTTCGTGCAGCTTTTTAAGCGATGGCGCGGTCCAGATGCTGCCTTGGCGGGCGCGCACCACGACCATGACGCGGTTCGAACCGAACAGCTGCGTACGGTATTGGAAAAACGTATCGGTGTATTCGTGCCCGATGGGCAACTGCTTGTCGAAGCCCGCCGACATGTGCAGACGGGTCGCCAGCACGCCCATGCCTATCGTGAAGACGGCGAGGATGAGCAGGGTGGGCAGACGAAACCGAAAGAAAAAAGATTCCAGGCGCTTGACCGCGCCAACTATGCCGCCGCTCATGTCAGACAATCGTTATCGTGAGCGGCGGGGCGCGCTTGGCACGCCCCGCCGCAATGTGAAAAGTCGGATGACAACCGCGATCCAGGATTAGAAGGTATAGGAAACCATCGCGCTCAGGATGTCGCGGTCGCGCATCATGTTCATGTTGCCGCCACCGAAGAACGTGGTGTAGCCGATGCCGACCTTCCATTGATTGTGATAGTCGAAGTTGAGGTTGAGGGCAACCGCCTTGCGACCATCGACGAAAGGCAGCGCGTTGGGGCTCGTGCCATGGACATCGTGATAGTAGTCGATCATCGGCGTCATGGTCCATCCGGACCCGAAGATGTTGGCGTAGGTCAGGCCCACTTCCGCGACATAGCCCCACGAGGTCTTGGTGGGGAGTTCGTAGTTGTTGAGCAGATAGGGCACACCGCCGGAACGATCAAGGTTCGGGTAGTGCGTCACGGCCAGTTCACCCAGGAAGTAGCCTTCGGCTGCGCCAAGCGGTGCGGTCCACTCCGGCGAGAACAGCCGGAAGCCCGTCAAGTGCGCTTGCCACTTCTTCTCGGTGACATAGCCGTCGACCATGGTTTCGGCGCCATTGGCCGCCACCGCTGCTGCGGCAAGGCTGTAGCGTCCCCCGAACGGCACGGTCGGATCGATGGCAACGCTGTCTCGCGGACGGTATGACAACTCGGCGCCAACCGCCCAGTCGCCCGCCTTGGTATTGAGCGAAACGCCGAAAAGGCTGCGGTTCTCGCCATATTGCTCGACGGCCGCTGAAATCACCTGGTTGGCCGGATCGGCAATACAGCCGGCGCTCCCGCCAATGCAGTAGGACTTGAAGCCGATGAATGGGATCTTGTCGTGATAACGGATGAAGTAAGCGGCGTACTCCGTATCGCCACCCGTGGGCTTGTAACGCAGGTTCAAGCCGAACTGACCGCTGTTCTTGGGCATGTCGCGCTGGACGGGAACGACCGTTCCGGCACCGATCAGATACTCCATGGTACGACCGCGCGTTGGATCGAAGTCGCCCAGCGTTCCTGCCGGAGCCGGAAAGCCGGCGCTGGTGAAGATGGGCGAGAAAGCGGCCAGGTTGTTGGGCACCGAGGTCGTGACGAAAGCGCCACGCCTGCCGCCCCTGCCCAGAAAGTCGGCGGAAGACCAATAGGTTCCCGCCGGATCGAAGATGAACCTGTTCCAGTGAAACTGATAATAGGCCTCGGTCGAGAAACCTCCGCCGAGCCCGGTGGACAGCGAGATCATGGGCGCCGGGACGAAAACTTCCTTCAACTGGGCGCCGGGAATATGGATTTTGCGCAGATCAAGGGCGTTGATCGAATTGACGCCGCCGATGATGAAAATGTCCTCACCCCAACTGATGACCTGATTGCCGAACTTCAGTTTGGCGTTCTGCCCGCCCAGCGAAAACTCCTTCGACAGCCACAAGTCGAGAAGCGAGACGTTCTTCTCCATCGCGTCTTTGGCGTCGGGGTGCAAGGGCGTGCGCCTCGTGTCGTCGGCCAGGAAATCCGACGACCAGGTAAAACGGCCGAGCGCCGACCAATTGCCCTGTTCCTTCAGGAATAGCTCGTGCGTGCCCTTGAGCACGGCGGAAAAAACCCTGCCCTTCTTGTAGTTGAGGTCGCCGTCGTCGGTTTGGGCGTAGTTGAAGTCGGGGACCGAGGCGATGCCGCCGCCGGGGCCGTTGACGCGCTCGCCCAACGTGCCGGTGGTGGCGACGTTGCCTCCCGAGTCGTTGCTGATGATCGATCGGTCGGGCGACTGCAGGCGCATTTGCACGCCGAAGGAAATGGTCGAGTCGAAGGTGCCGGTAATGCCGTTCTCCATCTCGAACTTGAAGGCTTGCGCCGGCAGGCTGGCACCAAGGCCGATCGCGGCGATCATCGTTGCCAGCGGCGACCAGCGGGTCGTAATGTTCTTCATCGTCTGTCTCCCCAATCAGTCAGATGCAATACGGATCAACGTTCGCCGGCGCGCCGAAGTTCGTCGGGCTCGAAGCGCTTCGGGTCGATACGGCCCTCTGCACCCGCCAGCCAGTCCGTCGACTTCGACTCCTGTGTGGCGTTTTCCGCCATATAGCGGTTGACGTTGAGATCCCAGGACATGAACTCCTGGCTGACGCAGGCGCCCAGTTCTACGGCGGGATAGATAGAGGCTTCCATCACCCGCCAGAGCTTGCCCTGGGCATCGTAAAGATCCGCCGCCATGATCATCCAGGTGTCTTCATCGATGTAGAAGGCGCGCTTGGCGAACATGTTGCGCATGCCTTGCTTGATCGTGGCTTCGACCTTCCAGACGCGGTGCAGCTCGTAGCGCATCAAGTCCCGATTTGGATAGAGGCCGCCATAAATCTCCGACAACTTGCGCTTGGCGACGAACTTGAAGCTGTTGTAGGGAATGTACATCTCCTGCTTGCCCACCAGCTTCCAGTTGTAGCGGTCGAGCATGCCCGCAAACATCGGGTATTGATCGGCGGTCTCCAGGTTTTCGTATCCCGGGATCGGATTGTCATACTCGAAGGCAGGCAGCCGCCTGACGCGACGTTGCCCGGGAAAGTACATCCAGGCGTCGTTGCCCTTGTCCATGAAGTAGTGCGCCATGATGACCTCGCCCGTGCGCGACGCAGGTGCCGTCGCCACGTTTAGGATCTTCATCTGCACGTCCCCGACATCGTCGATCGACTTGGCCTTGGCCGATGCAAATGGCGTGACCACCCACTGATCCTGGGCAAGCCCATAGAAACTGCCATCGGGATTGATGAAGTTGGTCTGGTAAAACTCTATGCGCCCTTCGCCCTGCCAGCGGAGGCGGTGATTCCAGATGGCCTCGGCGCCGTTTTTCGGAATCGGGAAGGGGAAGCCGCCGCCGACCGCCTGCGCCAGGTTGTCCTTGCCGTCGGTGGTGAGCTTGGCCACCGTGGCATTGAGGCGGGACTGGGTATACACCGAGTCCGGATAGCCGCAACTGCGCTGGGTCGGATAGACATCCATCCGATAGCCCTTGCGAGTCTTGATCAACTCAATGGCGCCTTCGGAAAGTTTGTCCTTGTATTTATCGACGTTGCTGGCATCGATGGAGAACATCGGCTTGTCGGCTGCGAAGGGATCGACGCGGGCATCGCCGAGCTTATGCTTGCCTTTCGGCAACCCACCTTTCCATTCCGGAATGCTGCCATCCTTGTTGCCGGCACGTTCGGCGCCGACGGGCGTCAGGTCCTTGCCCAAGCGCGCGACCTCCGGTTCGCCGACTGCCGCCAGCCCGTGCCCAGCGGCGGCCACGAGGCCGATGGTCAGCAGATATCGTGTCATGCTCATGTCTTGTCCCCTCGATCTGGTTGTGTTCTCTGCCTGATGCGTGTTGTGCTGCTATTCGATGGTCACACCGATGTTCTTGAGTTGCCCGACAACCTCTGCGCGAAATGCCGGGACGTCGTCCAGCGGCCGGCTGCGCAATTTGGCTACTTCCAACTCCGAATAGCGCGGAGCCCCGCGCGGAATCTCGTCGGGGCTGAATTCCTTGAGAATCCAGTTCAACAACTCGGCAACCGCGCCGTTCGGCAAGGCGGACTGCGAGGTCCCTGGCACCTGGACCAGGAAATCGCGTCCGTCGGGAACGCGCAGAAAATGACCGAGACTGTTGCGCATGGTTGGAATGCCGGCACCCGGACTGCCCGAACCGTCGATGCCGTGGCAGCCCGAACAATGCAGCATGTAGTTGGCCTGGGGCGAGCCGGCATCGGCGCCATGAACCGTACCGGCCAATGCCAGCATGCAAATACCGATGGAGATGCTTTTCATCGCAATCCTTTTGCCAATTTGGCGCGCAGCGCGTAAGTCAGCCCTGGCGACCCGCCTCGGGAGCGCATCTGGGCAACCCACTGCGACGTGAGCCAGTCTGCATCGCTGATACCATTGAACTGCGCAAGCACGTAGCGCAGCACTGCCGCAATATCTTCGTCGGCCAGACCGGCGAACGAAGGCATCCGCCCAAGAAAGCGCATGCCTTCCATTTCTACCATGCCGGTCATGCCCGTCAATGGCACGCTGACCAGGTATTCGCGTCCGCTGGGCTGGTCGACATAGCGGCCGACGGTATTCTGCAAAGGCGGTGCGACGCCCTGTGCTCCGCGGCCGTCGGGCTGATGGCAGACCTGGCAATGCTCGGTATAGAGCGCTTTGCCCCGGACCGCCTGATCGGCGAAGGTTGGTACCGGCACGGTCATGGTCATGGCGATGATGCAGGTCGATACAGATACCGCAACCCGCATGACTCAGCCCCGCTTCTCCGCTACGCCGACGATTGCGGCGACCGTGCAATGGTAGGTGTTGCTGCTGTTGGCCATGCACCAGTTGACGTCGTTGTGCACCCCCATGCGATAACCCGGGCGTTCGCCTTCGTTGCGGTTGCAGAAGCACTGGCCGCACATCGTCACGCCACAGCAGTCGTTGTAGCTGATCAGATAGTCCTTGCCATCATTGGGATTGTGGCAGGTGCCGACCCAGGTCACCTTCGAGACTTCCGTTCCGGGCGGGCACGAGGACACGCTGCCACCGCAGCAGCTGCAGATGAAGCCGTCGAGCGCGCAGTGACGCCAGTATTCGCAACTGGTTTCGTCGTTGATCTTGCTTTTGGGTTTTCCGCTGGCGGCCTTGGCGACGCGGTCGAACGGCAGTACCGGCAGCAGCACCGCGGAGCCCAGCATCAGCTTGCCCAGGCGTGCCACGGCGCTACGCCGCGATGCGGACTGGGCAACGCGCCTCGACTGCTTTTCAAAGAAATCGTCGAACCATTTCATGAAACGCTCCTTGAAGCATGCGCCGTTGCATCGGCATGATCGATGAATTCCTGGATGGAGGCAACACCCGCCTCCTTGGCGGTAAAGAGACTTTCCAGATGCTCGCGCGAATTGATCAGCCCCTTGGCCCGCAGGCGTCCCGCCTCGTCGATCAATACCGCGTAGGGCAGCTTGCCGACATGGAAGGTGATGGCCAGTTGGCTCGACAAGACGTACGGAAAGCTGCTCAGCTCGGCGCTGCGATAAAAGGCGAGATGCTCGGGCAGTTCGCCATCACTGGCGAGCACGATGTCGAGCCAGTCCTTCTCGGCGGTGCGAATCGACTTGAGGATCGGCAGCAGTTTCTTGCACACCGGACAGGTCGGCGAGAGGAAGAACAGCAACTGACTTCTGCCCAGCGCGGATCCGACATGGATTTCGTCGCCGCCGGCGATCGCCGATAGCGTCATGATCGGGCTGGGATCGCCGACCTTCGGTCCCTGATCGATCATCAGCGCGCCCATCGGCGCGATGCGTTCGTAGAGCACGCCGATTTGACGGGAAAGTGCCACCACGATCACCACCAGCGCCAGGACAACCAGCCACAGAACGATATTGGAAATGATGAGTGCTTCCTGCATGCCCTGTCCTCGATTAGCGAAAAACCGGCGTGGCCGGCCGATTGGCCAGCAACTGATTGAAAACGACGTACAAGCCGAACAGTGCCAGCACGGTGGCTGTAACGGTCAGGTAATCCAGCCAGACCAAACCGCGTTCGATGTCGCCATGCATCACGACCAGAACGGCGGCCATCAAGGCCAGATTGCGCGATACCAAGCCCCACGACAGCGGTTGATGCGATAGCCCGCCGCATCCGCAATCGATTTCGCGCCGCCCCCTGAGCAGGTTGACGACCACGGCGCCCGTTGCCAGCGACAGCACCAACAAGGCTGTCCCGCCGCCCATCGTGGCGGTTTTCGGAAGCAGCAGCATGACGCCGGCAGCGGCCTCCATGACGGGCAAACAGACCGCCAGCACCGGCACCCACGAAACGGGCAACAGCCGATAGTTTTCGACCGCGGCGCCGAAAACCAGCGGATCGCGCAGTTTCTGCCAGGCACCGAAGACCAGCAGGATGGCCAATGTCGCCGCCAGCCCGTGTACGGCAACTGGGTCGAAAACGAGCGAAAAAACGGCCATTACTGGACTTCCAGCAAAGTCGGCGTGTCTCCAGGCACAGGGCCCGACAGAACTTTCTTCAGGCGGGCACCGCCTTCAAACACCGTGATGCTGGGCCGTTCGATGGTAAAGGCGAAGAGGCGAGGATTTTTGTCCTGGCTCACTGCGACGCCGCTGATTTCGTGCACCTTGACTCTGGACAGCCGCGCCTTGCCGGCAACGTCGAACGCCCAGATTTCGTGCGCTGGATCCTTGTGGCTGCCTTCGCGGCCCTTGGGATGCATGGTGACGTAGGCGATACCGCTTTCGACATGCAGGGCCACGGGTTGGGTGCCGCCCGGCCGCCAACCCTGCTTGACGTCCTGCGCAGTTACCATCGGCCAGGGGGGCTCGGCGACGGCGGCTTCCTGGGCGATGTTGACCGACTGCCAGTTCCCCTTGAAGGAAATGAAGTGGTACACGTCGCCCGCTTGTGCGCCCGTGATGAACAGCGCGTCATCGTCGGGATCGAAGAAGCGCGCGCTCTTCTTCTTGGTGGTCGGGTTGCCGTCCCGATCGTAGCTCACCGTCAACATTGTGCCGTCGCCGCACAAGGTGGCGAAGCGGTTGACCGATTTCGCCGGATAGACGCCAAAGCAACCCGGCGTCTGGATTTCGGCAACCATTTTTTCCTGGCGGCGATCGACGATGCTGATCGAGGTGGCCGGAGTGGCGTTTTGTACCAGGATGAAGCGCCCGTCCGCCGAAGTGCGCATCGTTGCGAGCGTCGGCAATGCCAGGGCATGGCGTGCCGGATAGGGAATCTCGGCTTTCAGTTTGAGCGTGGCGGCATCGAAGACGTTGATTTCTTCATGACGCTCGCCGCGATTGACCTTGGTGAAATAGGTAATGACGGCATAGATCTCGGATCGATCCGGCGCAAGCGTGGTCTGCGCGAAACTGCCGGTGGATATCATGCCCTCGAGCTTCAGATTGCGGCCGTCGATGATGTACATGCGACCGTCCGGAAGGTGAGGCAGGGTGACGTCGGTGAAATAAAGACGGTAAGGCGAGGCTGGCGGCAGCGCGGCCATCGTCGTGATTTGCTCGACGGGCAACTCCGCCCCTACGGGCATCGCAATACCGGCTGCCCAGAAAAATACCGGACACGCTCGCAGAAAGCGCCGAAGCATCTGTCCCCTCCTTTAGCCGGTTACCGGCATGAGTTTATTGTTGATATGCATCAAACTGCAGTTCGGATTTTCTTCCAACCTCCTCGCTCCGCGGTAGCCGAAATCGGAAAAAGCTTGCAAAAAGGTCACGGGGTTTCCGTTGTCTCGAGTGTTGGACATTTCCAATTTATAACCCTATTGATCAGCGATTCCGTTATGCTTTGGCATCCAGGAAGGCCTGATTTCATGTTGCTTTGCGACAATTTCGATTGATCGATCAATGCAAGCCTCGGCCAAATGAGCATGGCGTTCGACTCTGACCAAGTTGCCAGCAGCTGTCGCTTCAAGACAGTGACTACGCTCGACTCGGACGAGCATGCCGCTGCGCTGCAGGCATGGGATCAGACCTACAACCAGTTATCACCCGGCGCTTTCAAGGGTGCGCTGCAGCAAATCTGGATGGGTAATATTCACGTCTTCCGGGAAACAACCAATCGGGCGGTTTCGCAAAGCGGCTTGCCGACCCGCGACTGCTTTGTCTTCGGCGTGCCGCTCGAGATGAGCGACACGGCCTTGTTCGGCAACCAGGTCGTGGTTCCGGATTCGTTTTTCATGTTTCGGGCCACCGACGGCTTCAGTTTGCGTACCCCCGAGTTCTTCGATGTCATGGGTATCGCCATTCCCGAGTCGGATATGGCCGCCGCGCTCGGTCGCCGACTGGAGGGAGAGATGCGAATTCTCCTGTCGGGTGCGCCGATGGTGTTCATGCCGCCCCGAGCAGCCTTGGCTGAGTTCCAGCGCTGCTTGATCTCGCTGTTCGATCCTGGTTGCCTGTAGCCGAACCAGCTTGCCGATGCCGCGTATTGGCGTAGCTTGAGTGATGGCGTGGTGGGACATCTCGTCAACCTGCTTCAGACCGCCCTGCGGGCGCCGCCGCCGACGCCTTCGTTTCCCGGGCGTTGCCGGGTCGTCGAGGAAGCCGTGGCGTTCGCCCTCTCGCAGGGCGCCGAGCCCGTGACCGTGAGCGAGTTGTGCGCCAGAACCCGGGTCAGCCGGAGAATGCTCAATTATTGTTTTCAGGATGTATTGAATACCAACCCGGTGCACTATCTCAAGGCAATCCGGCTGAACGGCGTGCGTCGGGAACTCAGGCAGGTTGATCCGGCTCCGGGAGTGATACGGGATATCGCGGGACGATGGGGCTTCTGGCACTTCTCCCGTTTTGCCAGCGAGTATCGC
Source organism: Betaproteobacteria bacterium (assembly GCA_019136545.1). Classification (GTDB taxonomy): domain Bacteria; phylum Pseudomonadota; class Gammaproteobacteria; order Burkholderiales; family Rhodocyclaceae; genus Fen-999. Next base: position 28,648 of record JAGVUA010000049.1, read on the forward strand.
CTGCTTTTTGGCGAATTGCCGTCCGATACCTTGTGCAAGGGATACGTCAGCCCGACTTGAGCGCGCACGGGGGTAAAATCGCCGCAACTTTCAACAATAGACAGGGAGTTGCATCATGGCGAGTTATGCCACCGAATCGATCCGCGCCGTTGCCCTCGTGGGTCATGGCGGTTCCGGCAAGACATCCCTGGCGGAAGCCTTGTTGTTTCGTGCCGGCGCTATTCCCGCCAAGGGCACTGTTGAAAAGGGCAGCACGGTCTGTGATTTCGACCCGCAGGAAAAAACCGCGGGCCACTCGCTGAACTCGGCACTGGTCAACTTCGCTGCCGAAGGCGTGCACATCCATCTCGTCGACGCGCCGGGATATCCGGATTTCGCCGGCCAGGCCTTCGCCGCGTTGGCGGGCGTCGATACCGCCATGATCGTGATCAACGCCCAGACCGGCATCGAACTGATGACCGAGCGCATGATGCGCGCCGCCAGGCAGCGGGGTCTGGCGCGCATGATCGTCATCAACAAGATCGATGCCGAGAACCTTGATCTTCCGGGCCTGGTCGCGGCCATTCGCGAACGCTTCGGCAACGAATGCAAACTGCTCGACTTGCCGGCGCACGACCGCGCCGACGTCGTCGAAGTGCTCGAGCACGATTCCGGCGATGCCGATTTCGACACCGTCGCGCATGCCCACCGGGAACTCATCGACCAACTCGTCGAGGAGGACGAGGACCTGCTCGCCCGCTACCTCGAGGACGGCAAGGACCCGACCGCAGGCGAATTGCATGCTCCGTTCGAGAAGGCGCTGCGCGAAGGCCATCTGGTGCCCATCCTGTTCGTGTCGGCCAGAACCGGTGCCGGCCTCGACCACCTCATGCACACGCTGGCGACGCTTGCCCCGAATCCTGCGGAAGGCAACGCGCCGCCCTTCTTCAAGGGCGAACCAGGGGCGAAAGATGTCGAATCCTTCCACGCCGAACCGGACGCCCAAAAACATGTGCTGGCGCACGTATTCAAGGTGATCGCCGATCCCTACATGGGCAAGGTCGGCGTCTTCCGTGTGCACCAGGGAACGATCCGGAAGGATTCACAGCTGTTCGTCGGCGACGGCAAGAAGCCCTTCAAGGCCGGTCATCTTTATCAATTGCAGGGCAAGGATTACATCGAGGTCGACGAACTGGTGCCGGGCGACATCGGCGCCGTGGCCAAGGTCGACGAGATAGAGTTCGACGTGGTGTTGCACGACTCCCACGACGAGGATCACATCCATCTCAAGCCGCTCGATTTTCCCCAGCCGATGCAAGGCTTGGCCGTCGAGACCCGGAAGAAGGGCGACGAGCAGCGCCTGTTCGAGATCCTGCACAAGCTTGAGATCGAGGATCCGTGTTTCCGGGTCGAGCGGCATCCGACCACGCACGAGACCGTCATCCAGGGCCTGGGCGAGATGCACCTGCGCTACAAGCTCGAGAAGATGGCGACGCAATACAAGATGGAACTCGACACCAAGCCGCCGCGCATTCCCTATCGCGAGACGATCACGAAGAATGCCGAAGGCCATTGTCGCCACAAGAAGCAGAGCGGCGGCGCCGGCCAGTTCGGCGAGGTCTATCTGAAAATCGAGCCGCAGGAGCGCGGCGCCGGCTTCGAGTTTGTCGACCACGTCAAGGGCGGCGTCATTCCCGGCGTGTTCATGCCGGCGGTCGAAAAAGGCGTGCGCCAGGCGCTGGCCGACGGCGTCATCGCCGGCTACCCGGTCGAAGACCTGCGCGTGATCGTCTACGACGGCAAGACCCATCCGGTGGACGGCAAGGAAGTCGCCTTCGTCACCGCCGGCCGCAAGGCCACCATCGCAGCGATCCAGGCGGCCGGCGCCATCATCCTCGAACCGATCGTGAACATCGAAGTTCTCGTCCCCGAAGCCAACATGGGCGACATTGCCGGCGACTTGTCGTCGCGGCGCGGCCACGTCACCGGCACCACGCCACGCAGCCATCTGGTGGTGGTCGCCGGCGAAGTACCGCTGGCCGAGATTACCGACTACGCCTCCAAGCTCAAGTCGGTCACCGGCGGCCAGGGCTCGTATTCGATCGAATTCTCGCGCTATGCCGCGGTGCCGCCAGCGACGCAGCAGAAACTGGCCTCCTCCTTCAAGTTGAAGGAAGAGGAGGAATAGAAAGTCAGCCGTGGCGGCGCGCCGCTTGCGAGCCGCCGCGAGTCTTTCTACAATGGTTCGCATGCGCGATCGCTGGTTCCGCCTCCTGCCGCTTTTCCTCGCCGCCTTCTGGCTGCCCTTCCAGGCCGTCGCCGCCATGGCCATGCCGTTTTGCCGGCACGGCGAGGCGCACATGCTGGTTGTCGCGGAAGTCGCCGCGGCCGAGCATTGCGCGATGCCGGGGGCGCCGGCGGCCGAGCCGCATGGCGTCGGCTGTGACGACTGCGGCTTCTGCCATCTGGCGGCGGCCGGTTTTATCCCGGCGCCGGAACGCGGCGTGGCGGTGATCGTTGCCGATCGCGACTTCGGGGTCGAGGTGCCGTTCGCTCCCGCGAGCAATATTCCCGAACCGCCGCAGCAACCTCCCAAACGCTTGGCCTGACAGCAGCCGCGGCATCCCGTCGCGGCGGTGGCGGTCATTGGCGACCGCAGTTGTTGGTCGTTCGTTTGTCATTCATTGATGCTGGAGGTTGCCATGAAGTTTTTTCCGTTCGTTATCGTCCTTTCCTTGTTGTCAACGCTCGCGCTTGCCGCCGACGTGCCCTGGGCTGAAGGTATCTTGAAGAAAATCGACCAGGCTGCCGGCAAGGCGACGATCGCTCACGGCCCGATCGACAGCGTCGGCATGGGGCCGATGACCATGCAGTTCGCGGTCAAGGACGCCGCCGGCCTCGCCAAGCTCAAGGGCGGCGACAAGGTGCGCTTCCAGGCGGTCATGGTGGGCGGCGACATTGTCGTCACCCGCATCGAAGCCGCGAAGTAGGGGGCGAGCATGAAGCCCGTGAAATGCGGGCTGGCGGCAATGGCTGCGCTTTGCGCGCTGACCGTGCGGGCGGACGTTTCGTCGTCGCCCCTGCCCGGCGGCAGCGTCGAGTCGCTGCTTGCCCTTGCTCGCCAGCAGAGCCCCGAACTGATCGCCTTGCGCCTGGAGGCCGACGCGGCGCGCGAACGCGCCGCCGCCAGCGGCGCCTTGCCGGACCCGACCGCGCGCATCGAGTGGCGCGATTTCACCAATGAGATGTCGGGCGGCAGCGCGACGCTGGTGCCGTCGCGCGTCGGCAGCACCAAGTACACGCTGATTCAGCCGCTGCCTTGGTGGGGCAAGCGCGACTTGAAGCGCGCATCCGCCGAGGCCGAGGCCGAAGCGGCGGCGGCCGGCAGCGACGCCGGCTGGCTCGAACTGGCGGCGCGCATCAAGGCCGCCTACGCGCTCGATTACGCGCTGGCCCGCCAGCTGGCCCTGAGCCGCGAAGTGGCCGACCTGCTCGACCGGCTGGAAGCGATCGGCCGCAACCGCTATGCGCACGGCCTGGCGCCGCAGCAGGACGCGATCCGCGCGCGCGTCGAGCATACCGCCCTGCAGAGCGAGATCGTCCAGACCGAGAACGAGCGCCACCATGCGCAGGTCCGCATCAACGGTCTGCTGGCGCGGCCCGCGCATGCCGCGCTGGCCGAGCCGCAGGCGCCGCGCGCGCTGCCGGCGACTCTGGACCACGCGGTGCTGGCGGAACGGCTGCGCGCGAACAACCCCGGCCTGTTCGCCGACGAGGCGCGCATCCGCGCCGCCGAAAAGAATCGCGACGCCGTCTACCGCAACCGCTATCCCGACCTGGCGCTGGGCATTTCGCCGATCCAGACGCGCAACCGCGTCAGCGAGTGGGAGCTGATGCTGGAGCTCAACATTCCGCTGCAGCAAGGCAGCCGGCGCAGCCAGGAGCGCGAGGCCGAGCGCATGCTCGAAGCGGCGCGCGCCAAGCGCGACGCGGGCGCCAATCGCCTCTTGACGGAACTGGCCGAGAACGTTTCGGCCTTCGAAGCGGCGCAGCGCATCGAGCGGCTGACGCGCAGCGAGCTGCTGCCGCAGGCCGAGCTGACCTTCCAGGCGGCGCTGGCCGGCTACGAGAACGGCAAGGTGGATTTCGCGACGCTGCTCGACGCGCAGCGACAGATCCGCAAGGCGAAACAGGACGTCATCAAGGCGCAGGCGGAACAGCAATTGCGGCTGGCCGAGATCGAGAAGCTGACGGGAGGCGAGATATGAACAGTAATTACCCACACCCCCCGGCCCCCGCTCACGCGGGGGAGCCTTCTTCCTCGCTGCGCTCGAAATCATGGTTTGCGATCCTCGCCGTGGCCGTGATGCTGGCGACCGCGGCGGGCTACTGGCTCGGCCGCGCGAAAGTCAGCCATGGCGGCACGCCGACGCAAGCGACTGCGCCCGCCGGCAAGAAGCTGCTTTATTACCGCAATCCCATGGGCCAGCCCGACACCTCGCCGGTGCCGAAGAAAGACCCGATGGGCATGGACTACATCCCCGTCTACGAAGGCGAGGAGAGCGCTGCATCGGACAGTGGCGTCAAGGTCAGCGCCGATAAGGTGCAGAAGTCCGGCGTCAAGACGGTCGTGGTGGAACGCCGCGTCATCGACCGCGCGGTGCGCGCTTCGGGGCGCGTGGACATCGACGAGCGACGCGTGTTCACCGTGGCGCCGAAGTTCGAGGGCTGGATCGAGCGGCTGTACGTCAATGTCACCGGCCAGCCGGTCGGTCGCGACCAGCCGCTGTTCGAGGTGTACAGCCCCGAGCTGATTTCCGCGCAGCGCGAATATGCGCTGGCGGCCAAGGCCGCGGCGGAATCGACGCCGGAATCGCCGGATTCGCGCAAAGCCATGCAGCAGCTCGCCGAGGCGAGCCTGGCGCGCCTCGCCAACTGGAACGTCGATGCCGAGTCGGCAAAAAACGGCGTGTCACGAACGCTGACTTTCCGCTCGCCGATCGCCGGCGTGGTCATCGAGAAGAAGGCGGTGCAGGGCATGCGCTTCCTGCCCGGCGATGCGCTCTACCAGATCGCCGACATTTCCGCCGTGTGGGTGATCGCCGATGTGCCCGAGCAGGACATTGCGCTGGTCGGCAAGGGCGGCAAGGCCGGCATTCGCGTCGATGCCTGGCCCGGCAGGCGCTTCGACGCCACGGTCGCCTACGTCTACCCGACGTTGAACGCGCAGACGCGCACCGTGCCGGTGCGGCTGGAACTGGCCAATCCCGGCGGCCTGCTCAAGCCGGGAATGTACGCGCAGGTCGAGTTCGCCGTCGGCGGCGGCCCGCTTGGGCGCGCCGTGCCCACGGTGCCGGCCGCGGCGGTGATCGACAGCGGTGTGCGCAAGGTCGTCGTCGTCGAGCTCGGCGACGGCCGCTTCGAATCGCGCGAGGTGAAGACCGGCGCGCGCGGCGACGATGTCGTCGAAATCCTCGACGGCGTGCGGGAAGGCGAGCGCGTCGTCGCGTCCGGCAATTTCCTGATCGATTCGGAGAGCAATCTGAAAGCCGCCCTTGGTGGACTGGGCGGCATGGCGACGCCGAAAGAGGCAGGCCACCGCGCGGTCGGCACGCTCGACGCCATCGACGGCGATTCGGTGACGATCAGCCACGAGCCCATCGCCAGCCTGAAGTGGCCGAAGATGACCATGGACTTCGTGCCGGCCAATGCCGCGCTGTTCGCCGGCATCAAGCCGGGCACGGCCATCGCCTTCGAGTTCGTCGAGCGCAAGCCGGGCGAGTGGGTGATCACCAAGATCGACAAGAGGAACTGAGATGCTCTCTTCCCTGATCGACTGGTCGGCGAAGAATCGCTTCCTGGTGCTGCTCGGCACGCTGGCCGCCATCCTCGGCGGCGTCTATGCGTTGCTGAAAACGCCGCTCGACGCGCTGCCCGATCTTTCCGACGTGCAGGTGATCGTCTATACCGAAGTGCCCGGCCAGGCGCCGCAGGTGGTCGAGGACCAGGTCACCTACCCGCTCACCACGGCCATGCTCTCGGTGCCGAAGTCGAAGGTCGTGCGCGGCTTCTCGTTCTTCGGCGCTTCCTTCGTCTATGTCATTTTCGACGACGGCACCGACATCTACTGGGCCCGTTCACGCGTGCTGGAATACCTCAACGCGGCGGCGGGCCGGCTGCCGGCCGGCATCACGCCGACGCTGGGGCCGGACGCCACCGGCGTCGGCTGGGTGTTCCAATACGTCGTGCTGGCGAAGGACAGGACGCTGGCCGAGCTGCGCACGCTGCAGGACTGGTACCTGCGCTACCAGCTGACCAAGGTGCGGGGCGTCGCCGAGGTGGCCAGCATCGGCGGCTTCGTCCAGCAGTACCAGGTGACGGTCGATCCGGTGAAGCTGCGCGCCTACGGCATTCCGCTGATGACGGTCGCCAATGTCATCCGGTCGTCGAACCGCGACGTCGGCGGTCGCAGCCTGGAAATGGCCGAGACCGAATACATGGTGCGCGGCCGCGGCTACCTGCGCGGCGCCGACGACATCGCGTCGCTGGTCGTGAAAAATGACAAGGGCACGCCGGTGCTGATCCGCGACATCGCCCGCGTCGAACTGGTGCCGGACGAGCGGCGCGGCATCGCCGAACTCAACGGCGAGGGCGAAGTGGTGTCCGGCATCGTCATGGCCCGCTACGGCCAGAACGCGCTGGAGGTGATCGCCAACGTCAAGGCGAAGCTGGCCGAAGTGGCCAGCGGTTTGCCGGCAGGCGTGAGCATCGTGCCGGTCTACGATCGCTCCGAGCTGATCGAGCGCGCCATCGCCACGCTGAAAAGCACGCTGGTCGAGGAATCGCTGATCGTCGCGCTGGTCTGCGTGTTGTTCCTGCTGCACGTGCGTTCGGCGCTGGTGGCGATCCTGATGCTGCCGGTCGGCGTGCTGATGGCGTTCATCGCCATGAAGTGGCTGGGCATCAACTCCAACATCATGAGCCTGGGCGGCATCGCCATCGCCATCGGCGCCATGGTCGACGCGGCCATCGTCATGATCGAGAACGCGCACAAGCACATCGAGCGATTACAGTCCGACGAGTCACGCACCGCCGCTATCATCAATGCGGCCAAGGAGGTCGGCCCGGCGCTGTTCTTCAGTCTGCTCATCATCACCGTCTCCTTCCTGCCGGTGTTCACGCTGGAAGCGCAGGAAGGCCGGCTGTTCGCGCCGCTCGCCTACACCAAGACCTTCGCCATGGCCGGCGCGGCGATCCTTTCGGTGACGCTGGTGCCGGTGCTGATGCTGCTGTTCATCCGCGGCCGCGTGATGCCCGAGGCGAAGAATCCGATCAACCGCGCGCTGATCGCGCTCTACCGGCCGGTGATCGCCTGGGTGCTGCGCTGGAAGAAGCTCACCATCGCGCTGGCGGCGGCGGCGCTCGCCGTTACGGCGCTGCCCGCCTTGAAGCTCGGCAGCGAGTTCATGCCGACGCTCAACGAGGGCACGCTGTTCTACATGCCGACCGGGCTGCCGAGCATGTCGGTGACCAAGGCGGCGGAACTTCTGCAAACGCAGGACAAGATCATCCGCAGCTTCCCCGAAGTCGCCTCGGTGATCGGCAAGGCCGGCCGCGCCAGCACGGCGACCGACCCGGCGCCGATCGAGATGTTCGAGACGGTGATCAATCTCAAGCCCGAGTCTGAGTGGCGGCCGGGCATGAACATCGACAAGTTGATCGCCGAACTCGACAAGGCGCTGCAATTCCCCGGCATCGCCAACTCGTGGACGATGCCGATCAAGGCGCGCATCGACATGCTGTCCACCGGCATCCGCACGCCGGTCGGCATCAAGGTGTTCGGCAAGGATCTCGCCGGCATGGAGCAGGTGGCCAAGCAGATCGAAACGGTGGTGAAGCAGGTGCCGGGCACCAGTTCCGCCTATGCCGAACGCATCACCGGCGGCTACTACCTCGACATCGAACCGGATCGCGCGCAGCTGGCGCGCTACGGCATCACGCCCGGCGACCTGCTCGATGTCGTTGCGGCCGCCATCGGCGGCGAGAGGGTGACGACCACCGTCGAGGGCCGCGAGCGCTTCGGCGTCACGGTGCGCTATCCGAGGGAACTGCGCGACGATCCGGACAGGATCGCGCGCCAGGTGCTGGTGCCCATCAACGCCACGGCGGGAGGAGAGATGGGTGGCCAGGGTGGCAATGCGTCGATGGTGCCGCTCGGGCAACTGGCGAAAGTGCGCATCAGCCAGGGCGCGCCCGTCATTCGCACCGAGAACGCGCTGCTCTCGACCTACATCTACGTCGACATCCGCGACCGCGACATCGGTTCCTACGTCGCCGAGGCGCGCCAGGCGGTAGCGGCGCAGGTGAAGTTTCCGCCCGGCACCTACGCCACCTGGAGCGGCCAGTTCGAGTACATGGAACGCGCGGCGGAGCGCCTGAAGATCGTCGTGCCCGGCACGCTGCTGATCATCTTCGTGCTGCTCTACCTCAACTTCCGGCGGCTGACCGAGACGCTGATCGTCATGCTCTCGGTGCCCTTCGCGCTGGTCGGCGGCGTCTGGCTGATGTGGGCGCTCGGCTACAACCTCTCGGTGGCGGCGGCGGTCGGCTTCATCGCCCTGGCCGGCGTGGCGGCCGAGACCGGCGTGGTCATGCTGATCTATCTGGATCAAGCCTGGACGGCGCACCGAAAGTCAGGCGTGGCAATGCGCCGCCAGGACCTTTATGCCGCGGTGATGGAAGGCGCCGTCGAGCGCGTGCGGCCGAAAATGATGACCGTCACCGCCATCATGGCCGGCCTGCTGCCGATCATGTGGAGCACCGGTGCCGGTTCCGAGGTGATGCGCCGCATCGCTGCGCCCATGGTCGGCGGCATGATATCCTCAACCCTGTTGACGCTGATCGTGATTCCGGCGATCTATGCGCTGGCGAACGAGCTGCGGCTCGGAGCGCCACCCGTGTCCATGGTCGAGCCTCGCCGGGGGGAATAGAGATGGCAGTTGAGGAAGGCAGGAAAGCGCCGTTCGTCATCGAATGGCGCGATGGTTTCAAGATCAGCATCGCCCAGGTCGACGACGAGCATCGCCGGTTGTTCCAGCTCGTCAAGGCGCTGGATCTGGACACGGTGGATCAGACGCTCGAGGAGTTGCTCGAATACGTCGTCACCCACTTCACCAACGAGCAGGCGCTGATGGAACGAAGCGGTTACCCGGCTTTTGAACATCACCTGAAGCTGCACGAGGAATTCGGCAACCACGTCGCGGATTTCCTGGGCAGCGGCGATGCGTGGACGGACGAGCGGGTGCAGGAGTTGCGCCGGTTTCTCAACAAGTGGCTGATCGGCCACATCATGACCCACGACTTGCGCTTCGGCAAATGGTATGCCGAAAACGGCCACCGGAGCGCCGGCCTGGTCCAGGCCGCGCCGGAACGGCGCGGGTTTTTTGCGCGGCTGCTCGGCCTGCGCTGAGGCCGTGCGACGCCAGCCTGACCGCGCTGGCGCGCCGGCGGTCGGTCAAGCGGGCCGCTGGAAGCTCGCCAGCTTGCCCCGCAAGTCGTCGAGGCTGAAGGGCTTGGCGATGAAGTCGTCCATGCCCACCTCGAGGCAATGCTCGCGGTCCGAGTCGAAAGCGTTGGCGGTCACGGCGATGATCGAGGGTTGCACCGGCAGGTCGAGATTGCGTATGTGCCGCGTTGCCTCGATACCGTCCATCACGGGCATCTGCATGTCCATCAACACCACGTCGTAACCGCCTTCGCGCACCTTGTCCACCGCTTCCTGGCCATTCGTGGCGGCATCGGCGGCAAGGCCGAGCTTGGCCAGCATGCCGGTGGCCAGCCGGAGATTGATGTTGTTGTCGTCGACCACCAGGATCTTGACGCTGGACGGTACGGCCCGCGGTCCTGGCGGCGCCGCCGGCGGAGCTTCGGGCAATACGCCCGGCTGCAATTGAATGTGGAAGCGGAAGGTGCTGCCTTCGCCCTCGCGGCTATCGACTTCGATGCCGCCGGCCATGGCTTCGCACAAGCGGGTGCAGATCGCCAGCCCCAGGCCGGTGCCGCCGTACTGGCGGGTCGTCGAACTGTCGGCCTGCGAGAACGCCTTGAACATCCGGTCCAGCCTGTCCTGCGGGATGCCGATCCCCGTATCCCGCACTTCGAAGTCGAAGCGCGACGCCGTTGCCGGCGTGTCGCCGCGGCTGACTTTGACGCGGATCGTCCCGGCCGGGGTGAACTTGATGGCGTTCGAGAGCAGGTTGGACAGAATCTGGCGCAGGCGGGTGCTGTCGCCGATGACGGCCTGCGGCAAATCGGCGGCGAACGAAGCCTCGAGCCGCAGGCCCTTGCGCTCGATCAGGGGTTGATACAGGGCCAGGGTGCTTTCCAGTTCCGGGCGCAGGGCGAAATTGCGGCTTTCGAGTTCCAGCTTGCCCGCCTCGATCTTGGAGAAATCGAGGATGTCGTTGATCAGCACCAGCAATGCGTCGCCGCTGGTGCGAATGGTGGCGAGGTGTTCGCGCTGCTCGGGGTTCAGGCCGGACAGTTCGAGCAGTTCGGCCATGCCGATGATGCCGTTCAGCGGCGTGCGGATTTCATGGCTCATGTTGGCGAGAAAAATGCTCTTGGCGCGCGTCGCCGCCTCGGCTTCGTCGCGCGCCTTGCGGAGTTGCTCCTCGGTGAGACGTCGATCGGTGACGTCGACCGCCGCCACCACCTTGGCCGGGCGGCCATCCACCATCATCGCCGCAGCGGAGAATTCCAGCCAGCGAATGTCACCCGACTTGGTGATCATCGAGACTTCGAAGCGCTCGGGCATCGCCGCGCCGGCCATGCACGACTCGTCGTACCGTCGCGCGCTTTCGCGGTCATCGGGATGCAACAGTTCCCAGAACGGCATCTCGCGCAATTCGTCCTGGCAGTAACCTGTCAGGCGGGTGGCCGCCGGGTTGGCATAGACGTAGCGCTCGTCCTGGATGATGGCGATGGCGGCGGTCGATGCCTCGGTCAGGGCCTCGAATCGACCCTCGCTTTCCCGCAGATTTCTGATCATCGCCGCATTGTCGAAACGCAGTTGTAAGGATTCGGTCAGGGCTTCGTGGTGGTTCCCGGCGGCGCGCAACAGGATGCCCATGAAAACGACCGCGACTGCGCCGATGATCCAGTAGCCTGGCTCTGGCATGGTGAATGCGCGCAGGATGGGTGGCGACAGAACGAGCACGATGAATGCCGATACCAACCGTCCCTGCGAAGCCAGGGTGCTCGAGCCGGTGGCGGCAACGCCGACCAATGCAAGCATCAAGGTCAGTTGCTTGTGGATTGGAAATTCCGGGAGCCAGAACAGGTAGCCGCCCAGTCCCCAAAGTCCGCCTGTCACCAAAGTGGCTACGGCCAGCCGGGTGCGCCAGACGGGTGCTTCCTTGTTGTCCGGTAGGGTTCGTCGATACCCGAGGGCGAGCCCGGTGCGAACCAGCAGGGACAAGCCCATGGCAAGCAGCCAGAACGCCATCATGGACTTCGGCACGGAATTCCAGATGACGGCGGCCAGCACTGTTGTGCCGACCAGATTGCCGAATACCGCCAGCAATGCCTGGCGGTAGAACAGGGCAATGCCTGCGGCTGCGACTTCTTCAGAAGTCGTCGAGTAGATCCCGACGTCGGCCGACCTTGCCCGCTGCTCGGTATTGGCTGTCATGGCATGGCATTAGACATATAGGAAGCGTTTACGGCTGCCGTTCGGCGCGCTTGATCGAATTCGACATTCTCGCCCGATAATCGCTCGGTGTTGCGCCCGTCCAGTCAACAAACGCGCGATAAAAGCTCGAGGTATCGGCGTAGCCGAGTTCGCTGGCCACCTGGGCGACGCTCGCGCCGCGCCGGGCGAGCCGCGCCAGCGCCAGGTCGCGCCGCAAGGCGTCCTTGATCCGGCGAAAGTTGGCGCCTTCCTCGGCCAGCCGCCGGTGCAGGCTGCGCGGCGACAGGTGCAGGCCGGCCGCCACGGCTTCCAGCCTGGGCGATGCGGGCAAGGCCGCCCGCAAGATATCGCGCACGCGCTGCACGGTGTCGCGGTCGCGCCGGTAGAGCGTGGTGATCCGGCCCGGTGCGCCGACCAAAAATGCTTCCAGCGTGGCCTCGTCCCGTCGCACCGGCAGATCCAGCAGGTGCGCCTGCAAGCGGGCGGTCAGGGTGTCCGAAGGCGCGGTGGCGAAACTCGAGTCGGCGGTGTAGATCAGCGCGTAGTCGCCGGCGTGGCGCGGGCGCGGATACGGGAAGCTCACGAAATCCAGCGCCAGTCCCCGGCCGGCCAGCCAGCAGGCGAGGCCGTGGATCAGGCGCAGCAGCCATTCGAAGGCGAAAACCCGGCCGGCATCGGCGGGATGCGCCGCCAACGGCCGTGTCGCCGTCAGGGTGAACTCGGCCTGGGCGCCGTGCCGTTCGACGGCGATGGTCATGTCCGGCAGCAGGATGGGCAGGAAGCGAGCCAAGCGCCGCAGCGCTTCGTCGAGCGTGCGGGCGCCGGCCAGGGCGCGGACCAGCAATTCGAAACTGCCGGGGCGCATCGGCGTGGCGAACAGGCCGAAAGCTTCGTCGTCGAGGGCGAGCGCCACGCGGTTGTACAAATCGGCATAGGCGGTGAGCGGAATGCGGGATTCGTCGCGTGCGAGGAGTGCGGCATCGATCCCGGCGGCGGCGAGCAGATCGGCCGGATCGCGTCCCTGGCGTCGCACGCCGGCCAGCAAACCGGTGACGAAGCCGATCGCGACCGTGGCGGATTTTGCGTGTCCAGATCCTTTTCCCATGGAGAACCATCGCTAAAAGGACTCATCAATGTTGGCGGATTTTGCACGATCAACGGCGGGGCTGGCAATGGTTGCTGAGTGCCGGCGGGCATAAGATGCGTCCTCCCATTCCGGAGGATGCCGCCATGACCGATCTTTCCGTCGCTCACCAGCTCGCGCCCTACAAGCCGAAGCACAAGGTGCGTTTCGTCACCGCGGCTTCCCTGTTCGACGGCCACGACGCCTCCATCAACATCATGCGGCGCATCCTGCAGGCCACCGGCGCCGAGGTGATCCACCTCGGCCACAACCGTTCGGTGCGGGAAATCGTGAACGCGGCACTGCAGGAAGACGCGCAGGGCATCGCCCTTACTTCCTATCAGGGCGGCCACATCGAGTACTTCAAGTACATGATCGACCTGCTCAAGGAAGGTGGCGGCGAGGAAATCAAGGTCTTCGGCGGCGGCGGCGGCGTCATCGTCCCGGCCGAGATCGAAGAGCTGCACGCCTACGGCGTGACGCGCGTCTATTCGCCTGAAGATGGCGCCGTGATGGGTCTGCAGGGCATGATCAACGACGTCGTTGCGCAAAGCGACTTCGATCCCGCTGCCGCCGGCACGGTCGGCATCGGCGAATTGAAACAGGGCGGCCACCGTGCCTTGGCGCGCGCCATCACCCAACTGGAAAACGACCCCGCCGGCAAGTTCGCCCAAGCCGTGCGTGCGGCCGGCGTACCGCCAAGCCTGACTTTGGGCATTACCGGCACCGGCGGCGCCGGCAAGTCCAGCCTGACCGACGAACTGATCCGCCGCTTCCGCCTCGACCAGGAAGACGCCCTCAAGATCGCCATCGTCTCCATCGACCCGTCGCGCAAGCGTACCGGCGGCGCGCTGCTCGGCGACCGCATCCGCATGAACGCCATCGAGCACCCGCACATCTTCATGCGCTCGCTGGCCACGCGCGACACCGGATCGGAAATCTCCGCCGCGCTGCCGGAAGTCATCGCCGCCTGCAAGCTGGCCGGTTTCGACCTCGTCATCGTCGAAACCTCGGGCATCGGCCAGGGCGATGCCGCCATCGTGCCGCACGTCGATGCCTCGCTCTACGTCATGACGCCCGAGTTCGGCGCCGCCAGCCAGCTCGAGAAGATCGACATGCTCGATTTCGCCGACTTCGTCGCCATCAACAAGTTCGACAGGAAAGGCGCGATGGACGCATTGCGCGACGTGCGCAAGCAATACCAGCGCAACCGGGAACGCTTCAAGGAAACGCCGGACCAGATGCCGGTGTTCGGCACCCAGGCCTCGCGCTTCAACGACGACGGCGTCACCGCGCTCTACCAGGCGATCGCGGCACACCTGCAGTCCAAAGGACTCAAGCTTGAGCCAGGGAAACTGCCGACGGTCGAGACGAAGCAGTCCTCGCAGTCTCGCGCCATCGTGCCGGCCGCGCGCAGCCGCTACCTTGCCGAGATCGCCGACACCGTGCGCGGCTACCACAAGCACATCGACGCGCAGGTGAGCGTTGCCCGCGAGCGCCAGAGCCTGCGCACGGCCAAGACCATCTTCGAGGGCTGCCAGAAGGACGCCGGCAATTTCGACGCACTCATCGCCTGGAAGGACGGCCAGCTCGATCCGAAGGCGAAGAAGCTGCTCGACATGTGGCCGGACACGGTGAAGGCCTATGCCGGTGACGAATACGTGGTGAAGATCCGCGACAAGGAGATCCGCACGGTGCTGACGCATGAGACGCTCTCCGGCACCCGGATCAGGAAAGTCGTGCTGCCGAAGTTCGGCGACGAAGGCGAGACGCTGCGCTACCTGATGAAAGAGAATGTGCCGGGCAGCTTCCCCTACACCGCCGGTGTGTTCGCCTTCAAGCGCGAGAACGAAGATCCGACGCGCATGTTCGCCGGCGAGGGCGACGCCTTCCGCACCAACCGGCGCTTCAAGAAGGTCTCCGCGGGCATGCCGGCCAAGCGCCTGTCCACCGCCTTCGACTCGGTGACGCTCTACGGCTGCGACCCCGACGAACGGCCCGACATCTACGGCAAGATCGGCAACTCCGGCGTCAGCATCGCCACCCTCGACGACCTCAAAGTGCTCTACGACGGCTTCGATCTGTGCGACCCGGCCACCAGCGTGTCGATGACCATCAACGGTCCGGCGCCGATCATCCTGGCGATGTTCTTCAACACCGCCCTCGACCAGCAGCTCGCGAAATTCCAGCAGGACAACGGTCGCGCGCCGACCGAGGACGAGGCCGAGAAAATCCGCGAGTGGGTGCTGGCCACCGTGCGCGGCACCGTGCAGGCCGACATCCTCAAGGAGGACCAAGGCCAGAACACCTGCATCTTCAGCACCGAGTTCGCGCTCAAGATGATGGGCGACATCCAGGAATTCTTCGTGCACCACCAGGTGAGGAACTTCTACTCGGTGTCGATCTCCGGCTACCACATCGCCGAAGCCGGCGCCAACCCGATCTCGCAGCTCGCCTTCACGCTGGCCAACGGCTTCACCTATGTCGAGAGCTACCTGGCGCGCGGCATGCACATCGACGACTTCGCGCCCAATCTCAGCTTCTTCTTCAGCAACGGCATGGATGCCGAGTACTCGGTGATCGGCCGCGTTGCGCGCCGCATCTGGGCGGTGGCGATGAAGCACAAGTACGGCGCCAACGAGCGCTCGCAAAAGCTCAAGTACCACGTGCAGACCTCGGGTCGCAGCCTGCATGCCCAGGAGATGGCCTTCAACGACATCCGCACGACGCTGCAAGCCTTGATCGCCGTCTACGACAACTGCAACTCGCTGCACACCAACGCCTACGACGAGGCGATCACCACGCCGACCGACGAATCGGTGCGCCGCGCCATGGCGATCCAGCTGGTCATCAACCGCGAGTGGGGCCTGGCGAAGAACGAGAACCCCAACCAGGGCGCCTTCGTCATCGACGAATTGACGGATTTAGTAGAGGAAGCCGTGCTCAAGGAGTTCGAGGCCATCGCCGAGCGCGGCGGCGTGCTCGGCGCCATGGAAACCGGCTACCAGCGCGGCAAGATCCAGGAAGAGTCGCTCTACTACGAGCACAGGAAGCACGACGGCAGCCACCCGATCATCGGCGTGAATACTTTCCGCAATCCCCACGGCGACGCCATGCCGGCGCACGTCGAGCTGGCGCGCTCGACCGAGGAGGAGAAGCAGTCGCAGATCAGGCGCCTGCGCGATTTCCAGCAGCGCAATGCCGCCGCGGCCGGGCCGATGCTGGCTCGCCTCAAGCAGACCGTCATCGACAACGGCAACGTCTTCGCCGTGCTGATGGATGCCGTCCGCGTCTGCTCGCTCGGCCAGATTTCGTCCGCCCTCTACGAAGTCGGTGGACAGTATCGGCGCAGCATGTAAGGACACAGATGGGAGCGGCCATGAAAGCCTTCCAGGACTACTATCCCGAGAACGTCGCCCACTGCTACGGCTGCGGCTCGCTCAACCAGCACGGTCACCAGATCAAGACATTCTGGGAGGGCGAGGAGACCGTCACCCGGTTCACGCCGGCGCCGTACCACACGGCGATTCCCGGCTTCGTCTATGGCGGGCTGATCGCCTCGCTCATCGATTGCCACAGCACGGGCACCGCGGCGGCGGCGATGTATCGCGCCGAGGGACGCGAGATGGGCAGCCAGCCGCCCTTGCGCTTCGTCACCGGCTCGCTGCTGGTCAAGTACCTGAAGCCGACGCCGCTCGTGCCGCTGGAGATTCGCGGCCGCGTGAAGGAGGTCACGGGCCGCAAGGTCGTCGTCGAATCGACGCTGTACGCCAACGGCGTGGCCACCGCGACCGGCGAGGTGGTGGCCGTGAAGATGCCCGAGGACTTCGGCGGCTGATCGGGCCGGCGGCCCGAAAGTCAGCCGTCGCGGCACGCGCTTCAGGCACTGGCCGGGCGCGCGTGAGTGCCGCGCAACTGGCAGCCTCTCTACAAGGAGGAAGGCAATCGAAACCTGAACACGCCTGTGAGCAGGCAACGGGGTGAATCACGCCGCGTTCAGCAGCTTTGTCGAGAAGAGCGCGAGTGATATTCATGAACACCCCGAAGGCAATTTCTGTGTGTATCGTATAGGTGTATGATGTGTAATAGATCGACTAGGAGGACACGTTATGCGAACCAATATTGTGATTGACGACAAGCTCATGAAGGATGCCATTCGAGCCACAGGTGCGAAGACCAAGCGCGAAGTTGTCGAGCGCGGGCTCAAGACGTTGGTGGACTTGCGGAAGCAGGAACACGCACGGCAATTGCGAGGCAAGATTAAGTGGGAAGGCGATCTCGATGAGATGAGGACAGACAAGTGATCTTGGTAGATTCGAGCGTCTGGATCGACTACTTCCGTGGTGTAGATACGCCCCAAGTTGAATTGCTGGATGGGTTGTTTGGCAGAACCCCGCTTGCGGTTGGGGACTTGATCGTGACCGAAGTGTTGCAGGGAGTGCAAGACGATGGGGAGTTCAACCTTGTGCGCAAGACACTCGGCGCCTTCACTCAAATTGACCTCGCCGGCCATGATATTGCGGTGAAGGCGGCCAGAAACTTCCGGACACTTCGCGCGAAGGGGATTACGGTGCGCAAGACGATCGACTCGATGATCGCAACGCGATGCATTGAGGATGACCTTACGCTCTTGCATAGCGACAGAGACTTCATTCCCTTCCATATGCACCTTGGGCTTCGGGTGGCGTACTCGGAAACCTAGACGTCATGGTTTGACGAGAGGCGGCCCGCTTGCGGGACGTCCAGTTGGCGCGGCTACTCGCAACCTGTCCAGCTGTCCGCTTTGAGCAAATACGGCCAATGGACCGCTTCTGGCCCGATATCGGGCGTTTGAGTTTGAAAGTCAGCCGTCGCGGGACGCCGCGTTTCAATTCCACTCGAACAGCGGCAGCGTCACATCCGCCGCAGCGGACTGTTCAGGCCTTGCCTCCGCCTCGTTCGGCAGCGCATCGGCGTGGCACAGGCTGCCGGCGCGCACGCCGAGCAGGCGCAGCTTGCGGTCGAGCGGCACGCGCTTCAGGCACTGGCCGGCCGCGCGGCGGATTTCCCGCGCGTCGTCGGTGTGGGCGGGCAGCGTGATGGCGCGGGTGACGATCTTGAAGTCGTCGTAGCGCAGCTTCACCGCGATGTTGCGGCCGAAGTAGCGCTTGCGCTTGAGGTCGTCCGACAAGCGCTCGCATAGATCGGTGAAGATGCGGCCGAGCGCCTCGCGGTCGCGGCGCGGATGCAGGTCGCGCTCGAAAGTTGTTTCGCGGCTGATCGACACCGGCTCGCTGTGGGTGACGACGGGCCGCTCGTCGCGGCCCAGCGCGGCTTCGCGCAGCCAGCGGCCGTAGTGCGCGCCGAAGTGGTCGACGAGCATCGCGGCGTCGCACTGCGCGAGCTCGCCGATGGTGCGGATGCCGAGCGCTTCGAGGCGCATCGACGCTTTCGGCCCGATGCCGTTGATGCGCCGCGCCGGCAACGGCCAGATGCGCGCCGGAATGTCGTCGATGGTGAGGATCGTCAGGCCGTCCGGTTTTTCGAGATCGGAGCAGAGCTTGGACAGCAGCTTGTTGGGCGTGATGCCGAGCGAGCAGCTGAGCCCCGTCGCCTCGCGCACCGCGGCCTTGATGCGCCGTCCCAGCGCGCGCACGTCGGCGAACGGATCGGCATCGGTCGCTGCCTGCATGTCGGACACGTCGGTGAGATCGATGTAGATCTCGTCGATGCCGCGGTCCTCGATCAACGGCGCGATCCCGGCCACGGCGGCCTTGAAAAGCCGCGAGACCTTGCGGTATTCATCGAAGTCGGCGGGCAGCAGAATGGCGTCGGGCGCCCGCGCCGCCGCCTTCATGAGGCCCATGCCCGAATGCGCGCCGAGCGCGCGCGCCTCGTAGGTCGCGGTGGTGACGACGCCGCGGCCCGCATACTCGGCGAGACGCGCGAAGCGCCGCGTGCCGTCGGGCGCGACGGCCGGCCCGTGTATGCGGCGGTCGCCGACGACCATCGGCAGCCCGCGCAGTTCCGGGTAGCGCAGCAGTTCGACTGACGCGTAGAACGCGTCCATGTCCAGATGCGCGATCCATTTCATTTCCGCATTGTATGGAAGTCGGCCGGCGCGGATTTGCCAATCGGGCGCAAGCCGCGTATAAATGACTCAATAGTCATTTACTTCAAGTCGAGCCCATGCCGGTATCCCAAGCCCAGCCGCGCTGGCAGCGCCGCGCCGACGCCCGCCCGCAGGAACTGCTGGACGCGGCGCTGGCCGAGTTCGTCGAACGCGGCTACGCGGCGACGCGCCTGGAGGAAGTGGCGCGCCGCGCCGGCGTCGCCAAGGCGACGCTCTACCTGTACTACGAGAACAAGCTGGAGCTCTTCAAGGCCGTGGTGCGCCATTCGCTGGTGGCCGCCTTCGACGAACTGGCCAAGGAGCAGCGCGATGCGGCGACGAGCGCGCGCGCGCAGTTGACCAAGCTGCTCGCGGCCTTTGTGCACCGGGTTGCGGAGTCGCCGCTGTCGGGCCTGCCCAAGCTGGTGATCGCCGAGGCCAGCAATTTTCCCGACGTCGCGCGCTTCTACCATGACGAGATGATCCGCCGCGGGCGGGAGGTTTTTACCGGCGTGCTCGAGCGCGGCATCGCCAGCGGCGAGTTCAGGGCGGTCGATGTCGACCACGCCTGGCGCATCGTCATCGCGCCGCTGCTGCTGTCGATCATCTGGAAACACAGTTTCGCGGCCTTCGAAGCCGCACCGCTCGATTTCGAGCGCCATCTCGACGCGCACCTCGACCTGCTTTTCAACGGCTTGGCGACGGACAGGCGAAAAAGGATACGACGATGAACAAGAAACTGCTGCTGCTCCCCGTGGCGCTCGTCGCAACGGCGGCCGGTGCCTGGTGGGCGCTGCGCGACCACGGCCCGGCGCCAAGCGAACTCGTCCTTCACGGCAATATCGACATCCGCCAGGTCGAACTGGCATTCAACGCCTCGGGCCGCATCGACGAGGTGCTGGTGCACGAAGGCGATCGCGTCGTCAAGGGCCAACTGCTGGCGAAGCTGGACACGACGCGGCTGCGGCTCAGTCTGGCGCAGGCCGAAGCACTCGCGGTGGCACAGAAAAATCAGGCGGCGAAACTCGAGGCCGGATTGCGGCCGGAGGAGATCAAGCAGGCCGCCGCGCAGCGCGAAGCGGCTCGGGCGGCGGCCGACGAAGCCCGCGGCGTCTACGACCGCCAGCGCGATCTGGTGGCGCGGCACTTCGTTTCCCAACAGCAGGCCGACAGCGCCAAGCACGCGCTCGACGGCGCGCTGGAGCGGCTGAAGTCGGCCGAGGAAGCCTATCGCCTCGCCGTGCTCGGTCCGCGCCGCGAGGACGTGGCGAGCGCGCAGGCGAGTTTTGCCGCGCAGGATGCGGCGGTTGCCGGCCTCAAGCGCGACATCGCCGAAGGCGAACTGCGCGCGCCCGACGCCGGCGTCATCGAAAACCGGGTCCTCGAGCCAGGCGACATGGCCTCGCCGCAGAAAACGGCGCTGACGCTGGCGCTCACCGATCCGGTCTGGGCGCGCGTTTTTCTGCCCGAAGCGGCGCTCGGCCGCGTGCCGGCCGGCGCCCGGGCGACGATCGCCACCGACAGCCATCCGGATCGCCGCTACGCCGCCTGGGTCGGCTATGTCGCGCCGAGCGCGGAGTTCACACCCAAGGCGGTGGAGACTGCCGAGTTGCGCACCAGCCTCGTCTACCAGGCGCGCGTGTTTGCCTGTGCAGGCCAGGGCGAGTTGCGCCAGGGCATGCCGGTGACCGTCACCATTGCCTACGACCAGCCGGCAGCCAGCAATTCGCCCTGCGACAAAAGCAGATGAGCGCCCCGCAGGGCCACCCCAAGGGGCGCCAGCCACAATCCGGAGCCGCGCAGCGGCGAACTACCGTCACCCCCTCCCTTGGCGAGGGGGCTGGGGGGAGGGTCGTCCAGTGAGCGAAGCGATCCTCGCGGCCGAGGGACTGTCGAAATCCTTCGGCGCCGAAGCGAAGCGTGTGACGGCGCTCGACCAGGTGAGCCTGCGCGCGCGCGCCGGCGTCGTCACCGGGCTGATCGGCCCCGACGCCGCCGGCAAGACGACTTTCATGCGGCTCGCCGCCGGCCTGCTCACTCCGGACGCGGGCCGCATTGCGGTGCTCGGCCTCGACGCCACGCGCGATGCGCTCAAGGTGCAGGCGCTGCTTGGCTACATGCCGCAGCGCTTCGGCCTTTACGAAGACTTGAGCGTGCAGGAAAACCTCGACCTTTACGCCGACCTGCAGGGCGTGCCGCGCGCTGATCGCGCGCCGCGCTATGCCGAACTCATGCACATGACCGGCCTCGCGCCTTTCATGCAGCGGCTGGCCGGCCGCTTGTCGGGCGGCATGAAGCAGAAGCTCGGCCTGGCCTGCACGCTGGTACGTGCGCCGCGCCTCCTGCTGCTCGACGAGCCGACCGTGGGCGTGGACCCGGTATCGCGACGCGAGTTGTGGGCCATCGTCGATCGGCTGGTGCGCGCCGAGGGCATGAGCGTGCTGCTGTCCACCGCCTACCTCGACGAAGCCGAGCGCTGCGCCGAGGTGATTCTGCTGCACGAAGGCCGCGTGCTCGATCAGGGCCCGCCGGCGAAAGTCAGCGCGCGCACCACGGGTCGCGTCTGGGCGGTCACGCGGCCGGGTACGCGCAGCCGCGACCTGCAGGCGCAGCTCGAGGGCCGGCCAGGCATCGTCGACGCGCTGGTGCAAGGCGAGCACGTGCGGGTGGTGACTGCCGCGGCCGAGTTGCCGGCTGCGATCGTTGATGACAAAAGCATTGTCGTTCGCGCCGTGCCGCCGCGCTTCGAAGACGGCTTCATCGACATGCTGCGCAGCCGCCAGCCGGCCGCGCAGCACGGCACGGCCGCCGCCGCCGCCGCCGATGCCGCGCCGCCGCGCACGGACAATCACGACATCGTGATCCGCGTCGAAGGCGTGCGGCGGCGCTTCGGCGATTTCTGGGCGGTGGACGGCGTCGATTTCCAGATCCGGCGCGGCGAAATCTTCGGCCTGCTCGGCGCCAACGGCGCCGGCAAGACGACGACTTTCCGCATGCTTTGCGGGCTGCTGCCCGCGACGGCCGGCCGTCTCGAAGTCGCCGGGCTCGATTTGCGCCACGCGGCGGCGGCGGCACGCCAGCGCGTCGGCTACATGTCGCAGAAGTTCTCGCTCTACGGGATTCTGTCCGTGGCCCAGAACCTGGACTTCTTCGCCAGCGCCTACGGCCTGAATGGCGCCGCCCGGCGCACGCGCATCGACTGGGCGCTGACGGAATTCGAACTGGCGGAGTTCGCCGAGCAGGCGAGCGCCGATTTGCCGCTCGGCTTCAAGCAGCGCTTGGCGATGGCCTGCGCGCTGATGCACGAGCCGGAGATCATCTTCCTCGACGAACCGACTTCGGGCGTCGATCCGCTGGCGCGGCGCGAATTCTGGCAGCGCATCAATGCGCTGGCCCGGCGCGGCGTCACCGTGCTGGTGACGACGCATTTCATGGAAGAGGCGGAATATTGCGATCGGCTGGCGATCATGGCCGCCGGCAAGATTCTGGCGACCGACGAGCCGGCGGCAATCAAGGCGCGGGCGAGGAGCGCCGAACATCCCGAGCCGAGCATGGAGGACGCGTTCATCGGGCTGATCGAGCGCGCAGCGGGGAGCTCCGCATGAGCCCGGCGCGCGGCGGCGCGGCGATGCGGCTTTCCGGGCTCCTGCGCAAGGAGTTCCTGCAGATCGTGCGCGACCCCAGCGGCATCGCCATCGCCTTCCTGATGCCGATCTTCCTGCTGGTGCTGTTCGGCTACGGCGTGTCGCTCGACGCCGATCACGTGCCGGTGGCGCTGGTGGCCGACGCGCCGTCGCAGGACAGCGCCGATTTCCTGGCGGCGCTGCAGGGCTCGCACTACTTCGTCCCGCGCGTCGCCGGCTCCCTGCCCGAAGCGGAGCAGGCGCTGCGCGAGGGCGCGGTGAAGGGCATCATCCATCTCTCTGCCGATTTCTCGCGCCGGCTGCGGCAAGCCGACGGCGCGCCGATCCAGGTGCTGGTGAACGGCGTCGACGCCAACACGGCGCGCCTCGTCGAGGGTTACGTCACCGGCGCCTGGGGTGCCTGGCTGGCGGCGCAGTCGGCGCGGCGCGGGCAGAAGCTCGACATGCCGGTCGACCTGCAGCCGCGCATCTGGTTCAACAGCGAATTGAAGAGCCGCAACTACCTGGTGCCGGGCCTGGTCGCGATCATCATGACGCTGATCGGCGCGCTGCTGACGGCGCTGGTGATGGCGCGCGAGTGGGAGCGCGGCACCATGGAGGCGTTGATGGTGACGCCGGCTTCGATGAGCGAAGTGCTGCTGGGCAAGCTCGGCGCCTATTTCATCCTCGGCACCGGCGGCATGCTGCTCACGGTCGGCCTCGCCGTCTGGCTGTTCGGAGTGCCGCTGCGCGGCTCGTTCTGGCTGCTCTGGGGCTGCGCCAGCCTGTTCCTGCTGGCGGCGCTGGGCATGGGCCTGACGATCTCGACGCTGGCGCGCAGCCAGTTCGTCGCCGGCCAGATCGCCATCATCGCCACCTTCCTGCCGGCTTTCCTGCTCTCGGGGTTCATTTTCGACATCGGCAGCATGCCGGCGGTCGTACAGGCGATTACGCACCTCATCGTCGCCCGCTACTTCGTCGCCATCGTCCAGACCCTGTTCCTGGCCGGCAACGTCTGGTCGGTGATCCTGCCCAACGCGGCGGCGCTGGCCTTGATGGCGGCGATCTTCCTGGGCATCACCTGGCGCAAGTCGAGAAAGCGGCTCGACTGATGTGGCGGCGCATCCTCGCTCTCGTCCGCAAGGAATTCCTGGCGTTGCTGCGCGACCCGAAGAGCCGCATCGTGCTGATCGGGCCGCCACTGATCCAGTTGCTGGTGTTCGGCTACGCGGCCACTTTCGACTTGCAGGAAGTGCCCTACGCGGTCTACAACGAGGATCGCGGCGCGGCGGCGCGCGATCTGCTGGCCGCCTTCGCCGGCGCGCCGAGTTTCCAGAAGGTGGCCGATCTGCATGCCGAGGCGGAAATCGCGCCGCTGGTCGATGCGCGCCGCGCGCTGGTCGTGGTGCATATCGGCCCGCGCTTCACGGCGGACCTGCTGGCCGGCCGGCCGGCGCCGCTGCAAGTGATCATCGACGGCCGCAATTCCAACACCGCCATGGTCGCGCAGAACTACGTGCGCAGCATCGTCGATCGCTACAACGACGGCTGGATCGCCGCCCGCGACCGGCAGGGGCCGCCGGCGCGGCTGGTGATGCGCGCCTGGTTCAACCCGAATCTCGAAAGCCGCTGGTTCTTCATCCCCGGCATCATCGGCATGCTGACGCTGGTCGTGACCATGCTGGTGACGGCGCTGACGGTGGCGCGCGAGCGCGAGCAGGGCACTTTCGACCAACTGCTGGTGACGCCGCTCAGGCCCGACGAGATGCTGCTCGGCAAGATGGTGCCGGGCTTCGTGATCGGCTTCGTCCAGGCGACCGCGATCCTGCTGGTGGCGACGCTCTGGTTCCGCGTGCCTTTCCTCGGCAGTCTGCCGGCCTTCTACGTCGGACTGGCGCTGTTCCTGCTTTCCAGCGTCGGCGCCGGCCTCTTGATTTCCGCGCTGTCGGCGACGCAGCAGCAGGGTCTGCTCGGCGCCTTCGTGTTCATGGTGCCGGCCGTGATCCTGTCCGGCTTCGCCACGCCGATCGAGAACATGCCGGCCTTCGTGCAGACGCTGACGTTGATCGATCCGCTGCGCTACTTCCTGGTCGTCCTGCGCAAGGTATTTCTCGAAGGCGCGGGTTTCGCGCTGCTCGTCGACCAGTTCTGGCCCATGGCGCTGATCGGCGTGGTCACGCTGGTGCTGGCCGGCTGGCTGTTCCGCCACCGCATGTACTGAAGCGGCCGTTGCGAAAGTCAGCCGCGGCGGTACGCCGCTTCTATTGCGGACTGGCGGGCGCCGGCGCCGCGGGCGTTGCCGGGGCGGCCGCCGCCGGGCTAGCGGGAGCGGGCGTCACTGGGGTGAGCGGCGGCGCGACCTTGACCGGGGCGGGCGAGGTGGGCTGTTCATCCAGCGCGCGCGCGCCGTTGACGAAGTACTCGGTCTCGCCGAAGCAAGAAGTCGGAATGAACTTGTGCTGGGCATAAGACAGCACGATGCGCTTGCCGGCCAGTGCGTTGATCTGCTGCGCGACGGCGTCGTCGCGGACCGTGAACTCGAACCTGTCCGGGATTGCGCCGGGCATGGTCACCATGGCGATTTCCCCTTCCCAGGTCTTGCACAGCCAGCCCTTGCGCGAGAACTTCTGCACGTAGCCGGCGCGCTCGCCTTCCGAATAGCTCCAGGTCAGAGTCAACCAGACCCAGCCGACGGCGGCCAGCAGCACCAGGCCGAGGAATATGAAGAAAGCGCGCATGTAGGTTGCTCCGGTTACGTTGCCGCGACTTTACCGCAAGCCGCTTCAGCCGCCAAAGCGCCGCAGACCGGGAAGATCGAGAATGGTGATGCTGCCGTAATCGACCCGCAGATAGCCGGCGAACTGCAGAACCTTGAGCGAGCGATTGACGCGCTGCCGCGAAACGCCGGTCAGATAGCCGATCTCCTCCTGCGATACCTGCAATTGCCGTCCGAGGCCCGGGTAAAGCACCGGGTTGAACAGCGTGGCGAGGCAGCGGGCGACGCGGGCATCGGTGTCGAGCAGGCGTTCCGATTCGAGCAGGCCGATGAACTGGCCGAGCCGCTCGTTGAGCTGAACCACCACGTAGCGATTGAAGCTGATGCTGTGGTCGAGCAGCCACTGAAATGTCTCGCGGCGCATGTAGGCGACGCGCGAGTCGCGCAGCGCGACCACGTCGTATCGCCGCGGTTCGGTCTTGAGCAGCGAGCCTTCGCCAAACCAGCCGCCCGGCGCCAAGCCCGTGAGGGTGGCAGTCTTGCCGCTGTCGAGGTCGGTGCTCATCTTGGCCAGGCCGTCGATCAGGCCCACCCAGTACTCCACCGCCTCGCCCTTGCGACAGATGAAGCCCCCCTGCGAAATCCTGCGCTCGAATACCCCGGCCTCGACACGGGCGAACTCCGTGTCGCTGAGATCGCAGGCCCAGCGGTAGTCGCGCAACGCTTCGCCCAGGGTCGGCGGGTTTTTGGGGCAATTGTCGGCCACGCGACAATTGTAGGACGATCGGGAGCTACAATGAATCCCAGATAGACCGCGCGGATTCGACCAAAAGCGGCTGGCTGGAGGAGACATCGATGGCGGCTGGATCGGAGGCGTCCGCGTTGGACGCCTCCTCAATCGACACCTTTCCGCGCCTGTTGGTGCATCACGCGCGCACGCGCGCCGATGCGCCGGCCATGCGCGAGAAGGACATGGGCATCTGGCAGAGCTGGAGCTGGTCGGCGGTGGCCGACGAGGTGGCGGCGCTGGCCTGCGGCCTCGCCGAACTCGGCTTCAAGCGCGGCGACCGGTTGGCCATCATCGGCGACAACCGGCCGCGGCTCTACTGGTCGATGTGCGCGGCGCAGATCCTCGGTGGCGTGCCGGTGCCGCTGTATCAGGACGCCGTGGCCCAGGAAATGGTGTTCGTGCTGCTCGACGCCGATATCCGCATCGCCATCGTCGAAGACCAGGAGCAGGTCGACAAGTTGCTCGAGGTGCGCGAGCAGTGCCCGCAACTGCAGCACATTCTCTACGACGACCCGCGCGGCCTGCGCCATTACACCCAGCCATTCATCCATGGCATGGACGAAGTGTTGGCGATGGGCCGCATCCATAATGCCAATCAGCCCGACTTCGTCGTCGAGGAGATTGCCCGCGGCCGGGCCGACGACGTTTCGATCATGCTCTATACCTCGGGCACGACCGGCAAGCCCAAGGGGGTCTGCCAGACGCACGCGGCATTCATCGCGGCGGCGCGCGGCGGCATGGCGGTCGATCACCTTGCCGCCGACGGCGACATCCTGTCCTACCTGCCGATGGCCTGGGTCGGCGACCACCTGTTTTCGTACGCGCAGGCGCTGGTGGCCGGCTTCACCGTCAACTGTCCCGAGTCCGCCGAGACGGTGATGATCGACATGCGCGAGATCGGTCCCAGCTACTACTTCGCGCCGCCGCGCGTGTTCGAGAATCTGCTCACCCAGGTGATGATCCGCATGGAGGACGCGGGCCGCATCAAGCGCTCGATGTTCCACGCCTTCATGGCCGTGGCCAAGCGCTGCGGCGCCGAACTGCTCGATGGCAGGCCGGTGTCGGGGGCGGATCGGCTGCTCTACGCGCTGGGCAATTTTTTCGTCTATGGGCCGCTGCGCAACGTGCTCGGCATGAGCCGCATCCGCGTCGCCTATACGGCCGGCGCGGCCATCGGCCCCGACCTGTTCAAGTTCTACCGTTCGATCGGCATCAACCTCAAGCAGTTCTACGGCCAGACCGAAACCTGCGCCTACGTCTGCCTGCAGCCGGATCGCCAGATCAAGTACGACTCGGTGGGCAAGCCGGCGCCCGGCGTCGAGATCAATATCGCCGACAACGGCGAGATCCTGGTCAAGGGGCCGATGCTGCTCAAGGAGTACTACAAGCGGCCCGACGCCACGGCCGAGTCGATCAACGCCGACGGCTATTTCATGACCGGCGACGCCGGCTTCCTCGACGACGACGGCCACCTGAAGATCATCGATCGCGCCAAGGACGTCGGCAAGCTGGCGGGCGGGGCGATGTTTGCGCCCAACTACATCGAGAACAAACTCAAGTTCTTCCCGCACATCAAGGAAGCCGTGTGCTTCGGCCACGATCGCGACATGGTCTGCGCCTTCATCAACATCGACATGGGCGCGGTGGGGAATTGGGCGGAAAGGCGGGGTCTCGCCTACAGCGGCTACACCGATCTGGCCGGCAAGCCCGAAGTCTATGAGTTGATCGAGAAATGCGTCGAGGAGGTCAACGCGGAACTGGGCCGCGACGCCATGGTGGCCGATACTCAGGTGCACCGCTTCCTGGTGCTGCACAAGGAGCTGGATCCGGACGACGACGAGCTGACCCGCACGCGGAAAGTCCGGCGCGGCTTCGTTGCCGAGAAATATGCGGTGCTGATCGAGGCGCTTTATGGCGGCAAGCCCAGCCAGTTCATCGAGACGGAAGTCAAGTTCGAGGATGGCCGCAAGGGCAAGGTCGCTGCCGACCTGGTGATTCGCGACGTCAAGACCTTCGCCCAGGGGGCGGCGTGATGGCCAGACAAATAGGCGGGGTCATTCTCGATCTGAAAAATATTTCGCTGCGCTTCGGCGGCGTCAAGGCGCTGACCGACATTTCCTTCGACGTGCGCGAGCACGAGATCCGGGCCATCATCGGCCCCAACGGCGCCGGCAAGAGCTCGATGCTCAACGTCATCAACGGCGTCTACCGGCCGCAGGAAGGCGAGATCATCTTCCGCGGCGAGCATCGCCGCGACATGGACACCCATGCCGCCGCCGAGGCCGGCATCGCGCGCACCTTCCAGAACATCGCGCTGTTCAAGGGCATGACCGTGCTCGACAACTTGATGGCTGGCCGCAACTTGAAGATGAAGGCGAACTTCCTCCAGCATGCATTCTGGTGGGGGCCGGCGAAGCGCGAGGAGCTGGCGCACCGGCGCAAGGTCGAGGAAGTGATCGACTTCCTCGACATCGAGCACATCCGCAAGACGCCGGTCGGGCGCCTACCCTACGGCCTGCAGAAGCGGGTCGAGCTCGGCCGCGCGTTGGCGGCGGAACCGCAGATCCTGTTGCTCGACGAGCCGATGGCCGGCATGAACGTCGAGGAAAAGCAGGACATGTGCCGTTTCATCCTCGACGTGAACGACCAGCTCGGCACCACCATCGTGCTGATCGAGCACGACATGGGCGTGGTGATGGACATCTCCGACCGCGTCGTCGTGCTCGACTACGGCAAGAAGATCGGCGACGGCGTGCCCGACGAGGTGAAGAGCAACCCCGAAGTCATCGCCGCCTACCTCGGCACGCAGCATTAGGAAAGGCAGCGCATGCAATTCTTCTTCGAAGTGCTGATCGGCGGGCTGCTCTCCGGCATCATGTATTCGCTGGTGGCGCTCGGCTTCGTGCTGATCTACAAGGCCTCGGGCGTGTTCAACTTCGCGCAGGGCGCGATGGTCTATTTTGCCGCGCTGTCGCTGGTCGGCTGCCTGGAGAAGGGCGCGCCGCTCTGGCTGGCCTTCATCCTGGCCTTTGTCATCATGACGCTGCTGGGCATCGCCACCGAGAAGTTCGTGCTGCGCAAGATGGTGAACCAGTCGCCGATCGCCCTGTTCATGGCGACCATCGGTCTGGCCTTCTTCATCGAGGGACTGGCGCCGATGCTCTGGGGCAACCAGGTGTGGCCGCTCGACATCGGCCTGGTCGACGAGCCGATCGGCTGGATACTCGACCGCTACAACATCGTCGTCAGCAGCTTCGACCTGACCGCGGCAGGCTTGGCCATGGCGCTGGTGGCCGGGCTGGCCCTGTTCTTCCAGTACACGCGCGTCGGTCGGGCGCTGCGCGCGGTGGCCGACGATCACCAGGCCGCGCTGTCGATCGGCATTCCGCTGCAGCACATCTGGGCGCTGGTCTGGGCGGTGGCCGGCTTCGTCGCGCTGGTGGCCGGCATGCTCTGGGGCTCGCGCAACGGCGTCCAGTACGCGCTGACTTTCACGGCCTTGAAGGCCCTGCCGGTGCTGATCCTCGGCGGCTTCACCTCGGTGCCGGGCGCCATCGTCGGCGGTCTGATCATCGGCGCCTCGGAGAAGCTGGCGGAAATCTACATCCCGCCGGTGCTGACCGACATTTTCGGCGGCAACTTCGGCGGCATCGAGAACTGGTTCCCCTACGTGCTGGCGCTGCTGTTCCTGCTGGTGCGACCCGAAGGCCTCTTCGGCGAAAGGCATATTGATCGTGTGTAACTCGATCGCCATGCCTTCAGTGGAGGCTAACGTGAGCGCAGCGAACGTTAAGCGTCGCGGCCGTAACTAAGGGCACATCGACAAATCATGTTCTATCGCGAAACCGGACAATTCAAGACCAGCTACGCCGCCGACCAGCAGATCTTTCCGATCCGCCAGGACCGCATCGGCATCATGCTTCTGCTGGTCGTTGCGTTCGTGGTGGTGCCGCTGGTCGCCAGCAACTACTGGTTCAACGCCATCCTGATTCCGTTCCTGATCTTCTCGCTGGCGGCGCTGGGCCTCAACATCCTGACCGGCTACGCCGGCCAGCTGTCGCTCGGTTCGGCGGCTTTCATGGCCGTGGGCGCCTATGCCGCCTACAACTTCCAGGTGCGCGTCGAGGGCATGCCCATCCTGGCGTCCTTCGTCCTCGCCGGCCTGACGGCGGCGGGCGTCGGCATCCTGTTCGGCTTGCCCTCGCTGCGCATCAAGGGCTTCTACCTGGCGGTGGCGACCTTGGCGGCCCAGTTCTTCATCGTCTGGTGCCTGACCAAGTTTCCCTATCTTTCGAACAATTCCTCGTCCGGCGTGATTTCGGTGCCCGGCATCGAGGTGTTCGGCATGAAATTCGACGCGCCGCAGGAGCGCTACCTGCTGGTCCTGGCCATCGTCGCGCTGCTGGCGCTCGCCGCCAAGAACATGGTGCGCTCCACGACCGGGCGCGCCTGGATGGCGGTGCGCGACATGGACGTGGCGGCGGAGGTGATCGGCATCCGCTTGATGTGCACCAAGCTGCTGGCCTTCGCCGTCAGCTCGTTCTACTGCGGCGTGGCCGGCGCGCTCTACGCGTTCTGTTACCTCGGCTCCGTCGAGCCGGACGGCTTTTCGCTCGACTTGTCGTTCAAGATCCTGTTCATGATCATCGTCGGCGGCGTCGGCAGCGTGCTGGGCAGCTTTCTCGGCGCCGCCTTCATCCTGCTGCTGCCGATTTTTCTCGACATCTTCCTGCCCTGGCTGTCGGGCGTGCTGCAACTGCCTTTTGACGGCGCCACCGTGTCGCACATCCAGTTGATGGTGTTCGGGGCGCTGATCATGTTCTTCCTGATCGTCGAACCGCACGGCCTTGCCCGTCTGTGGCAGATCGGCAAGGAGAAGCTGCGCCTGTGGCCGTTCCCGCATTGAGCGTCGTCCATTTCAAATCAGCCGTACCCAACCAAGAGGAGACACCCATGTTCAAGAGGATCAAACAAGTCGCCATCGCTGCATCCATCGCCGCGGCCTGTCTCGCCGCGACTTTGCCGGCCGCCCGGGCCGCTGAGGAACAGTTTTTCATGCTGCCCGACTACCGGGTCGGTCCCTATGGCGCCAACGGCCAGTCCTTTTACGGCGGGTTCATCGATTACCTGAACTACGTCAACATGAAAGGCGGCATCGACGGCGTCCAGATCGCCTGGGAAGAGTGCGAAACCGAGTACAACAACGCCAAGGGCGTGGAATGCTACGAGCGCCTGAAGTCGAAGGCGCAAAAGGCGCCCGGCCCGATCCATACGATGTCGACCGGCATTTCCTACGCCCTCGTCGACAAGTCGGCGGCCGACAAGCTGCCGCTGGCCATGATGGGCTATGGCCTGACTTCGGCCGTGGACGGCTCGGTGTTCCCGTGGTCCTTCCCGCTGGTCACCACGTACCAGATGCAGGCCTCCGCCATCATCAAGTTCCTCAAGGACAAGAACGGCGGCAGCCTGGCCGGCAAGAAAATCGTTTTCCTCTATCACGATTCCGCCTATGGCAAGGAACCGATACTCGCCCTGGAAGCCGAGGCGCGCCTGAACAAGTACACGCTGGTGCAGATTCCGGTGGCGCACCCGGGCAACGAGCAGGGCGCGCAGTGGCAGCGCATCCGGCAGGAGCAGCCCGATTACGTGATCATGTGGGGCTGGGGGGTGATGAACATGACGGCTATCAAGACCGCGCAAAAGATGGGTTTCCCGCGCGAGAAAATGATCGGCTCGTGGTGGGCCGGCTCCGAGGAGGACACGGTGCCGGCGGGCGATGCCGCCAAGGGTTACATGTCCGCCACCTGGAACGTCGCCGGCAAGGGCGTGCCGTTGATCGCCGACATCGAGAAGACGGTCTATGGCGCCGGCAAGGGCAACCTGAAAGATACGTCGAAGCTCGGCACCATCCTGTACAACCGCGGCGTGTCGGCGGCGGTGCTGTCGGTGGAGGCCATCCGCACCGCCCAGGCCAAATATGGCAAGGGCAAGGCGATGGGCCCCGAGCAGGTGCGCTGGGGGCTGGAGAACCTGAACCTGACCGACGCGCGACTGAAGGCGCTGGGCGCCACCGGCCTGCTGCCCGAGGTGAAGACCTCGTGCGACAACCACGAAGGCTCGGGCAAGGTCAAGATGCAGCAATGGGACGGTACCAAGTGGGTGCCGCTGACCGACTGGATCGAGGGCAACAAGCAGCTGATTCACCCGCTGTTCAAGGCCGATGCCGCGAAGTACGCGAAGGAGAAAGGCATCACGCCGCGCGATTGCAGCAAGGAGAAATGAGCGAATGAGCGCCGTCCGCCGGGCCGCCTCAAGGACGGCGCAGCAAATCGCATGGAGCGGGCGCAGCCCGCGAACCACCGTCACCCCCTTCCTCGGGAAGGGGGGCGGGGGGAGGGGGGTCTGGTGAGCGCCTATCTCAGCATCAACAACATCGAGGTCATCTACGACCACGTCATCCTGGTCCTCAAGGGCGTCTCGCTCGAGGTACCCAAGGGCGGGATCGTCGCCCTGCTGGGCGCCAACGGCGCCGGCAAGACGACGACGCTCAAGGCGATCTCCAACCTGTTGCGCGCCGAGCGCGGCGAGGTGACCAAGGGCAGCATCGAGTTCGAGGGCAAGCGCGTCGACCAATTGACGCCGAACGACCTCGTGCGCGGCGGCATCATCCAGGTGATGGAAGGCCGCCATTGCTTCGCGCATCTGACCGTGGAAGAGAATCTGTTGACGGGCGCCTACACGCGGAAGCAGTCCCGGGCCGAACTGAAGCGGAACCTGGAGAAGGTGTACGCCTACTTCCCGCGTCTCAAGCAGCGGCGCGGCTCGCAGTCCGGCTATACGTCGGGGGGCGAGCAGCAGATGACGGCGATCGGTCGCGCGCTGATGGCCAATCCGCAGACCATCTTGCTCGACGAGCCGTCGATGGGTCTGGCGCCGCAGATCGTCGAGGAAATCTTCGAGATCGTGCGCGACCTGAATCAGCGCGAGAAGGTGAGCTTTCTGCTCGCCGAGCAAAACACCATGGTCGCGCTCCGCTATGCGGATTTCGGCTACATCCTCGAGAACGGCCGCGTGGTCATGGAGGGGGAAGCCGCCGGGCTGCGCGACAACGAGGACGTCAAGGAGTTCTATCTCGGCCTGTCGTCGCACGGCCGCAAGAGCTTCCGCGACGTCAAGCATTACCGCCGCCGCAAGCGCTGGCTGGCGTGATGAGCGCGGATCGTGCCCATTGCCCATCCGCTTGCGCGCCGATGGCCCGCGGCGCAGTTCCGCCATTACGCCACGCGGGGCGGTCTTGGGAGTGTTGATGGCTAGCCATTTCGACCATTTGGAAACCCGGTCTGCCGAGGCGCGCGAGGCCGACCTCATGGCCCGCCTGCCGGCGCATGTCGCCCGGGCGCAAAGTCAGTCGCCGCACTACGCCGAGACGCTGGCCGGCATCGATGCCGCCATGGTGAATTCGCGCGCCGCGCTGGCCAGGTTGCCGGTGGTGCGCAAGCATCAACTGCTCGCGTTGCAGAAGCGGCGTCCGCCGCTGGGCGGACTGGCGGCCACGCCGGTATCGGAACTCGCCCATGTCTTTGCCTCGCCGGGTCCGATCGCCGATCCTGAAGGCCGGGGCGAGGACTGGTGGCGCTTTGCGCGCGCCATGCACGCGGCCGGCATCCGCGCCGGCGACCTGGTGCACAACACCTTTTCCTACCATTTCACGCCGGCCGGCTTCATGGTCGACGGCGGTGCGCGGCGCCTGGGCTGCCCGGTGTTTCCGGCGGGCGTCGGCCAGACGGAAATGCAGGTGCAGGCGATCGAAACTTTCCGGCCGGCGGCGTACGTCGGCACGCCCAGCTTTCTCAAGATCATCTTGGAGAAGGCCGACGAGCTCGGCGCCGACGTGTCCTCGCTGCGCACGGCCATGGTCTCCGGCGAGGCCTTGTTCCCGGCGCAGCGGCAGTTCTTCGCCGGCCGCGGGCTGGCGGTGTTTCAGGTCTATGCCTCCGCCGATTTGGGCCTCATCGCCTATGAGACCGATGCGCGCGAAGGCATGGTGCTCGACGAGGCGCTGATCCTCGAGATCGTCCGTCCCGGCACCGGCGATCCGGTGGCCGACGGCGAAGTGGGGGAGGTAGTGATCACCAGTTTCAATGCCGACTATCCGCTGATCCGTTTCGGCACCGGTGATTTGTCGGCCATTCTGCCGGGGCCGTCGGGCTGTGGCCGAACCAATGTCCGCATCAAGGGCTGGATGGGGCGCGCCGATCAGACCACCAAGGTGAAGGGCATGTTCGTCCATCCGGAGCAGGTGGCGGCGGTCATCGAGCGCCACCCGCGGATTGTCCGCGCGCGGCTGGTGGTTACCAACCCGGACGGCAACGACCTCATGACGATGCATTGCGAGGGCGAGGGCGATGCGATGCTCGAGGGGGCGATCGCCGAAAGTATTCGCGACATCACCAAGCTGCGCGGCGAAGTATCGTTCGTCGCACCGGGCAGCCTGGCGAACGACGGCAAGGTCATCGAGGACGCGCGCAAATACGACTGAGCCGGGAAAGTCAGCCGCGGCGGTACGCCGCGCTCCCCGAGCGCCGCCCATGATATAAGTCACGCGTGGCCACTACGCTCGCGCTCCTGCCCGACTTCCTGCTGATCCTGCTCGGCCATGCCTTGCGGCGCTGGCTGCATCTCGGCGACCATTTCTGGGGCGGACTGGAGAAGCTGGTCTATTTCATTTTCTTCCCCGCACTACTGTTCAACGCCCTGGCGCGCGCCAATCTCGACTGGGCCACCGCGGCGCCGCTGCTGGCTACCGGGCTGCTGATCATGTGCACCGGCATGGCGCTCGGCGCGGTGGCGCGCTGGCTGTTCGCCATGTCGCCCGTGTCGTTCGCCTCGCAGTTCCAATGCGCGTTCCGCTTCAATACCTACATCGGCCTTGCCGTGGCGGCCAAGCTGCATGGTGCGCCCGGACTGGCCGCCATGGGCTTGCTCACCGGCGCCATGGTGCCGCCGGCCAACATCGCGGCGGTCGGCATGCTGGCAAGGCACGGTGGCGCCAACCTGTGGAGCGAACTCGCGAAAAATCCGCTGGTCATCGGCACGCTGGCCGGCTTGCTGTGGAACGTTTCGGGCCTGGTGCTGCCGGCGCCGGCCGCCCAGTTCCTCGGCAGGCTTGCCGATGCCGCCATCACGCTCGGTTTGCTGGCGGTCGGCGCGGCACTCAAGCTCGACGGCCGGCCGGGCGGCGGCTACGCGGCCGCGAGCTGGTTCCTGGCGGTGAAACTGCTGGCCCTGCCGGCCGCGGCGCTCTGGCTGGCGCGCCTGTTCGGGCTTACCGGGGTCTACTTCGACGTTGCGCTGGCTTTCGCGGCGCTGCCGACGGCGAGTTCGGCCTACATCCTGGCGCAGCGCATGGGCGGCGACGGCCGGAGCGTGGCTTGGCTGATTTCGGCCGGCACGCTGGCGGCCATGTTGACGCTACCCCTTTGGCTTGCGTTTGGCCGATGAACGAGCCGGCTGATCCGCGGCCTCGCTTTCCGGCGCCTTGGCCGCCGGCGGGGGCGACACGGCGGTCTGCATGAAGTTCCAGGGCCACATCGACGGATTGGCGAAAGGGTTGTTGGGGCTGTCTCCGCTTTCGGGGCTGGCGGCGGCCTGCGCCATGCTGGCGAGCGTGGCGAGCGTGGCGCGTTGCATTTCCAGCCCTTGAATCGTCATCTGCAGCATCGACAGGTTGGTCTTCAGCCAGCCCTCGACCGCCTTGAGATCGGCGATGCGCTTGCCCAATTCATCGGTATCGACTGTCGGGGTGACCATGCCGGGAACCGGAAAGCCCATGCTGCCCCAGAAACCCTTCAACATTTCGAGTGGATCCTGGCCAAGCGGTGCGGTAGACATGATGGCTCCTTCCGGAAATTTTGCTTCATTATGGCACCGAGCCATGATGAAGTGCACCCCTAGGAGGTTGTGGCCGGTCGCGCTAGACTGCCATATGTCATGGAAGCGGGCGAAAGGGATTTGTAATGCTGAAGCTTCTGGTCGTCGAAGATCATGCCATGGTGCGCGAGGGCCTGCTCAAGGCAGTGAAGCGGGTCGAGCCCGGCGTGACGCCCCTGGGGGCCGCCGACGCTGCTGCCGCCCTGGAGCTGTTGGCGGACGACGACGATGTGGACTTGGTGCTGCTCGACCTGATGCTGCCAGGCACCAGCGGCATGGCGCTGCTGGGCGTGATGCGCCGGCGCTTCCCCACCATACCGGTGGTCATACTGTCGGCGCTTGACGACGTCGATACCATCAATCGGGCGCTTCGGCAGGGTGCCGCCGGCTTCATTCCGAAGTCCAGTTCGACGGAGAACATGCTGGCCGCGCTCCGCGAAGTGCTGGCGGGCGGTGTTTACGTTCCGCCCAGGCTGCGCGACCTGGTCGAACGCCAGCAGGCTCGGGGCAGGACGGTGGCGGAGCGTTACGGCCTGACGGCGGGGCAGTGGCGCGTACTGGAGTTGCTGACCCAGGGAAAGACCAATCGCCAGATTGCCGAGATGCTCGATGTGACCGAAGGCACGGTAAAAATACACGTATCGGCGATTTTCAAGGCAATGAAGGTGACCAACCGAACGCAGGCATTGTTGCTGGCCAAGAAACATCGCCAGAAGATTTAGCCGATCGAAGCGGTTCGGGCAACGTGGGTGGCCTGCTGTGTTTCGTCGGCCTGCTCGTGCAGCAGATGATGCACCAGCGCGCGCAGCCGGGCCGGCCGCAGTGGCATGGTCAGCCGCCCCGCGATCGGCGACTCCGCAAACGGATTTTTCTCGTCGCCGCCGATGAGAATCAGTAGCGGCGCCTGCACCAGGCCCCGCAGGGCCGCACCCACCTGGT
This sequence comes from Betaproteobacteria bacterium, assembly GCA_019136545.1. Lineage (GTDB taxonomy): Bacteria > Pseudomonadota > Gammaproteobacteria > Burkholderiales > Rhodocyclaceae > Fen-999. The sequence goes on from JAGVUA010000049.1 coordinate 65,531, forward strand.
TGAGGCAAACAACATCGCATATCAATACGGCGGGACGCGAGGCAAGCAGCAGCGGCAACTCGTCGTCTGCGCAGGCGCATTGCGGCTCGTAACCCCAGCCTTGCAGCAGACGTCCGATGTCCTGGCATTGGGCCAGGTCGGCCATGCGCACCGCAATTCTCGAATGCGGTGCCGGTGTCTCGGCATGAATGTCGTCGGCAGCCGGCATTGCCTTTGGCACGGTTACGGAAAACAAGGAGCCGCGACCGGGCTTCGAAGAGACATCAATGCGGTGATCGAGGAGTTCACCCAGGCGGGCCACGATGGCGAGGCCCAGCCCCAGGCCCTTGGCCGCATTACGTTCCGGGTTGTCCGCCTGGTAGAACTCGTGGAAAAGGTGCGGCAGGTGATTGTTTTCGATGCCGATGCCGGTATCCCATACCTCGATGCGCACATGGGCGCCGCGATTCCTCGCCGCGATCAGGATGCGGCCGCGCCGGGTATAGCGGACGGCATTGGCAACGAGATTGCCGAGCATTCGCCTGAGCAGGTGAGGATCGGTGTCCACCCAGGCGGTAGTGGGGCGACAGACCAAGCGAAGTCCTTTGATCTTGGCGGTTTGCCTGTGTGCCTCAGTGGCTGTTTCGAGCAGTGGCCCAAGAGCGGTCACCTGGCGGTGCGGCGAGATGGCGCCGAGATCCAGGCGCGATGCCTCGAGCAATGCGTCCAGCAGTTCGCTCATCGCACCGGTGGCCGTGCCGATCCGGGCAGCCAAGTCTCTGTCGCCTTCCCAGGTCGATGCCGATAGCTCGGTGACGAACAGCATCAGAGCATGCAGCGGCTGGCGCAGGTCATGACTGGCGGCGGCGAGAAAGCGGGACTTGCCTTCGCTGGCGCGTTCCGCTTCCTCTTGCTTGGCTTGGGCGATTTCCAACTGTCGGGCGAGTTTCTCCTCGCTGTGCGCCAGCGCGCTGGCCGAGCGTCGATGCGTGGCATCGAGCGCGGCAGCCATCTCGTTGAAGCCTTCTTCCAGGGAGACGAGCGTTTGGGACGAATGCGGTTGCAAGCGGACATTCCGGTGGCCTGTCCGCACTCTTGCCACGGCGCTCTCCAGCGCTACGATGGGCTCGGCGATATCTCGGCCCAATCGGTAAGCCAGCAAGAGGGCCGTCGTCAGAATCGCCACGGTCGTCAGGAGCGTTACCAGCAGGATTTCCCGCTTGCGCGCCTCGAGCGTTTCGCGCGAGAGTTCGACGACGACATGGCCGATCGGTTTGCCGAGGGAGGGGGTGGCCGTCTCGCCGCCTTGGAAGGGGTCATCGAAATTCAGCTCGGGTTTTCTGATCGCGGCATGAAAGATCTCGGTGGCGCTGTCGATGGTGGAAACTTCATCGTTCGCCGAAATTTTCGCCATGTCGACGGATTGAATGGCAAGACCGGCGGTCGCGAGTGGCTGGTAAGCCTTGTCCAGGATCGTGACGGCGATGACATCGGGTTCCCGCACGACCGGCTGTGCGAGACGGAGCAGTTCTCCCCGATTGCCCGAGAACGCGCCGTATTCGGCCGCCAGCGCGAGTTGACGGACGATCGACTCGCCGCGACTCCGCTGGGCCGCCTCGACGTCGCCGTAGCGGACGAAGAGGAAATAGGCGGTTAGCGCGACGGCAATGACGGCGGCTGGCATCAGCGCCAGAAAGACGACACGCCTCTCGATGCCCCAGGATCTCGCATTCATGACCATGCGATTCTTGCCGTCTCTTGCAGAACCATCAAGCGTTTCGTGGCCCGCAGGCCAACCTTCGGGATCGAAGCGGGCGGTGAGCCCGCTGTCCCGTCAGCGGATGCTGGCCGAAAGCGCGGGCGATTGCGTTCGGCGCCAAGTCAGGCCCGGCGCCGCCTCTTCTTCGACGGATACCTGAAGCAGGTCGAGGATTTGCCGGGCGGCGAAACGACAAGCATTGGCCAGGGGGGTAGGCAGGGCGGAAGGTACCTGCCGTTGCAGCAAGAGCTTGGTGGACGCCAGCGAATGCACGGGATCGAGAATCCTGTCCAGATATGGTGCGAGCATTTCCGTGACCGTCCGCTCGGCGGACTCGCGTGCCCAGGCGTTGGTGGGCCATTGCGTTGGGATCGCGTAAGCCCTCGGGAACATTTCCAGATCGCGAATGACGGTCCGGATATCCTCGTGAGAGTCGCGGAACGGCAGAAGCACCAGATCGGCCAACCCGTAGAGCTTTTGGTCCATTTCGGTACGGTTGCCGCCACCGTCGATGACACCCATCCAAGCGTTCAGTGAGTGAATTTTGTCTACGACCTTGGCCAGCGCGTCGCGAGACCTTGCGTCGGCAACCAGATAGCGCCGACCGGATGGCGATAGCGGTTCCCGATGGGTATCCGTGAGCACGCAAACGGCGCGCTGACCCAGCAAGCCCATGCCCTGGCACAGCATGTGAGACAACGTGGTCTTGCCGGTCCCGCCCTTGTTGCCGATAACGCAGACAATGTCAGCCATGATCTCTCCAGCCCGCAGTTGCCCGAAGGCGTTTCTCTGCGTCAGGGCCGGATTATTGGCGAAGGCGGCTAAGCTCGATGGCGGGAGAATAAGGCGGATTGGTTGCCTTTTCAGTCGGCCGGCGATAGCAATACAGGCGCGTCGATCTTCGGTCGTCGACGTCGACAATCCGCTCGGCCGCCACATCCGGCACCGGGAAGCTGTTGCTGATCAAAACCGCTTCCGAACTCATTTCCTCACACAGCTTGACCCACAGGCGCGGCATGGGCGCGGGCGACAGAAAAGCATATACAACATCGAATCTGGCGAGATCCTGGCGCCAGAAATCCCCTAAGCTGATCTGGCAGTTCTTTTGGCCAAGATTGATCAGTTTTGCCCAGAGAAAAGGCAGCGGTGCGTGCTCCAGGCCCAAAAACCGACAGTCCGGACGCAATTGAGCGAGCCGTTTGAGGAGTTTACCGTTGCCGCAGCCCAGGTCGATGACGTCGCAACGGGCGACCGGCAGGAGGGCGGCGACCGCGTTGGCAGTCGATGCGTTACTGAGATACAGCGGAACCTGGCTCCGGTCGGTGCGCCAGAAGATGAGAAGTAATGTAATAAAAACAACAAGATAAATAGATGCCGGGAGATTCAGGCCATTCAATATGACCGCGAGCGGCATGAAAACGAGATGTATCGGCAGCCACCACGGCGGCGCCTCGAGTCTATAGCTGACGAACGCCGCACAGATTCCTTGGACACTGGCCACGGCAAGCGGATGGGGAGGCATTCCCCGGAAAACAAGGGCCATCAAGCCGGCGGTTATCAGTCCTCCGAGCACTTGCGCGAGGATGGCGGTCCGCAGAGGGGACATGAGGTGCTCCGAGACCAGTTATCCGGATGGCTGGCGTTGGCGCCAGCCCGATTCAGGGGTCCTGCCGTTGCGATGTTCCGAGAGCGTTGACAGGGCTTTGTTAGCCGACGATAATTCGCTGTTTCGCTGGAGGGGTTCCCGAGCGGTCAAAGGGATCAGACTGTAAATCTGACGGCTCTGCCTTCGAAGGTTCGAATCCTTCCCCCTCCACCAGCTTTGATTTTATTTGGTTTTAACTTTAACGGAATAAGTTTGCTGTTGCCGGGTTGAGCGGGTGTAGCTCAATGGTAGAGCTGAAGCCTTCCAAGCTTAAGACGAGGGTTCGATTCCCTTCACCCGCTCCAGTAGCAGTTTTGCCCATGTAGCTCAGTGGTAGAGCACTCCCTTGGTAAGGGAGAGGTCGCGTGTTCAATCCACGCCATGGGCACCATGTTTTTGGGCACCGGACTTTTTTGATTGGGGTATTGATCATGGCAAAAGGCAAGTTTGAGCGTACGAAGCCGCATGTGAATGTGGGGACGATTGGTCACGTGGACCATGGCAAGACGACGTTGACGGCGGCGATCACGACGGTGCTGTCG
>JAGVUA010000001.1 GCA_019136545.1 Betaproteobacteria bacterium
GCGAATCCCGGGTATTGCGCCGTGTCGACCAGATTGGCGGGAATGGCGGTCGGCCAGAAGTGGAAGCAGGCCAGTCCGGCGAGGCAGAGCGCGCCGATCCAGGCGCCATACGCCAGCAATGCCCGGAAGCTGTACAACAGGGCCGGCGCGATGCCGACGTACAGCCACAGCGACGCGTAGGGCAGCAGCGCCGCCGGCTGAAAGCCGATCAGCCGGTCGAGAAAGATCTGCGGCATCAGCGTGACCTCGTAGGCCGGATGACGCAGCACGTGGAAATAGCCAACGAAGAACACGGCGATGAAAGCCGTGGTGCCGGCGACCTTGAGCAACAGGTGCCGCTTCAGCCGCTCGAGCGATGCTCGCCAGAACATGGGCCGGGTTGCGGTTCAGATGGCGTCGAGATTGCGCCGTATGACCGCTAGCAGCGCTTCCCGTTGGAAGGGCTTCGCCAGAAAGTCGTCCATGCCGGCTTGCAGGCAGCGTCGCCGGTCTTCCTCGAAGGCATTGGCCGTCAGGGCGACGATGGGCAGGTGTCGGTCGCCCGATCCGGCTTCGCGTTCCCGGATCCGCGCGGTGGTTGCCAGCCCGTCGAGGTTCGGCATCTGCATGTCCATCAGCACGAGGTCGTAGCGATCGGCGGCCAGGGCATCGAGGGCTTCCATGCCGTCGCCGACGATGGTGAAATCGTAGCCGGCCTTGTCGAGGATGGCGCGAATCAGCACCTGATTGACCAACGAGTCCTCGGCGATCAGGATGCGCCGGTTGCCGGCGCCTTCGACCGTCGGCGTTTCGATGCGCGCCGCCGGACGTGGCTTGGCCGCGGAAGGCAGGTCGAGCGTGAAGGCGAAGCAACTGCCGGCACCCGGCGTGCTCTCGACGGACAGCTCGCCGCCCATCAGGCGGACGAGGTTGGTGCAGATGGCCAGGCCAAGGCCGGTGCCGCCATGGAGCCGCGTGGTCGATTCGTCGGCCTGGACGAAGGGCTCCAGGATACGGCCAAGCTTGTCCCCGGCGATGCCGAGGCCGGTATCTTCGACCCGAAAGCGCAGGCCGGCATCGACGCGCGCGATTCCAAGCGTCACGTGACCGCGATCGGTGAATTTGACCGCGTTGCTGACCAGATTGGTCAGCACCTGGCGCAACCGCACCGGATCGCCGGAGACCAAGGCCGGCAGGTCTGGCGCGAGATTCGCCCGCAGCTCGATCCCTTTGTCATGGGCGCGCGCAACGAACAGCGCCAATACCTGCGACACGAGGTCGTACAGGCTGAGGGGCACGTGTTCCAGCGTCAGCTTGCCGGCGTCGATCTTCGAGTAGTCGAGGATGTCGTTGAGAATGACCAGCAGATTTCCGGCCGAAGACCTCACCATCTCGAGATAGCGGCGCTGCTCGTCGTTCAAGGGCGTCAGCAAGGTCAGATCCGTGAGGCCGATGATGCCGTTCATCGGCGTGCGAATCTCGTGGCTCATGGTGGCGAGAAAGGTGGCCTTGGCGCGAGCGGCGCCATCGGCCAGCGCATGCGCTTCCTTGAGCTCGGCTTCGCGCGCCACGATGCGCTCCGCCATGTCGTTGAACGCTTCGCCGACCACGGCGATTTCCGGAATGGAAATGGCCGGAATGCGCGCATCGAGATGCCCTTCTTCCATTTGCCGTGCGCCCAGGGTCAGCAGTTGCAGCGGCTCCAGGCCGCGGCGCAGGACGACACCCAGCACGGCCACGATCAGCAGCAGGCCGCCGCCGCCGACCATGGCAAAGCGCCTGACGATGGTCCAGAGCCTCGACAGCAGCGGATGGCCCGACATTTCGATGCGCAGCGTGCCGTAGTCGGTACCGGCGAGCAGGATCGGCTTTTCTTCGATAAGGTCGGCGGCGGCCAGCAGGGCGGCAAACCAGCGCGGTGGCGCGCCCGATTTCGACGCCGCGGCAACCGCACCGGCGGGGTCGACCGCCTCGACGATGACCCGGCGGCTGGCCGTGTCGAGCAAGGCCACGCGGTACAGGGATTCCTCGCGCACCAGCGTGTCGAAAGTCTGCTGAACGACCGCCAGGTCGCCGGCTACCAGCGCGTTCTGCAGCGTCGGCGTCAAGGCGACGACGAAGCTGCGCGCTTCCTGGTGATAACGCTGGTGGGCCGACGCGATGCTCTCCTGGATCACCAGTACCAGTCCGAGCAGCGACACGCCGCCGACCACGACGATCGACAACACCAGGATGCGGCCGATCAGGCTGAAGCCGCGCATGTACGGGCTATTCGGCGATCCGGCGATAGATGGCGCGGACATTGTCGTAATCGCGCTCGCCGGCCGGCTCGAAGCCGGGTGCGCCGCTCGCTTCGAGCGCCGCTGCCGCTTTTGGATCGGTCTTCATGGCCAGCAGCGCCTTCTGGATGACCTCGACCTCCGCGCGCGGCAGACGCGGATGGACGATGACGGGCAGTTCGGCATAGCCTTCCGACGAGAATATCTCGCGGTAGGGCAGGGCGTTCTGCGCGGCATATTGGGTGAGGTAGCGGGAATTGACGGCGGCGGCATCCACCTGGCGCGCGCGCAATTGGGCGAGCGCGCCTTCTTGGTTGCCGGCCAGCACTTCGTCGACTCGCACCTTGGCCGCGCGCAGCGCCACCATGGGCACCGCATAGGCGACGAAAGCTTCCTTCGACGGGAAAGCGACGCGCTTGCCGGCGAGATCCTTGAGCGTCTTGATCGAGCTGTCGGCCGGCACGGCGATGGCGCCGTAGATCGGCTTGCCGGCCCAGCGCGCGATGACCTTATAAACGCCGTCGTATTCTCTGGCGAAGTTGTGGTTGGTAAACGCCAGGTCGAACTCGCCGCGGCCCATCATCGCGTCGGTTTCCCGCACCGTTGGCCCCATCTTGAGCTGAAAGCGCAGCCCGGTGGCGTCCGACAAGTACTTGAGGATCGGATTCCAGCGCTGGGCCGTTCTTGCCGGGCTCTGCTGGTTGAGGACGCCAAAGCTCAATGGGCTGTCCTGGTCGTCTGCTCGAACCGGGGCGGCGAGCCAGGCGGCGGCGAGACAGATCGCGAAACCGAGCAAGCGCTTGCGGGGAGGGTTGGAGGCACTCATACCATGTTGCCGTCAAGGGAATCCTACTGCGATTATCACCGAAGATGGCGTGCCCGTGAGCGTTCGAGAGGATAGACTTGTCGACGTTGATCCAATGCATTTCCGGCAAGACCGAGCGGGAGAAGAAATGACGAGAAAGACAATGTTAGCCGGCCTCGCGCGTATCGCCGCGGGCGTGGCGATTTGCGCATGCATGTTGCCGGCGTGGGCGGAAACGCTCGGCGCCAACGAGCAGCCGATCCACGATGCGGCGCGCATGGGCACGGATGCCGAGGTCATAGCCATCCTCAAGCGCGACCCCTCGGCGCGCGATGCCCGCACGCCGCTGGGCTCGACGCCGCTGCACCTGGCGGCGACCAACGTCGATCCGGCGGCCCTCAAGGCGCTGATCGCGGCGGGCGCCAACGTCAATGCCCGGGACAACGAAGGCTTGACGCCGCTGCACATGGCTGCCTATGCGCAGCGCGCGCCCCACGCGCAGCTGTTGCTCGAAGCCGGTGCCGACGCCGCCGCGAAAACCAATGCCGGACGCGACGCGCTTTCCATCGCGCGCAAAGTCATGGCCCACGAGACGGCGGGGACCATTTCCCTGTGGGTGCTCAAGGGCTGCAAGGCCGGCAAGCCATGCTGAAGACATGGTTTTTCGCCACCCTGACGGCGTTCGCGACGGCCGTGGCCGTGGCCGGCGCACCCGAAAAGCTGCCGCCGGTTGAAATCCATGGTCCGACGGTGTGCCTCGCCTGCATCGACTGGGCCGATCATCTCAGGGAGCATGGGTTCACCGCCACGTTTATCGGCACCGACGACATGGCGGCCGTCAAGCGCCGGCTCAAGGTGCCGGCGGAGCTCGAGTCGGTGCACACCGCCGTGGTGGGCGGCTATTTCATCGAAGGCCACGTGCCGGCCGAGGACATCAAGCAACTGCTCAAGGAAAAGCCCAAGGCCCGCGGGCTGGCCGTGCCCGGTTTGCCGCGCGGTGCGCCGGGGCGCGAGAAGTCGGCGCCGTTCTGCGAAACCGGCTGCACCATCCTCGACAACGAAGGCGTCGAGCCGGTCGTGCGCCGGGAGATGTTCAACACCTATCTGGTCGCGCCCAACGGCAAGGCCACCACCTGGGCGCGGCACTGAGGCGGCGGCGTTTCAGGGCCGCAAGGCCAGGAACTCCTCGAACGACGCGGTCGCCCATGCCAGGTCCTCGTCGCGCGGATTGGCATCGTGGAACTGCCGGGTGGTCTGTTCGATGAGACCGTCGCCGCGCACCCGATAGCGACTGTCGATGCGCACCGTCTTCATCGGCTCGAAGTCGTTGTACACGTGGCAGACGCTTTCCGGCAGCTGCACGGGCGGTTCGGTGCCGGCGGCGCGGGCGGCGATTTCCGTCGCGACGATCCGGCCCTGGCGGCTGGCCATGTGGCCGCTCTTGGGGTAGTGGCCGAACAGCGGCGACACTGCACCCAGCGCGTCGCCGACCAGGAAGATGCGCTCGTCGGCGCGGGCGTGCAGATGCAAGGGATCCTGATCGGCCCAGCCGGTGGGTTTGCCGTCCCGGTCGCGGCCGATCAGGCCGGCCTGCCAGACTAGCTCTCCCGCCTGTTGCGGCGGCATCAGGATGGCGTCATCGAAGCGGAATTCGTCGAATTCGGTGATGACGCGTTGCCCCTGCGGGTCCACGGTCTGGACGCGGGCATCGGGCACGTAGGTGATCTGGTCGCGATAGCGATCCTCGAACACGCGGCGGAAAGCCGGTGCGATCGGATTGGGATCGAGCAGGAGCAGTTTTCCCTTGATGCCGCGCGACTTGAGCAGCCAGCCGATCAGGACGGCGCGTTCGTAGGGTGCGGGCGGGCAGCGGTAGGGCATCGGCGGCAGCGTCATGAGCAGATCGCCGCCGGCAAAGCCTTCAAGCTTGCGCTTGAGCACGGCCAACGCTTCGCCCGGCAGCCAGGCGCTGGGATAGCGCGCCCGGACGGCGTCGGCGGCAGCGCGATCGTCGCCGAACCAGGCGCCGAAGTCCTCGCGAATGCCGACGCCCAGCACCAGCCAGTCGTAGTCGAGCGCGCCGAGACTGGTCAGCACGCGGCGCCGGTCCCGATCCACCGCCGTGACTTCGGCTTGAAGCAACTCGTAGCCGTACTTGGCGGCCGCCGGCGCGCGGTCGTGGATGATGTAGCGCGTATCGACCAGGGCGGCCAGCCACCGGTTGCTCAGCGGACCCGACCAGAAGGATGCGCTGCGCTCGATCACGACGACGTCGAGATCGGGCGCCTGGTCGCGCAGATGGCGCGCGGCCGAAAGGCCGCCCCAGCCGCCGCCGACGATGACGACGCGCCGCCTTGCCGACTTTGGCCGCAGCGTCGACGCGGGCGCGACGATCATGGGCGCGGCCGTCGCCTTGCCGACGGCCAGCCCGGCCGCGACCAGACAGGAGGCGAGGAATTCGCGGCGATCGACGGGCATTCAGAACAGCCCGGCGAGCGCGTTGTCGAGCTCGGCGGCGCTCATCAGGCCGAGCTTCCGGGCCACCACGCGGCCACGGGCATCGATCACCAGCGTGAAGGGCAGGCCGGCCTTGGCGTTGCCGAGCGCGCGCAGCAGCGGCACGCCCCGGTCCTTGGCCAGCAGCACGGTGTAGTCCATGTCGTAGGCGCGGGCGAACTCGCGGACGGTGTCGGGCTTGTCTTCGAGTCCTATGCCGACAACGGTCAGCCCCTGGTCCTTGAACTTGCGGTGCACCTGCGCGAAATGCGGAATCTCGACCCGGCAGGGTCCGCACCAGCGCGCCCAGAAATTGACTACCAGCGGCTTGCCGCGCAGCGTGGCCAGGTCGACCGGCCGGTCGTCGAGATCCCACACGGTGGCGCCAAACAGGGGCGCGACATCGGGCAGGCCGGCCGCGGCATCGGCGCGGGCTGCCAGGGAAAAGCCCAGGCAAAGGGCAAGCAGGAGCAATTTCATGACGGGGGAGCGATCGGTCTCGAGGATGTCCGGGGCATCATTTTGCCACCAGGCGGGGCGATGCCGTTCAGGGTCGGCGTGCGGGACAAGATACGGATTGACGGCCGAGGCCATAGGCTGGGATACTTGACGTTTGAGTATAATTCGTATCTTTCGCGCTGCGAAAATGATGAGAGAGCCGCTGCCGACGATTTTGTTGTCCTGGTTGGACCAGGGTGTCGAGAGCGCCGTTTACGTGGTGGCGGGCGACCAGCCGCGCTATTGCAATAGTGCTTTCAGGCACATGTTTTTGCCGCACGAGCCGGTGTTGGCCGAGCTGGCCGCCCGTCCCAGGACGGTCTCGGCCGACCAAGCGGGGCCGTCGATGCGGCAACTGCCGCCGCAGGCATTGCGTCAACCGGCAGCGGAAGGGGCCGGCGCGCCCTTGCTCGCGCAGGAATGGCGGATCGAGGCGGATTCCGGGCCGGTGGTCGTCGGGTGCATCGCCAAGCCGGGAGGCGCACCGGAAGCCGACCGGGCGTTGTGGCGCGTTGCGCTGCACGATAGCCTGACCGATCTGCCCAGCCGCAGTTTGTTCGAGGACCGCCTGGTCCAGGCCATCGCCCGTGCCCGCCGTAGCGGCAAGCTCGCCGCGCTGCTCTATATCGACCTCGATAGCTTCAAGCCCATCAACGACCGGCATGGCCACCAGGCCGGCGATATCGTATTGCAGGCCGTCAGCGGCCGCATGCTGGCCTCCGTTCGCGAGACCGATACCGTGGCCCGCCTGGGCGGCGATGAATTCGCCATCGTGCTCGATGAAGTGCGCGAGGCCGCCGCCGCCGAGCGTACCGCCGAAAAGCTGATCGCCGCGATCGCCGAGCCCATCGAGCTGCCGGAGGGGGGCTGCGTGCGGGTCGGCTGCAGCGTGGGCATCAGTCTTTGCCCGACCAACGGCGCCACCGTGCGCACCTTGGTCTATGCGGCCGATCAGGCGATGTATGCCGCCAAGAACGGAGGCCGTGGCAAGTACGTGTTATCCGCGGCTTCGCCCGACGACTGCGTCAACGAAAAGTGGATGGACGACGTGGAGGCCGAAATGCTCGGCGTCGCCGAGATCGATGCCCAACACAAGGCCTTGGTGGCGCTGGCCAATCGTCTTTACCATGCCATCGAGGACACGCACGATTACGATTTGCAGGCGACCCTGCTCGACGAACTGGTGAGCTTCACGCAATACCATTTCGCCCGCGAGGAGATGCTCATGGATCGCTACGGCGATCCCAACGCCCAGGCGCACAAGCGCCAGCACGTGCAGCTCGTCGGTCAAGTGCAGTTCTTTCGTCACGCCTTGACGCACGGCAGCAGCCAGGTGGTGCTTTCGGCATTGCGGCCATGGCTGCTTCGGCATATCCGGACGTTCGATCGCGCGCTGGCCGCCTTCGTGGCCAAGGCCATGGCCCGGGAGCGGGCCGCGATGGGCGAGCAACTCGCGGAACAGCGCGCGGAACGGCGGGGCGAAAAGAAACCGGTGTCCTAGAGCGCCATCGGCCGGTGGTAGCCGACCAGCTCCAGATAACCGCGGCCGATGCGGCGGCCGTCGCGTTGCAGCGTGACCGCGCCTTCCCAATAGACCGCGCCGGTGCTGGCGCGGCTGTCGAGTTCCTGGTCGTCCATCAGCGGCACCAGCTCGAAGTGCCCGGGCTCGCCGCCGCCAAGCGATAGGCGCTGGCGGACCGGATAGTTTGCGCCGGTACGCGGCGAGCGCCATTGGGCCAATGGCGTAAAGCGCACTTCGTTCCCGGCGAAATTGCGCTCCCGACCGCGAGCATCGCGCCAGCGGGCCGCCGCCCAGCGCGTCGTGCCGTCGCCGCCGCGGATGCGGAACGCCATGAGCGCGCCGCCATCGTCGAGATTGATGCCGATCCAGTCCCAGCCGACGGCGTCCCGGTCGAGCACGCGCGAGGACCACTCGTGGTCGAGCCAGGCGCGGCCCGACACCGTTTGCCAGCGCTCCCCGAGACCTTCGAGTCGAATGCGGCCGCTCACCGCCAGTTGCGGCTGGCTGTAGTAGTAGCTCGCCTGTTCCGGGTCGGCGCCCTTGCGCGAGAAGCCGGCCTCGCCCTGGAGCAGGATGGTCTGCGTCGGCGCAAGCGCCAGGTCCAGCTTGACCGCATCGGCCTCGATGCGGGCCCGGTAGCTGCCGTCGGCATCGCGGCGGAAGGCCCAGCCATGCAGGTGAAGATCGGTATCGTCCGTGGCGAAACCGACGGCGGCGTCGCCGGCCACGACGCGCGCGGCGCGCTGTTCGTGGCGCAAGCCGCCGGCCGCGGGTCGCGCCAGCGCCGCGTGGGCGAACAGCAGCTGATGCGGCGCGAAGCGCGACGGATTGTCGGCGTCGTGCCCGCTGCGCGAGCGGAAAAAAGTCGTTTGAAAGCCGATCTCTTCGCCATTGGCATCGAGCCAGCCGGTGGCGTACCACCATTCGGTGCGGAAATCCGGGTGCGCGCCGTGATCGGCGGGAAAGCGCAAGGGGCGCGGCCGCACCGCCGGGAACGCCGGCGGCACGGCCAGCGCGCGGCCGGTCCACCCCCAGGCCGGCAGCGACAGCGCGCCCATGAAAGTCAGCCGTCGCAAGGCGCCGCGCCGATCCATCGCTACCAGTCCTCGCGCACGGCGCGCAGCGGCCCGACGCCCGTCGCCCGCCGGGTGGCCAGCAGCGCGGTGCCCACGCCGGCGGCGAGCAACAGCGCGGTCACCGAGGCCAGCAGGCCCCAGGGCACCGAAAGCTCCATGCGCCAATGGAACGATTGGGGATTGACCACGCGGATCAGCACCATGGCCACCGCGAAACCGAGCGCGCCGCCGGCCGCGACGCCGAACAGGGTCAGGCCCGCCGACTCGAAGGCCAGCAGGCGCATCAGCTCGCGGCGGCTGACGCCCAGGTGGCGCAGCATGCCGAACTCGCGCTGGCGCGCCAGCGCCTGCGCCGAAAAACTGGCGCCGATGCCGGCCAGGCCGATGCCGATGGCGACGATTTCCAGCAGGTAGGTGACGGCGAAACTGCGGTCGAAGATGCGCAGCGAACGGGCGCGGATCTCGCCCGGCTCGCCGAATTCCAGCCGCGCGGTTTCCGGCACATCCCGGCGCAGTGCCGCCGCCAGCGCGCTGGCCGCCACGCCGGTGCGGGGCCAGAGCGCGACGTCGGTGGCCAACTGCTCGGCGTCCTCGCCGACGAGGCGGGCGTGGTCGGCGCGCCCGATGACCACCGTGCCGTGCTGGCGGCCGAAATCGCGCCAGATGCCGGCCACCGTCACCGATCGCGCCTGCCCGGCCAGCGGCAGGCGGACGGTGTCGCCCAGCCGCCAGCCATGGAGATCGGTCATCGCCTCGGAAATCCAGATCGGTATCGCGCCGGCCGGCAGTTCGGCAAGGGACAGCGATTTTCCGGTCAGCGGGAGGCGCGCGCCGGGATCGTCGGGCGACAGATCGCGCACCATCAGCGTCACGGCGGGGCGGCGCGGATCGAGATCGATCTGCTGCAGCCGCATCCACTCGACCCGTGCGACATCGGCGTGTCGGGCCACGCGCGCCATGACCGCGGGCGGGATGAAGTCCGTGGCGCCGATGGGCATGCGGCCGTAGAGCGGCGCGACCAGCACCCGATCGAGCCAGCCGGAAACCGAATCGCGAAAACTGCCGACCATGATGGCCATGGCCACCATCAAGGCAAAGCTGACCACCACGCCGGCGAGTGCGATGCCGGCTTGTCCCGGCGCGGCGGCCAGGCGCAGCGCGGAAAGGTAGGCCAGCGGCCGGCGGCCGGCCCCGGGGGCGAGCGCGTCCACCAGGGCGCCGAAGGCGCGCGCCGCCAGCGCCGGCATGAGGGCGATGCCGCCGATCAGCCAGCAGGCGATGGCGAGGTAGCCGCCGACGGGCAGGTCGCCGACCGGCGGCGCGCCGGCGAGCAGTGCGCCCGCCGCCAGCAGGACCAGTCCCGGCCAGCGCCGCAGGCGGGAGACGCGGCCGACGAGTTCCCCGCCGCCCTTGAGCGCCCGGGCCGGCCCGCCGCTGGCCAGGGTGTTCGCCAAGGCCAGCGCCGGCATGAGGCTGCCGGCCGTCGCGGCGACGACGGCCAGGGCGACGAAGCCGGCCACGGCCGGCCCGTCGAGCGTCAGCGTCGGCGTCACGCCGGTGAAATAGCCGCCGCCGAGGTCGCTGCCGAAAGCGTGCACCGCCAGGCGCGCGACGGCGATGCCGGCGGCCGCGCCCAACAGCCCGCCGGCCAGACCGAGGGCCGCGCCTTCAACGATGACTTGCCGCAACAGGCCTGGCGCCGGCCAGCCCAGTGTGCGCAGCAGGGCGAATTCGCCGCGCCGGCGCGCCACGGCCAGCGTCTGCGTCGAGAACACCAGGAAGGCGCCGGTGAACAGCGCCACCAGCGCCAGCACTTGCAGATTGACGCGATAGGCGCGCGACAGGTTGCTGGCGCGAGTGTCGCCGTCTTCCGGCTCGGCGACGAACACGCCGGCCGGCAGCATCGCTGCCAGCCGGGCCTTGAGCTCGGCGCGGTTGGCACCGGGCGCCAGCCGCAAGGCGATGCGCGTGAGCTTGCCCAGCCGCGCCAGCCGCCACTGCGCGGCGCCCAGGTCCATGCTGGCCAGCCGCTGGCCGCCGCGCGCGCCGGGCAGGCCGCCGGCCACGCGCAGGCGAACGGCGGCCAACCCGGCCTGCACCGTCAGCGTATCGCCAGCGGCAACGCCCAGCCAGGTTTGCGCGGCGGTCGAGAGAAACACGGTGTCGTCGGCGAGCAGGGCCAAACGGTCCTCGTCGGCCGGCCTGCCGAGCAGGTCGGGGGTGATCGCGGCGGCGCGAAAAACATCCAGCCCGACGATGCGCAGCGTCGACGCCTGTCCGGGCGTCGATGCCGGCGCATCGCCACGGCTGACTTTCGCCAGGGCCGGCGCGTCGAGAATCGGCGCATCGACTTCCAGCATCGGGCTGGTCAGCGCAATGGCCGGATCGGCGGCGACCCGTTCGAGCACGCCGTCGTCGAAGCCCAGGCGCGGACCGCGAATCTCCAGATCGGCCTGGCCGGTGGTGGCGCGCACCGCTTGCGAGAACTCGGCGACCGCCGAGGCGTTGATCAAATGCACCGCCAGTCCGAGCGCCACGCCGATGGCGATGGCCGCCAGCGCGGCCACCTGCCGCCACGGATGGGCGCGCAGCTCGCCGCCGGCCAGCCAGAGTCCGAGCTTCATGCGGCTGCGGCGCGCGGCGCCAGTCCGGCGCGGGTGAGTTCCAGCACGCGATCGGCGCTGGCGGCCGCATGCTCGGAGTGCGTGACCAGGATGCCGGCGGCGCCGTTCGCCTTCAGCTCGGCGCGCAGCAGCGCCAGCACGCCGCGCGCGGTATCGGGATCGAGGTTGCCGGTCGGTTCGTCGGCCAGCAGCAGCGTCGGCCGGTGCACCAGGGCGCGGGCGATGGCCACCCGCTGCAGCTCGCCGCCCGACAGCTCGCTCGGGTAGGCGTGCCGCCGCTCGCCCAGGCCGACAGCCGCCAGCATGTCGGCCGCGCGGCGCGGGTCGTCGCGGCCGGGCAGCAGAAGCGCCACCCGCACGTTCTGCTCCAGCGTCAGGTGCGGCAGCACGTGGAAGGCCTGGAAGACGAAACCGAGCTTGTCGCGGCGCAGCCGGGATGCCGGCTCGTCGGCCAAACCGGAGATGCGCTGGCCATCGATGCGGATCTCGCCGGCGTCGAGCGGCTCCAGGCCGGCGATCAGGTTGAGCAGCGTGGATTTGCCGACGCCCGATTCGCCCATGATGGCGACGTATTCGCCCGCCGCCAGCGACAAGGACAGGCCGGCGAACAGGCTGCGGCCGCCGGGCAGCGTCTTGGCGATATCGATGATGTCGAGCATGGCGCCATGTTATGCCATCGAACGGCGGCTTCGGCGAAAGTCAGCCGGGGCGGCACGCCGGCATCAGCGCAGCTTGCGCAGGATCAGCCGTGGCAGGCGCAGCAGAAAGCCCAGGAGCAGCCGGGCGTGCATCCAGGTGAGCAGGGCGTTGTCGCGCAGGTAGTTGAAATGCGAGACGCCGCCGTCCTCGTTGCGGAAGTAACGCACCGGCGCGTCGAGGTTGATCGGCGCGACGCCCGCCCAGCACAGCCGGACGACGGCCTCGGGGTCGAAATCGAACCGGCGCATGAAGCGCTGGTTCCGCATGATGCGCACCAAGGGTGCGATGGGATAGACGCGGAAGCCGTAGAGCGAGTCGCCGATGCCGGCCCAGAGCGTTTCCAGGTGGGCCCAGCCGTTCGAGAGCTTGCGGCCGTTCACGCGCAGGCGCGGCGCGTCGGCGTCGAATACCGGCTTGCCGAGCACCATGGCGTCGGGCTGTTCCTGTGAAACGCGCATGAAGGCCGGGATCAGGTCGGCCGGGTGCTGGCCGTCGGAATCCATGGTCAGGGCGTGCGTGTAGCCCTCGGCGGCGGCTTGCGTGATGCCTTCGAGCACGGCGGCGCCCTTGCCGCGATTCTCCGGCAGGACGATGACGCGCAGCTGCGGGTCTTGTCCGGCCATCGCCTGCAGTTGGCCGGCGCTGCCGTCGGTGCTGCCGTCGACCACCACCCACACCGGCGCCCATTGCGCGCGCGCGGCGCGCACCGTGTCATAGACCTTCGGCCCCGGGTTGTAGCTGGGAATGAGGACCAGGTGCGTGGCGGAAGGCTTCAGGACATCACCTCCCGCGCCATCGCGGTGCAGGGCTCCCTGCCGTCCAGCTCGGCGCGGAAATAGGCTTCGAGCTGCTGGGCGAACGCCTTGGCGTCGTTCGGCGCCTCGAAACGGCGTCCCAGGCGCACGCGAAAATGCAGCGGCAGGCTGGGCCGGCGGAACAGCGGCCAGGCCTTGCCGAGGTAGGGGGGCGTCTCGCAGTCGATGAGCAGCGCTTGCACGGGCACCTTGGCGGAATGGGCGATCAGGCCGGCGCCGGGCGTGCAGGGGCCGATGGGGAACGCGGTGGTGCGCGTGCCCTCGGGGAAAATCAGCAACTGCGAATCCTTGCGCAACGCGTCGCGCGCGTTGAGCACCAGCCGGATCGAGGCATTGTTGGGGATATAGCGCGCCAGGCGGGCCGCCGCGCCGAGCAGCAGCTTGTCCATGAGGGTCGCTTTCATGACGCAGACGGCATTCGGCAGGCGCGAGACGATCATCACCACGTCGAGCAGCGAAGGGTGGTTGGCGACCAGCACCAGCGCGCCGTCGCCGCGCAGGCGATCGAGTTCAGCCAGCTCGAAGCGGCAGGCGCAGAACAGCTCGAGGAAATGCAGGTAGAGGCGGAAGGCGCCCATGATCACCCGGCGGCCGAGCGGCCGCCCCCAGCGTTCCGGCAGCAGCGGATGCAGCAGCATGGCGAACGGCAGCCAAGCCAGGCAGAGCAGCGCCAGCATGCCGAGACCGAGCGCCATGGCCATGCTTTCGTAGGCCCGCCAGAGCCAGGACGATGGGCGGGGCGGCCGATCAGTCATCGACGCGCACGCGGGTCTTCGATTCGTCGAGCACCCACGAGACGGCGATGCCGGCTGTCGCGGCATGCTTGCGTACCACCAGCGGGCTGTCGATGAAGCTGGCGCCCGACAGGGTGTCGTAGCGGACGAAGGCGCCGACCCAGGTCTTGTCGTAGCGCTTCGAAAGCGACGCCAGGAATTGGCTGCCGCTGTAGCCGCCGCGGGCTTCGTAAGCCGGGCGGAACGACGTCGCGTCGCGTGGCGCGACGCCATAGAAGTAGTCGTGCTGCTTTTTGGTCGCCCAGATCGGGCCGGCGACAAACCCCAGGTTCCAGCCGGGCATGGCCGGCAGATCGGTGATGTCGACGTTGACGTTGGGCGAGAAGACCCAGCCGAGCTCGCGCGGCGAGCGCTCGAGCGTGAAGGCGGCGCGCAGCGGCAGGCGCAGCTTGAGGAAGCGCGCGTGGCTGTCGCTGCGCCAGAGCGTCAGGTCCACCTGCGGACCGAACTCGGCTGTCGGCTTGAGGTCGGGCATGCCCTTGCGGAGAGCGACATCGTCGCTGTCGGTCGGTGGCGAGGCCGAGAGGCTCAAGGTCAAGTCGACCCGGTCGGAATCGAACAGGCTGCCGCGAATGCCGTGCCGGTCGGCCTTGAGAAACTCGCCGTGATAAACGAAATAGGGCACCGGCATGAGAAAGTGGCGCTGCTTGTCCGAGCCGCGATAGGCGGGAAAGCTGAACGCGGCGACCCCCGCGCCCAGTTCCCACAGCGGCTTGTCTTCGGCGGCGGCGACGTTGGCGGCCAGCAGGGCCAGCAGGGCGGCGGGTCGGATCTTTCCCATCAGCAGTTTCCCATGGCATGCGAGGCGTTCGCCTCGATTTCGACCAGCAAGTCGGCGCGGCAGATGTCGGCCTGGACGTATTCGATCGACGATCGCGCTCCCATCGCCCGTCCGAGGATTTCCTGCACCACCGCCTGGTCCTCGGCATGGCGAAGATAGACCCTCAGGCGCAATTCGTCGGGCGTGTAATCGGCGGTGCGCGCCTTGCCATTCGCCGATGCCAGCACGGCCGACAGATTGGCGACGATTTCGCGCGTCTGGCCGGCGACGTCGCCCTGGTGCAGGGTGTGGTGACCGAGAATGCTCGCCGTCCCGGAGATGAACAGCAGTTCCTGGCCAGGCAAGTGCGCCAGGGCGGCGCGGGAAAATGTCGGACTGCGCGGCCCATGGACGGCCGGGTAGTCGTAGGCGCTGATCTGGCGCGGATTCTCCAGCGGCACGGCCTCGGTCCGGCCGGCCAGGAAAGCAATGGTCAGCGGACCGGCCTGCGTGCCCAGCGCACAGGCGGCCGGCACCTTGCCGCGCGTCAGGCGGCCGCTGGCGACAAAGGCATCGTGCCGGCCGATGTTGAACTGCCGGTAGCGCTCCAGGCCGCCGGTTTCCCTGTTGATGTCGGCCAGGTAGTTCCAGGCGCGCCACAGATGCGGCCGCTGCTCGCGCTCGATCAGGGCGAAAATGCGCCGATAGGCATCCTCCGTGGCGCGCTGGAGCGGAAAATCCGAGCCTCCGCAGTCGCTTTCCTCGACGTCGAGGATGCCGTAGAGCACATGGTCCCCGACCCGATAGCGTATGCCGGCGTCGTCGCCGGCGCGGCTGACGGCGCCGCCATTGCGGATCGCCCCGAGCACGCCCACGCGAGCCAATGCCTGGTCGGCGGAAAGCCCGGCCAGGCCGGGGAATTCGGGTAGCGCGGCGGGATTCCGCGGCGCTTGCTGACACAGGTTCATATTGATTGCCGATTTGCGTGGAATATCGGAAAAATTATACCGGCGCGATTGAAGCCGTCCCCGTATCCGGCCGGACGCGCCGCGACACCTTGACGGGCGACATGGCTGCGATGGCGTCCGCCTGCAACTCGGGACTCAGGACCGGGCGCAGGCCGAGCGGCTGCCGCGGGTGCAGGCCGAAGTTCGGCTTCGCGCGCTGCAGGGCTTCCTTGTTCTTGCTGAAGTAGCGCGCGGCGCCGATGGCCTGGGGCAGGTGCCGGAGGATGTGCCAGAGGCTCCATCGGTGTTGCCAGAGCCGGCTGGCGAAGCGCCGGCGATAGTTGCGGCTGTCATAGAAGCGGCGCACATGCCAGTTGTAGAGCGCGTCCATCTGCTCGCGCGACTCGAAGCCGGCGGGCTTGTAAACGAAGTTGAGGCAGTTCATGAGCCGCCAGTCCTCGATGAAGTCGCCCGTCCCGCCGCCGGCGCACTCGTCCCAGATCGGCGCGCCGTGCAGCGGCGCGAACTTGGTCATGTTCATCTCGTCGAGATCGAGCGAGAGAATGAAATCGCTGGTGGCCCGGATGGTCTCCGGCGTTTCGCCGGGCATGCCGAAGATGAACAGTCCCTTGGCGCGCAGGCCGGCGGCGTGGATCTGGCCGACGGTCTTCTTCACGGCGTCGAGCGTGACGCCGGCCTTGTGGCGCTTCATCATCTCCGCATCGGCGGACTCGATGCCCATCGACACCATCAGCGCTCCGGCCTTCTTCAATTTTGCCAGCATCTCGTCGGAGGTATGGCCGGCGCGGATGGCGCAGTTGAACTGTATGCCGAGCGGCGCTTCGATCAGCAGCTCGCAGAGCTCGTTCACCCGCCGCTTGTTGGCGGTGAACAGGTCGTCGTAGAAATTGATGTGGCGGATGCCGAACCGGTCGCGCAGGTATTTCATGTGGGCGTAGACGTACCGCGCCGAATTGACCTTGTAGAGCCGCTCGAACACCGTGCGGTCGCAGAAGGAGCAGGTGTACGGGCAGCCGCGCGAGGTGATCATGCTGGCGCCGAGGCGCTGCTCGTGGGCGAACAGCGGCAGGTGATAGCCGCGCGGGAAGCCGGCCAGTTTTTCCCAGGCGGGGAACGGCAGGTCGTCGAGGTCGCGGATGCGGTCGCGGCGCGCGTTGGTGACTGACTTTCCGTCGCTGTCGCGCCAGACCAGGTTGGCGATGTCCTTGGGCGCCCTGCCTTCGGCGAGCTCGAGCATCGCGCCTTCGCCTTCGCCGATCACCAGCCAGTCGATCTCCGGGAAGTGGTCGAGGATGGGTGCGCCGATCGACGAGACATGGACGTTGCCGAAGACGATTTTCACGCCGGGGCGCCGCGCCTTGACGATGGTCGCCATGTCGATGGCGTTCATGAAGCCCGAAGTGGTCGCCGAAAAACCGACCAGTTCCGGTGCGGTGGCGAGCACGGACTCGGCATGGGCCTCGACGGTGGCGGGCGCCTGCGGGCCGAGGCAGTCGTGCACCGCCGTCGGATGGCCGTGCTTTTCCAGCCAGGAGGCGAGCTGCAGGATGCCGACGGGCGCCATGCGGTTGGCGAGCAAGGAGAAGTCCGGCTGGCCGGGCACGAAGTTGAATCCGGCGGGATGGACGAGCGTGACGCGCATGGGCAACGTATCCGGTTCGGAAGCGCAATGATATAGGTAGCGGCCAGCGGCGCCCTGGCATCGCGCGATAGAATCTGCCAATGGAAAACGAAGGATCGCGCGAGCAGGCCGAGCAGGCCATCCTGGCCGGCAAGACGGCGCTGTTGTACGGCAACGCCATGCTGGGCCAGGTCGCCACGATCATCAACGCCAGCCTCATGGCCTGGGTGCTGTCGGACAATTTGCCGACCCGTATCGTGGCCGGCTGGTGGATCGTCGTCACCGTCGCGGCCTTGGGTCGCATGGCCATGGTGCGGGCCTACCGGAGGGCGCGACCGGATGATGCCCAGGCGGCGCGGTGGGCCCGCCGATACGTCATTGGCGCCGGCATCGCCGGCATGACCTGGGGCTTGGGCACCTTGTTGTTCATGCTCAATGGCGAAGTCGATGAACGGCTGTTCGCCGGCTTCATCGCGGCCGGCATGGTGGCGGGCGCCGTGCCGATCCTGTCCCCGGTGTTCACGGCCTTCAGTTATTTTGCCCTGCCCATTGTGCTGTCGGTCGCCGTCGGTGCGCTCTGGCCGGCGTCATCGCTGCTCGACTGGGCCTTTGGCGCGATGACGCTGGTGTTTGCCGTTGCGGTCATGAAGAGCGCACGCGCCATGCACAACACCCTCGACGGCTCGCTGCGGCTGGCGCACGAGAAGTCCCGGCTGGTCGCCGAACTCGAGCAGGCGCGCTTTGCCGCCGAAGAGGCCTCCCGCGCCAAGAGCATGTTCCTGGCTAATATGAGCCACGAAATCCGCACGCCGATGAACGGCGTGCTCGGCATGACGGAACTGTTGCTGACCACCGATCTGAACGACGAGCAGCGCGAGTTCGCCGGCCTCATCAAGACGAGCGGCGACGCCCTGCTGACGATTATCAACGACATCCTGGATCTGTCGAAAATCGAGGCCGGCAAGCTCGACCTCAAAGTCGGCATCTTCAATCCGAGGGAAACCGTCGATCAAGTCGCGGCGGTACTGGCGCTGCGCATCAGCGAGAAAAAGCTGGCGTTCTCCTGCCGCTGCGAGCCGGGCGTGCCGGCCTTGCTGCTCGGCGACGCCGGCCGCGTGCGGCAGATCCTGATCAACTTGGTCGGCAATGCCGTCAAGTTCACCGAGTCGGGCGAAGTCTCGTTGACCGTCAAACTGGTATCGGCGGAAGCGGGGCGCGCCGTGCTGCGCTTCGACGTCCGCGATACCGGCGTCGGCATTCCGGCCGACAAGGTGGCCAGCCTGTTCGCGCCATTCACCCAAGTCGATGGTTCGGCAACGCGGCGGTTCGGCGGCACGGGGCTCGGCCTGTCGATTTCCCGACGGCTGGTCGAATTGATGGAGGGCCAGATCGGCGTCGACAGCGTCGAGGGCCGGGGTTCGACTTTCTGGTTTGTCGTGCCGTTCGGCATTTCCGAAATCAGCCCGGCGGACGCGGCACCATGACCATGACGACGATACAGGCGGAAAGGCCGCGAATGACCGGATAAGGCCGCGCGAACCAGGCAAGCGACAAGGCCCGCCAATGCGGGCCTTGTCGCTTGCGGGCGACCATTGCCGGCAACAGGGCCCCGGGATGTAATGTCTTTTTGCCCACGTGGAGCGCCGCAATGAAAGCAACGATCATCGTCCTCACCCTTGGCGCGCTGGTACTGGCCGGCTGCCAATCGATGCCGGCGCCGGAGAAGCCGGCGGCTGCCGTCGACGAAGCAAACGCGCCGCTGGCGGTCAAGCGTTTCCTCGAAGCCAATACCGCGGTGCTTGCCGAACTCGGCGAAATCAAAACCACGGGCAAGCAGACGCTGGAGACTGCGCAAAAAACCCAGGAATCGGTCCATAAGACCCAGGAAACCGCGCAGCGGACGCTGGCCGTGCTCGAGGAACTGTCCCGGCGCCATGGCACCGGCGAAATCACGGTGTTCTTCCCCGTTGGCGGCTCGACGCTCCCGGCCGTCGAGCGCGAACGCCTGGTCCGCTTCGCGGATTTCGCCGCGCGCGAGGCGCGCGGCCGCAAACTGCTGCTCGTCTCGATCGGCAGCGCATCCGCATTTGGCGAGCAGAAACTCAACCGGCGGCTGGCCGAGCGCCGGTCCGCCGCGCCGATCGACGTCATGGACAAGTATCTGATCAACCAGCCGCACGAATTTCACAAGGTGTACGGCACCGGCGACCTGTACAGCCCGAAAGGCGTCAAGCTCAAGGAGCACGAGCGCTACCAGCACGCGCGCGTCATCGCCGTGTTTGCCGGCGATCAGTTACCCGGCAACCTCAACGCCGAGTTACCCGGCAACCTCAACGCCGGCCAGTAATGGCGCGCTTGGAAAACTGCCGGCGTTGCGCCACGGCTGACTTTTCCCCCGTGGCGATCTCCGTTCGCTATTAGCTACCGATTTCGCTGCGCTCCAGCTCGATCGACGCCGCCAGCAGGGCCAGCCGCGCCACCACGCCGTAGGCGTAGAAGCGGTTGGGCGGCGCGTCGGGCGCCTGCGCCTGGTCGGGCAGCGTGCAGCCGGTGTCGAAGGCCAGCGGTTCGAAGCGCATGCCGGGCGCGTTGAGGTTCTCGTCGATGCCGCGCTGGGTGTTGACGCGGTAGAAGCCGCCGACCACGTAGCGGTCGATCATGTACACCACCGGTTCGGCGGTACCGGCGGCGACGGTTTCGACGGTCGGCACGCCTTCCTGGATCATCACTTCGGTGACTAGCAGGCCTTCCTTGCCCACTGCCATCTTGTTGCGCTGGCGGCGGTTGAGATCCTTGACCTCGCTGGCGTCCTTCACGGTCATGATGCCCATGCCGTAGGTGCCGGCATCGGCCTTGACGATGACGAACGGCTCGCGGTCGATGCCGTTTTCGCGATACTTGGCGCGGATGCGGTAGAGCAGGGTGTCGACTTGCGCGGTCAGGCATTCCTCGCCGGTGCGCTCGTGGAAATTGATCTGGCCGCAGACCTCGAACTCGGGATCGATCAGCCAGGGGTCGATGCCGATTTCCTGCGCGAAGGCCAGCGCCACCTCGTGATAGGCGGCGAAATGGCGCGACTTGCGGCGCACGTGCCAGCCGGCCTGCAACGGCGGAATGACGAACTGTTCATGCAGATTTTTGAGCATGTCCGGCACGCCGGCCGACAGGTCGTTGTTGAGCAGGATGGCGCAGGGATCGAAGTCCTCCAGCCCCAGCCGGCGGCCGCCCGGGCCGAGCCGCTTGAGCGGCTCCAGCGTCAAGGTCTGGCCGTCCGACAAATCGAGCGTGGTCGGCGCCGTGATCTCGGGCAGCAGCGAGCCGATGCGCACGTTGAGGCCGGTGTGGCGCAGGATCGCCGCCAGCCGCGCGACGTTGGTCAGATAGAACTGGTTGCGCGTGTGATTTTCGGGCACCAACAGCAGATTCTTGGCTTCCGGGCAGATCTTCTCGATCGCCGTCTGCGCGGCATGCACCGAGAGCGGCAGGAAGGCCGGGTTCAGGTTGTTGAAGCCGCCGGGAAACAGGTTGGTGTCGACCGGCGCCAGCTTGAAGCCGGCGTTGCGCAGATCGACCGAGGCGTAGAACGGCGGCGTATGTTCCAGCCACTGGCCGCGCAGCCAGTGTTCGATGGTGGTTTCGGCTTCGAGGAAGCGGCGCTCGAGCTCGAGCAGCGGTCCGGTCAGGGCGGTGGTGAGATGGGGAACCATGCCGCGAGTTTACACGACTGCTAAACCAGGCCCTCGACCTCGTAGGCGGCGAAGTCCTCCGGCAGCAGGGCGTTTTCCAGGCTGCGCTGGGCGAACAGGAAGCGGCCGTCGCAGACGAAGCCGAGCTCGTGCCAATCGACCTCGTTCAACATCAAAGTCAGCCGTCGCAGCTCGCCGGCATCGAGGGTTTCCCGATGCGGAAACAGTGCCAGGATGGAACCGTCGTAGTTCCGGCAGTCGTCGAGGAAGAAGGGCCGCGGCTGGCGCGTCTTCTGGTTCACGTAGATGCGCGGCGCAGCGGACTCGTGATGGCGGCGGCCCCACTTCCACCAATTGTGTTCGTCGAACTTGGTCACCCGGCGCGCCAGCAGGCGTGCCTTGAACTGCTCGAGATGCGGCAGAGGCACGTCAAAGATCATGCGCCGCCGCTCGCCGGTCTGCGCGGTCTTCGAGCAGACGAAATCGGCGTTGCCCAGTTCGGCGTTGGCGAAGATGTCGTCGGCGCCCGAGACGGCGCCGACCTTGACCGAGAACACGCTCTTCAACGGCACGCTGTAGATGCCGTGGGTGAACATGATCTGGCCGGCGGTGCACACCGAGCGGCGGCGGTCGGTGAGGCGCCGGCTCATATTGCCCTTCTCGAAGCGCCAGATCGCGCAGTTGGGCACCACGCCCGCGAAAATGCGCGCATCGCCGAGGTCTTCGTAGTCGGTGATGGTGCCCTGATCGAACAGCCAGGTGTTGAGCCGCGCCGCGCCGGTGGCCTTGAGAAAGTCGCGCGGCGTGATGAAGATCAGCTCGCCGCCGGGTTTCAGGTGGCGTACGCATTTCTCGATGAAGTGCAGGTAGAGGTTGGCGTGGCCGTCGAGCAGCTGCGTCGAAAAGTGCCGCCGCGTCTCCGGCGGGATGTCGCGCGCCTTCACGTAGGGCGGATTGCCGATGACGGTGTCGAACTTCTCGACCTCGGGGTAGGTGAAGAAATCGGCATTGAGCGCGCCGTCGGGACAATGGGCGGCGTCGACCTCGATGGCCACCACGTCCGGGTAATGCGGCGGAATTCTGGCGACGAAGGCGCCGTCGCCGCAGGCCGGTTCGAGAATGCGGCCCTGGTTGCGGATCAAGGCGACCATGCGTTCGACAATGGCCGGCGGCGTGAACACCTGGCCGCGCGTGGCGATGTCGCGGTGCGGCTTATTCGGCCCGGCGGGGGATTTTTCAGCGTCTTTCATGCTTGAATCCTAACCCATGATTCAACTTCGCAACCTGACCCTCGCGCGTGGCGGCGAGCCGCTGATCGAGGGCGCTGCCCTGCAGATCCATCCCGGCTGGAAAGTGGGCCTGACCGGCGCCAACGGCAGCGGCAAGTCCTCGTTCTTCGCGCTGGTGCGCGGCGAGCTGCATGCCGAGCTTGGCGACCTCGAACTGCCGCCCGCGTGGGCCATCGCCCACGTCAGTCAGGAAACGCCGGCGCTGCCCGATGCGGCGCTCGAATTCACCCTCGACGGCGACGAAGAATTGCGCGGCGTCGAGCGACGGCTGACTTTGGCCGAGGCCGCCCACGACGGCGAACAGATCGCTTTGTTGCACGGCCGCCTGCAGGAAATCGGCGGCTATGCGGCGCGCGCGCGCGCCGCGGAGCTGCTGCACGGGCTGGGCTTCGCCGACGCCGACTTCGCGCGGCCCGTCGCCGATTTCTCCGGCGGCTGGCGCGTGCGGCTCAACCTCGCCCGGGCGCTGATGGCGCGCTCCGACCTGCTGCTGCTCGACGAGCCGACCAACCACCTCGACCTCGACGCCGTGCTCTGGCTCGAAAGCTGGCTGAAGAGCTACCCCGGCACGCTGCTGATGATCTCGCACGACCGCGACTTTCTCGACGCCGTGGTCGGCAACATCCTGCATATCGAGGGGCGATGCATGACGCTCTACGCCGGCAACTACTCGGCCTGCGAGCGCGCCCGGGCGGCGCGGCTGGCCGGCCAGCAGGCGATGTTCGCCAAGCAGCAGCGCGAAGTCGCCCACCTGCATGCCTACATCGATCGCTTTCGCGCCCAGGCAACCAAGGCCAGGCAGGCCCAGAGCCGCCTGAAGGCGCTGGCGCGCATGGAAGAGATCGCGCCGGCCCACGTCGACACGCCGTTCTCGTTCCGCTTCGCCGAGCCGGCCGGCATGTCCGATCCGCTGCTGCAACTCGATCAGGCGGCGACGGGCTACGGAGCGACGGCCATCCTCGAACGGCTGGCGCTGACGTTGCGTCCCGGCGGCCGCGTCGGCCTGCTCGGCCGCAACGGCGCCGGCAAGTCCACGCTGGTGAAACTGCTGGCCGGCGAGCTGAAGCCCATGGCGGGCGAGCGGCGCGAGGGGCGCAACCTCGTCATCGGCTATTTCGCCCAGCACCAGGTCGAGCAGCTGCGGCCCGACGAATCGCCGCTGCAGCATCTGGTGCGCGCCGAGCCGCAGAGCCGCGAGCAGGAACTGCGCGACTACCTCGGCGGCTTCGACTTCCGCGGCGAGCAGGTCCTTGCGCCCTGCGGCCGCTTTTCCGGCGGCGAGAAAGCGCGGCTGGTGCTGGCGCTGCTGATCCGCCAGCGGCCTAACCTGCTGCTGCTCGACGAGCCGACGAACCACCTCGACCTGGAAATGCGCGAAGCGCTGACGCTGGCGCTGCAGGAAACCGAGGCGGCCGTGGTCGTGGTCTCGCACGACCGCCACCTGCTGCGCACCACCTGCGACGAGCTGTGGCTGGTGGCGGAAGGCCGGGCGGCGCCGTTCGACGGCGACCTCGACGACTACGCGGCCTGGCTCGCCAAACAGCGCAACGCCGACCGCATGCCGGCGTCGGGTAGCGGCGCGGACAAGGCGACGGGAAAAGCCGTGCGCGTCGCGGAGGCCGCCGCGCGAAAGTCAGCCGTGGCGGAGCGCCGCGCGTTGCAGAAGGAAGCCGAGAAGATCGAGCAACAGCTGGCCGGCTGGCAGGCGGAGCAGATCCGGCTCGACGAACAGCTGGCCGATCCGGCGCTCTACGCCGCACCGGACGCGATAGGCCGCGAGCGCATCGACGGCCTCAACCGGCGGCAGGCCGAATTGACCGGTCTGATCGAAGCGGCCGAAATGCGCTGGCTGGAAGTGCATGAAGCACTTGAAGCCCCTTGAACAAAGGGGCGTCGAGTAAAATCGACCCTTTTCCTGTCGGGAGTATTGCCGTGCAACTCGTCTGCCTCGATCTCGAGGGTGTGCTGGTCCCGGAAATCTGGATCGAATTCGCCGAGCGCGCGGGCATCCCGGAATTGCGCCGCACCACGCGCGACGAGCCCGACTACGACAAGCTGATGAAATACCGGCTCGGCCTGCTGTCGCAGCACCAGCTGGGCCTGCCCGACATCCAGCAGGTCATCGCCGACATGGGCCCGCTGCCCGGCGCCAAGGAATTTCTCGACGACCTGCGCCAGGATTTTCAGGTCGTGATCCTTTCCGACACCTTTTACGAGTTCGCCATGCCGCTGATGCGCCAGCTCGGCATGCCGACGTTGTTTTGCCACAAGCTGGAAGCGAATGCCGAAGGTTTCCTGGTCGATTACCACCTGCGCATGCCGAACCAGAAGCGGGAAGCGGTCAAGCGCTTCAAGGAGCTCAACTTCAAGGTGATCGCCGGCGGCGATTCCTACAACGACACCGCCATGCTCGCCGAGGCGCATGCCGGCATCCTGTTCCACGCGCCCGAGAACGTCATCCGCGAGTTCCCGCAGTTCAAGGTCACCGACACCTACGCCGAACTGCGTGCCGCCATCGACGAGGCTTCGGCCCGCATCTGACATGCATCGCGACCGCTTCTACACCCTGGCGGCCTCCTGCCCCGATCGCACCGGCATCATCGCCCGCGTCACCGGCTTCTTCGCCGAGCATCGGGGCTGGATCCTCGAATCGAGCTTTCATTCGGACGAGGAAGCGCGCCGGTATTTCATGCGGCTGGAGATCCGGGCCGACTCGCTGCCCTTCATGCTGGCCGAGCTGCGCGACCGCTTCCGGCCGGTTGCCGACGAGCTGCAGATGGACTGGAAGATCACCGACAGCGCGGTGAAAAAGCGCGTCGTGATCCTCGTCAGCAAGCAGGAACATTGCCTCTACGATCTGCTGGCGCGCTGGCAGGCCCGCGAACTCGACATCGAGATTCCCTGCGTGATTTCCAATCACGATACCTTCAAGGGCTTCGTCGAGTGGCACGGCATTCCCTTCCACCACGTTCCCGTGACGGCCGAGAACAAGCCCAAGGCTTGCGCGGAAATGCTGCGGCTGATCGACGAAACGCGCGCCGACACCATCGTGCTGGCGCGCTACATGCAGATTCTTGCGCCGGCAGTGTGCGCGGCCTACCCGGGGCAGATCCTCAATATCCATCATTCCTTCCTGCCCAGCTTCGTCGGCGCCAAGCCCTACCACCAGGCTTACCAGCGCGGCGTCAAGCTGATCGGCGCCACCTGCCATTACGTCACCGAGGAGCTGGACCAGGGGCCGATCGTCGAGCAGGACGTGATCCGCATCGACCACTCCGATTCGCCGGACGACATGGTCCGTTACGGCAAGGACATCGAGAAGACCGTGCTGGCGCGCGGTCTGCGCTATCACCTGGAGGATCGCGTCCTCGCGCACGGCAACAAGACCGTGGTGTTCCGCTGAGATCCAAAAAAAACGGGCACCACGCGGGCGCCCGGAACCGAGTCGATCTCGGAGGAGGAGAATCAGTTGCGATAAGCAGTCGTCAGTCGACTTGCAACGAGGCCGGCGAAATCAGCGAGATCAATAGTGGTAGGCCGATTCACCATGGGAAGCGATGTCCAGACCTTCGCGCTCTTCGTCCTCGCTGACGCGCAGTCCAACTGTGATATCGGCAATCTTGCAGCAAACTAAAGCCACAATTCCGGACCAGACGATCGTGACGCCGACCGCCGTCGCCTGGGTGGCGACCTGGCCGAGGATGTCGTAGTCCGGGGCGACGGCGTTGGCGACGTAGTCGTAGATGCCCGTGCCGCCCAGGCTCGGCGCGGCGAAGACGCCGGTCAGGAGGGCGCCGAGGATGCCGCCGACGCCATGGACGCCGAACACGTCGAGCGAATCGTCGGCTTTCAGCAGCTTTTTCAGGCCATTGACGCCCCACAGGCAGACCACGCCGGCCAGCAGGCCGATCACCAGCGCGCCCATGACGCCGACGAAACCGGCGGCCGGCGTGACGGCCACCAGGCCGGCGACGGCGCCCGACGCCGCGCCCAGCAGGGAGGGCTTGCCTTTGATCAACCATTCCGTGACCATCCAGGACAGCGCCGCGCAGGCCGTGGCCAGCCAGGTATTGACGAAGGCCAGCGCGGCGGTGCCGTTGGCTTCGAGCGCCGAGCCGGCGTTGAAGCCGAACCAGCCGAACCACAGCAACGAAGCGCCGATCATGGTCATGGTCAGGCTGTGCGGGGCCATGGCGACGCTGCCCAGGCCGACGCGCTTGCCGACCATGTAGGCCGCCACCAGGCCCGCGACGGCGGCATCGATGTGCACCACGGTGCCGCCGGCGAAGTCGAGCGCGCCCTTCTGGAACAGCCAGCCGGCGGTGGCGTTGAGCTTGTCGGCGGCCTCGGCCGTGAGGTAGCCGTCCGGACCCGGCCAGAACCAGACCATGTGGGCGATCGGCAGATAGCTGAAGGTGAACCACAGCACGGCGAACAGCAGCACGGCGGAGAACTTCACGCGTTCGGCGAAGGCGCCGACGATGAGCCCGACCGTAATCGCCGCGAAGGCGCCCTGAAAGGCCACGTAGATGAACTCCGGTATCACGATGCCCTTGCTGAAAGTGGCCGCCACCGAATCCGGCGTGATGCCTTTCAGGAACAGTTTGTCCAGCGAACCGAAGACGGCGTTGCCTTCGGTAAAGGCGACGCTGTAGCCATAGATCGCCCAGAGCACGCTGATCAGCGCGAAGATCGTGAACACCTGCATCAGCACCGACAGCATGTTCTTGGTGCGCACCAGGCCGCCGTAGAACAGCGCCAGGCCGGGAATGGACATCAGCATGACGAAGGCGGTGGCCACCATCAGCCAGGCCGTGTCGCCCTTGTTGGGGATGAGTGCGATGGTTTCGGACATGATGCGTCTCCTAAAGGGCATCCGCGCCGGTCTCGCCGGTGCGGATGCGGACGACTTGTTCGAGATCGAAGACGAAAATCTTGCCGTCGCCGATCTTGCCGGTGCTGGCGGCCTGCTCGATCGCCTCGATGACCGGGTCGAGCAGCTCGTCGCGAATGGCGGCTTCGAGCTTTACCTTGGGCAGAAAATCGACGACGTACTCGGCGCCCCGGTAAAGCTCGGTATGGCCTTTCTGCCGGCCGAAGCCCTTGACCTCGGTGACGGTGATGCCCTGCACGCCGACGGCGGCGAGCGCTTCGCGCACCTCGTCGAGCTTGAAGGGCTTGATGATGGCGGTGACCAGTTTCATGTCGGCTCCTTTTCCGCGCGTCCGGTTAGAAAGTCTTGCCGAACGTCAGCAGCAGGCGGGCCTTGCCCAGGTCCTTGCCGTGGGCGTTGCGGTAAGGCTCGCCGGCGCCGCCGTCGGCGTTGGTGTCGACGTAGGCCAGGCCGATGGTGCCGAGGCCGATGTCCTTGGTGACGCCGATCTTCCAGTCGGTGTAGGAAGCGTCGCCGAAGTTCTTGATGCGCTGGTGGCCGGCGTGCCCGGTCAGGCCCCAGCCGTCGCCGAGATCGACGCTGGCGTTCAATTCCAGATAGCCGCTGCCTCGCGTCTTTTCGCCGTGGTCGCCCGACCAGCCGAAGATGTGCTTCGACACCGTGTGCGAGTACTTGGCGGACAACCACTTCCAGCCCAGGCCGGCATAGACCTCGGTGGTATCGGCGTCGACGAAGCCGCGCGGATAGCTGCCGGGATAGTGGTAGCGCAGCGCCCCCAGGTCGTAGCTGAAATCGCTACCGAAGCTGCCCTTGTAGCCGCCGTAGAGATCGATCTCGATGCTCGAGCTGATGTCGCCCGGCTGGTCGGACAGCCAGGAGATGTTCGAGCCCCAGACGCCGATGTAGAAGCCGCTGGCATGCGCATAGTCGAAGCCGCCCTGCACGGCCGGCTTGCGGTTGGTCTGGCCGATGCCGCGATAGATATATTCCGATGCCAGCGTGAAGTTGCCGGTGAAAGGCGCGGGGACGGCGGCCGGCGCGGCCTCTTCGGCGGCAGCGATGACGGGAAGCGAAAGGGCGCCGGCGAAGGCGGCGCTGGCGATGAGGGTATTGCGCATGATGGCTCTCCGGATTTGAAAAGTGACACAAGGCTCAGTGCAGGGAGCGTGCCAAGTGAAATATTTGCGTTGAAACAGCGCGTTGGCCACAGCGCGCCTTCTTGCCGCCGCGGCCATGCACTACGGCGGACCACCGATTGCGCAGGGCGCACCGATGCGGTGCGAGTCCCGCGTCGAAAGT
>JAGVUA010000115.1 GCA_019136545.1 Betaproteobacteria bacterium
GCCGCGCCGAGGCGTGGATCGAAAGCGAAATGCGCAGAATCAGCCCCGATCTCTACCGCAAGCATGAAACGACGCAATCCTCAGCTGGCGCTGCGGCTTGACGCCGAAGCGACCGATGGTCTTGCCGGCTGGCGCGATGGCCGGACGCTGGCCTATCTCGGCGGCACGGTGACGCTGCGGCTCGATACCGCGGCCGAACAAGCTCGTCTCGAAGGCGCTGAATTGCACCTGCCGCTGCCGCCGGGGGCGACGGCTCGCCAGATCCAGGACGCGGCGGAAAGCTGGCTGCGCGCCAATGCCTTGCGCGTCGTCGGCGCGCAGGTGGCGATGGCCGCGCGTCAACTCGGCCGTCCGGCGCCGAGCGTCGCCCTGTGCTTCGGCGCGCGCGCCGGCTGGCTGGAGGCGGACGACAAGGGCGGCCTGCGCTGCAACTGGCGGCTCGTCGGCCAGCCGGTCGAGGTGATTGCGGACGTAGTGGCCAAGGCCGTCGCCGGCATGCCCCGGCTCGGAGCGACCCCCGACCTGTTCGCGGCGGCATGAACCTGCCCGAACAACTGCCGCTGTTCCGCTCCCTTGTTCCGCCGCCGCCCGCTTCCGACGGCAGGGTCCGTCATGTGCATGTCGGCGGACGCATCGTCGCCTACCAGTTGCGGCAGCGCGCCGGCCGGCGCCTGGCCATCACCATCGACGAGCGCGGCATGCGGGTCGGCGCGCCGCCGCGACTGACGCTTGCCGAGATCGAGGCATTCGTCCGCAGCCATGGCGAGTGGGTGGTGCGCAAGCTCGACGAGTTCGCCAGCCGTCCCGCGCGGCGTCATCTGGGCATCCGGAATGGCGTGCGCCTGCCGGTGCTGGGCGAGGACGTCGAGGTCCGGGTCGTATCCGGCGCCAACCGCGTGCTCTGGCTCGACGGCGCGCTGGTCATCGCCGCGCGCGCCGATGCCGATCTCGAGGCGCTGGCCCGGCGCGGGTTGCAGCGCAAGGCGCTGGAGCACTTCGCGCTGCGGCTCGGCCATTATGCTCAACAGATGGGGCGAATGCCGCCGGCGCTGCGCCTGTCGTCGGCGCGGACGCGCTGGGGCAGTTGTTCGACGAAAAGCGGCATCCGCCTCAACTGGCGGCTGGTGCACTTGCCGCCCCGGTGCGTGGACTACGTGGTGGCGCATGAGCTGGCCCATCTGGTCGAAATGAACCACAGTCGCCGCTTTTGGGACGTCGTGGCGGGGCTTTGCCCCGACTGGCGCGATGCCCGCGCCGAGCTGAAGCAGCGCGCGGGCGAGATTCCGGTGCTGTAGGCCGGTCGAAATCCCGGCGCTCGCGTGGATCAGGCGGCGGCCGGCGCCACCGCGACGCGATTGCGTCCCTGATTCTTGGCGTGGTAGAGCGCACCGTCGGCGCGGGCGATGAACTCATGCGCCGCTTCGCCGGCGCGGTGGACGGTGACGCCGATGGAAATCGTGATGGCGTCGATCGCGTTTTCGCTGCCACTGCGCTTGATGCGGCAGCGTTCCACCTTCGTGCGGATCTGCTCCGCCAGCGTTTGCGCGCCTTCGATCGGCGTGTCGGGCAACAGGATGGCGAACTCTTCGCCGCCGTATCGAGCAGCGGTGTCGCGGCCCTTGACGCTGTCCTTGACCACCTGGGCGATCGCACGCAGGACCTTGTCGCCGAACAGGTGGCCGTAGCTGTCGTTGATGTGTTTGAAGTGGTCGATGTCGGTGATCAGCAGGCAGGGTCCGTGCCCCGAATCGTCCTTGGCGGTCAGGCAGTCCGTCAATGCCTGGTCGAAGCCGCGGCGGTTGGTCAGGCCCGTCAAGCCGTCGGCCAGGGATTCCTGCCGGGCGCGGGCGACTTCCTGGCGCAGCCGGTCGATTTCCAACTGGCTCTCGTCGAGGCGGTTCTTCAGCGAGGAGATGGAATGCTGCATCTGGCGCGTCTGCCCCAGCAGAACGGCGAGATTGGTGGCATCGGCGTCGGTGGCTTGCGCCAGGTCGGCCGACCATTTCTCGAGCGCGTTGCCGAATTGTCCGGCGTCGCTGCCGGCCTCGGCGGCCGATTTGGAGACGTCGGCCATGATCTTCTGAAAGTCCTGGCTGACGCGCTGGGCGAGTTTCTCGTCCACCTCCGCCACGTGGCAGTGGAACAGTTCCGCCGTCGCTTCGTCGTCGAGCGGGCTCCCGTCGCGGGTGAGCTCGTCGATCCGCTTCTTGAGAGCGGCGTTGCGTCCAGACACATAGTCGTACCAGACGGCGTAACAGATCGGGTTCAGGGCGGCTGCCTGCTTCGACATCAAGGGCAGGGCGAGCCTCAGATATTCGGCGCTTCGCTCCACGCTGTCGTGGTAACCCATGACACCTCCAAGGACATGTCTTGGCGATCGGCGGTCGCCTCAGCTAAGACGACAAAATTATATGCCCTCTATAACTTTATGGATATGGAGCAGACCCATAAATTCAGGCCAGATCGGCGTGTTGCGGCGGCTGACTTTCCGCGATTCGGCGCCGGACCGACGATTGACGACGGCGCCGGTCGGCGCTACTTTACTTGCCGAAGCAAGCACAACAACAGGAGGTGGATCGATGCAAACGACGCTGACATGGCTGGGACGCCTGGCCGGAATCGCCGGCACCCTGATGTGCTTGGTCGGAGGGCTTGTGCGCCTGTCGGGCAGTTTCTGGTTGGGCGGATTCCAGACGGGCACCCTGCTGCAGGCGGGTAGCGCGCTGATGACTTTCGCCTGCCTGTGTTTCCTCGCGCTACTCGCCGGCCGGGGCGATAGGCGCTGAGACTCGACGGCCGGCCAGCAAGCCGTCCGGTGTCCGCAAGAAGTGTGCTGTGAGATCAGAGATCCTTTTTCGATGTCGAACGTCAATGGGAGGATGGGCGAATGGAAAAGAAAATTTCGTGCGGCGAAATCTGGTGTGGTATCCACGGCAACGACATTCATGTCACCACCAGCGGTATTGAAGCCAGCCTTTTTTCTTCGGCCTGCGATGGCGGCAAGGGCGGCGATATCTACTATTTCAGCGTTTGTGACAGCGACTTGCTGTCCCGCATTGCGATCGCCGACGTCATGGGTCATGGCAAGGCTGTGGCCGAGACGAGCCAGTGGATGTGCGATTCCCTGAAGGACAAGATGAACAATGTCCAAGGCAACGAGGTACTGGCCGATCTCAACGCGGCGGCCGTGGATTACGGCTACAAGGCGCTGACCACCGCCGCCGCGATCGGTTGGTATCGCGAGCAGAAGAAACTGTTTTTCTCCTATGCCGGACATCCTCCGGTCTTTGCCAGGCGCACGGGCGATGACCACTGGTGGCGCCTGGAGTTACCCAAGTCGAACCACGCGGCCAACCTGCCGCTGGGAGTCGGTCGCGAGTTTTCGTTCGAGCAGTCGGCGATTACCCTGGCTTCCGGCGATGCGCTGTTTTTCTATACGGATGGCCTGCTTGAGGCGGAGGATGCCCAAGGCCAGCCGTTTGGCAACCAACAACTGCCAGCCGTCCTCAATGCGCATGGTACTGACCCGCAGATCGTCAAGGAGTCTGTGTTGTCAGCCTTGGGTGCTTTTACCGGCGGCGGCCAGTGGAGCCATGACGACGTGACTTTCATGGCGATCCGGATCAGGTAATCGCGCCAAGGCAGGACTGCGTCAGCGAGCGCGACGACGATGGTGTTCTCGTGCGCGAGACCGGCGCGGATGATGCCGGCGGGGCGTCGCGTCGACTCGATGCCGTCGGCGCGCAGACCGGTCGTATTGGGTGCGCTTATCGAGCGGTTCCCAGCAGTTCGGCGTAGTACTCGTGGTGGGCGGTGTTGATGTAGGAAAAGCGCAGCTCCACCGCGGCGTTGCGGAAGGAACGGGCAACGCGGATCACTTGCAACAGCGGATCGCCGATAGGCACGCCGAGCAGGTTCGCCTTGAAGGCATCGGCCTTGACGGCTCGCAGCCGCTCCTCGGTACGGATCACGGTGACGCCGAATTCTTCCTGGTAGAGCTGGTACAGCGTGCCTTGGCGTTCTTGAACGTGTTTCTTGGTAATGGCCGGAAACACTGCCTCCGGCAGAAAAATTTCGTCAACGATCACATTGCCGCCATCGAGCGACAAGGTGTTGATGAGTCGCACCAGCGGGGCGCCCGTTGCGCCTCCCAATAGTCTGGCAGCCTCGGCAGATGCCTTGGTTTTGGCATAGTCGATCAGCGCGACCTGCGGATACTCCTTATATCCATCCTGGCGGACGACGTGGAAAAAAGCGAACAGATAGCGATCCTTGCCATGCTTGGAGACGAAGGTGCCGCGCCCCTGTTGGCGGATCAGCATGCCCTTGTCGGCAAGTTCGTCGATAGCCTTGCGCAGGGTGCCCATGGAGACGCCGAAGCGTTGAGCGAGTTTGGGTTCGGCGGGGATGACTTCGCCGGGTCGCCATTCGCCGAGGTGGATGGCTTCCGAGATTTTGCGCTCCACTTCTTTATAGAGCGGCATGCCGAGGGGGAATGCATCGATTGTGATCTTGCTCATCTTGTGTTCCCTGAAGGTCGGATTGCGGAGGGTACTGGTTTTGGGTATGCCGCATCATCATATCATTCATACAAGTCATCTAGTTGACTTTGCGATATATGCCTTTTAGCATGGATTCACGGTTGTTTTGTGGCCGAAGGCCAAGGAGAAGAGCGTGATCAATTTTGTGGTGCATGAAGCGGGCGACTCGGTAGGCACGATAGTCGTCGAAGGCGTCAAGGCGGGCGACAGCCTGACCGGCTGGGTGATGGAAGAAGACGAGACGCTGACGCTGAAGACGTTGGAAGACATCCCGATCGGGCACAAGATTGCCATCAAGGAACTGCCGGCGGGCGCGACGGTGATCAAGTACGGCGTGGACATCGGCAAGACGATCGCGCCGATCAAGCGGGGTGGTTACCTGCACGTTCATAACGTCAAGACCAAGCGCTGGTAAGCGGCGCGCCGAGAATAACGAAGGAACAACGACATGATCAGCAAAGACACCACCTTCCTGGGCTACCGACGCGAGAACGGCCGCGTCGGCGTGCGCAACCACGTCATCATCCTGCCCGTGGACGACATCTCCAACGCCGCTGCCGAAGCGGTGGGCAACAACATCAAGGGCACCCTGGCGCTGCCCCACCCTTACGGCCGGTTGCAATTCGGCGCCGACCTCGACCTGCACTTTCGCACCCTGATCGGCACCGGCGCCAACCCCAACGTCGCCGCCGTGGTGGTGATCGGCATCGAGGAAGGCTGGACCAAGAAGGTCGTCGATGGCATTGCCAAGACCGGCAAGCCCGTGCTCGGCTACTCGATCGAACTGCACGGCGACCACGACACCATCATGCGCGCCTCACGCGGCGCCCGCGAACTGGTGCAATGGGCGAGCGAAAAGCAGCGCGAAACATGTGCCATCGCCGAACTGTGGGTCTCCACCAAGTGCGGCGAATCGGATACCACTTCCGGCTGCGGCGCCAACCCGACGGTCGGCAACGCCTTCGACAAGCTTTACGGGCTGGGCAACACCCTGTGCTTTGGCGAGACCACCGAACTGACCGGCGGCGAACACCTGGTGGCGGCGCGTTGCCGTACCCCCGAGATTCGCGAGCGCTTCATGGCCATGTTCAATCACTACCAGGAGGTGGTCAATACGCACAAGACTTCTGACCTGTCCGAATCGCAGCCGACCAAGGGCAACATTGCCGGCGGTCTGACGACGATCGAGGAGAAGGCCTTGGGCAACATCCAGAAGATCGGCAAGCAGTGTCTGGTCGATGGCGTGCTGGACAAGGCCGAGACGCCGACCGGGCCGGGGCTGTGGTTCATGGATTCGTCGTCGGCGGCAGCCGAGATGGTGACCTTGTGCGCCGCTTCGGGCTATGCCGTGCATTGTTTCCCGACCGGTCAGGGCAACGTGATCGGCAATCCGATCCTGCCGGTAATCAAGATTTGCGCCAACCCGCGCACGGTGCGGACGATGAGCGAGCACGTCGATGTCGACGTTTCGGGGCTGTTGCAGCGCGAGATCAACATGGACAAGGCCGGCGACATGCTCCTCGACATGATCGTGCGTACCGCCAACGGCCGCCATACTGCCGCCGAGGCCCTCGGCCACCGCGAGTTCGTCTTCACCAGACTCTACGAAAGCGCTTAAACGAGCCGGTGGCCGCCGTCTAGAACGGCGGCGCCGGCCGGCAGGTTGCCAACCCCATTTATAAAAAGGGCGAAACAATGTCCATTGCGTATTTGAAAAAGGCCAGCAAGACCCCGGAAACCGAAACGGCGACCGCCCAGAAGGTGGTTGCCGAAATGCTTGCCGAAATCCGCAGTAACGGCGAAGCGGCAGTGCGCGAGTATTCGCGCAAGCTCGACAAATGGGAAGGCGACATCGTCATGACGCCGGAGGCCATTGCCGCTGCGACCAAGAACGTCCCCGACGGCGTCAAGCGCGACATCGAATTCGCCTCCAAGCAGGTCTATGAGTTTGCGATCGCCCAGAAGAACAGCATCCATGAATTCTCGACCGAGCTGCACAAGGGCGTCACCGCCGGCCAGCGGGTGATTCCCTGCAACGTCGTCGGCTGCTATGCGCCATCCGGCCGTTACGCGCACATCGCTTCGGCCTACATGACCGTAGCCACGGCCAAGGCGGCCGGTGTGAAGACCATCGTCGCCTGTTCGAGCCCCTATCGCGGCGGCGGCATGCATCCCTACGTGCTTTATGCCTTCCAGGCGGCCGGCGCCGATGTGATCATGACCCTGGGCGGCGTGCAGGCGATCGCCAGCATGGTCTATGGTTTATTTACCGGCAAGCAGGCGGACGTGGTGGTCGGCCCCGGCAACAAGTTCGTCGCCGAGGCAAAGCGCAGTCTGTTCGGCAAGATCGGCATCGACGTCTTCGCGGGACCGTCCGAGGTGGCGGTGATCGCCGACGAGACCGCCGACCCCTTCATCGTCGCCAGCGATCTGGTCGGCCAGGCGGAGCACGGCCACGAATCGCCGGCCTGGCTTTTCACCACCAGCGACAAGCTCGCCCAGGAGGTGATGCGTCTGGTGCCCGAGTTGATCGACAAGTTGCCGCCGACGGCCAAGGACGCCGCCGCCGCCGCCTGGCGCGACTACGGCGAGGTCATCGTTTGCGGCACGCGCGAAGAGGTTGCGCAAATCTCCGATCAGTATGCCGGCGAGCACCTCGAGGTCCACGCCAAGGATCTGGATTGGTGGCTTGCCAACCTGACCTGCTACGGTTCCTTGTTCCTTGGCGAGGAAACCACCGTCGCCTACGGCGACAAGGCCAGCGGCCCCAACCATGTCTTGCCGACGATGGGCGCGGCCCGTTATTCCGGCGGCTTGTCGGTGCATAAGTTCATGAAGGTACTGACCTGGCAGCGGCTGACCCGCGAAGCCAGCCGCGACATCGCCGAGGTCACCGCCCGCATCAGCCGGCTGGAGGGCATGGAGGCGCACGCGCGCACCGCCGATGTTCGCCTGGGCAAGTACTATCCAAAACAGAAGTTCGATATCGGCAACCCGGTCGAAATGTGAGGCCCGAGATGAGCGACGGTAGCCTGGACGTGGCAAAGTTGTTCCGCCTCAGCGGTCGGCAGGCGCTGATCACCGGCGGCAGCAGCGGAATCGGCGAGGCCATCGCCTATGCGCTCGGCAAGGCCGGCGCCGCCGTCGCCATTGCCGCCCGCAAGGAGTCGGGGCTCGTCGATGCCGCGGCCCGGCTCAGCGCCGGCGGCATCCGGGTTTCCCACACCTTGGTGGCCGACGTCGGCCATCATGCCGGCATCCGGCAACTGGCCGATACCGTGCGGGCGACTTGCGGCCCGGTCGACATCCTCGTGAACTGCGCGGGGGCGAATCTGCGCCAACCGTTCATGGACGTGACGCCGGAATCCTGGGACACGCAACTGATGGCGCATCTGGCCGCGCCCTTCTTTCTGACCCAGGCGCTGGCGCCGGGCATGAAGGAGCGCGGTTGGGGCCGCATCATCAACATCGCCTCGCTGCAAAGCCAGCGCGCCTTCGCCAACAGCGCGCCCTACGGCGCCGGCAAGGGTGGCATCGTCCAACTGACGCGGGCGATCGCCCAGGAGTGGTCGCGCCACGGCATTACCTGCAACGCGATCGGTCCTGGTTTCTTCCCGACGCCGCTGACCGCCCCGATATTCGATGACGAAGCGCTGGCGCGACGGCATGCGGAGCAGACGGCGGTCGGCCGCAACGGTGCG
The DNA here is from genome assembly GCA_019136545.1 of Betaproteobacteria bacterium. Classification (GTDB taxonomy): domain Bacteria; phylum Pseudomonadota; class Gammaproteobacteria; order Burkholderiales; family Rhodocyclaceae; genus Fen-999. The sequence continues at coordinate 8,243 of JAGVUA010000115.1, forward strand.
ATGACCGACATCTACGGGCTGGCGGTGTTTCTGGCCAGCGATGCTTCGGCCTACGTTACCGGGCAGACCATCATGCTCGATGGCGGTTACACCGCCAAATAGGGGAGAAAGATGCACGCACTTGTCTACACTCAGCCGAACGAGATGCGCATTCAGGATCGTCCCTATCCGGACGTCGCCGACGGCGAGGTGATCGTCAAGATCGAAGCGGCCGGCATTTGCGGCAGCGACATGCATGCCTACAAAGGCCACGACCCGCGCCGGCAGCCGGGATTGGTGTTTGGCCACGAATTTGCCGGTACCGTGGTGGACAGCCGCGATCCGTCGATGCGTTCGGGCGACCGGGTATCGGGCAACCCCTCCATCGTCTGCGGAACCTGCGATAACTGCCTGCAAGGGCGCAGCAACCTATGCACGCAGCGCGGTATGGTCGGCATGACCCGGCCGGGCGCCTTCGCCGAATACATGAGCATTCCGGCGGCGACGCTGATCAAGCTGCCGGAAGACATGGAGAGCGACGCCGCCGCGCTCACCGAGCCGGCGGCCACCGCCCTGCATGCCGTCAACCTCAGCCAGCGGGCGCTGCACCGGCCGATCCAGGAAGGCGCGGTGCTGATCCTCGGCGGCGGCGCCATCGGCATGCTGGCCGCCTTGTTGCTCAAGCGCTACGGGGTGGACCGTCTGGCCGTGGTCGAATTGAATGCCATGCGGCGGCAGTCCATACGCGATCACGTCGGCTGCGAGGCGATCGATACCGGCCAGCAACCGCTGCCCGAGTCCTCGTTCGATCTGGTGATGGACTGCGTCGGTGCGGCGGCGACCCGCAAGGCGGCCTTCTCGGCAGTCAAGGCAGGCGGCGTGGTCATGCATGTCGGCTTGCAGGACTGGGCGAGCGAAATCGATATGCGCAAACTCACGCTCGGCGAGATCGCCTTGCTGGGCAGTTTTTGTTACACCTTGGCCGATATGCAGGCCACCGTCGACGCCTTGCATCGCGGCGTGTTCGGCGGCCTGGGCTGGGTGGAAAGACGCGGCTTGGCGGAAGGACCGGCCGCCTTCGGCGATTTGGCCCAAGGCAAGACCGCCGCGGCCAAGGTGTTGTTGAAGCCGGAGTAACTTGCACCGCAAGCGACCCCGATCCCAACCCTGATGCTGATCCAGCGCATGCGCGGTGCGCGGATCGTACACAACACACTACCACGAGGAGAAACGCGATGAAGTACTTTGCCACTGCACTGTTGGCCGCCTTCGGCATGACGCAGGTCGGCGCCGCCGATTACAAGCCGACGACCATTCGCGCCGCCACCGCCAATCCGGAAGGAAGCGTGCATACGACGGCGATCAACAAGTTCAAGGAAATCGTCGAGGCCGAGTCGGGCGGCAAGATCAAGGTGCAGACCTTCTACGGCGGCTCGATGGGCGACGAGCAGGCCAACGTCCGCCAGTTGCGCAACCAGGAAATCCACCTGGCCGTGCTCGCGGTCGGCAACCTGACGCCCTTCGCCGCGCAAGCCAACATCTTCTACATGCCCTACATGTTCCCGGACATCAACGGCGCCTACAAGCTGCTCGGCAACGACGCCTTCACCGGCAAGGTGGCCGACAAGATCGTCGAACAAAGCGGCACCCGGCCGTTGTCCTGGCTGGTCGGCGGTTATCGCCACATCACCAATTCCAAGCGCCCGATCACCAAGATCGGCGACCTCCAGGGTTTGAAGATCCGCGTGCCGCCGGTGGCGGTGCAGCTTGATTCATTCAAGGCCTGGGGTGTCGAACCGCATCCGCTGGCCTGGGCCGAAACCTTCAACGCCTTGCAGCAAGGCGTCATCGACGGTCAGGAGAATCCTTACACGGTCATTCGCGATCAGAAGTTCTGGGAGGTGCAGAAGTACGTCACCGAGTTGCCCTACATGCTGTGGGTCGGCCCCATGCTGGTCAGCGAAAACTGGTACAAACGCCTGGATGCCGATACCAAGGCGTTGGTGAACAAAGCCGCCAAGGAAGCCGCCGCCCACGAATGGAAATGGGCCGCCGAGCAAGACGGCGTCGCCAAGAAGCAGTGCCTGGACAAGGGCATGGTGCTCGGTACGCTGACCGATGCGCCGGTCTGGCAGGAAAAGGCCCGCTCCATCTGGCCGAAGTTCTACGACCAGGTCGGCGGTAAGGCGATGCTCGACGAGGCGCTGGCCATCAGCGCGGGAAAATAGCGAAGCGTTGCCCTTAAGGGGAGGCCGTGATGAGCAAGCCGTCGTCGTTGCGTTGGCTGTACGACAATTTCGAAGAAGTGTTCGGCGTGGTCTGCATCTCGACGATGCTGGTTTGTCTCATCCTGCAAGTGGGCATCCGCTGGGTCACTGGCTCCGGTCTTGCCTGGAGCGAGGAGCTCAGCCGCTATGCCTTCGTCTGGACGGTGTTCGCGGCGGCGCCGATGGCGGTCAAGCACGGCGCCCATGTCCGCATCACCGCCCAGTTCCTGATCCTGCCGCCGAAATATCGGCTGGCGTTTCGGATGTTGGCCGACGCCATCTGGTTCGCCGCCAATCTGGCGATCGCCTGGTGGTGCTGGCAGGTGGTCAAGGACGGCCTCGACTACCCGGAACTGTCGCCGACGCTCGGCTTCGTCCGCGCTTACGTCGAAATGATCATCCCGGTGAGTTTCCTGCTGATGAGCTGGCGCATCGTCGAAGACTACGTCGTGCGTTGGAAGAGCGGCACCTTGCTCGATCTGGTGCGTCACGAATCGGAAGCGGTGGAAGGCTGATATGGAAGTCTCGACCCTGACGGTGGTGGTGGCAAGCCTCGCCATCCTGTTCCTGCTGGGCGTGCCGATTTTCATGAGCCTTGCCATCTCCTCGGCCATCGCCTTGGTTTTCGGCGACTATCTGCCGATGTCGGTGGTGCACAACTCGATCTTCGACGGCCTCAACATCTTTCCGTTGCTGGCCATTCCCTGTTTCGTGATCGCCGGCACCATCATGGAATACGGCAACATCACCAACCAGATCATCGACGTCGTCAAACAACTGGTCGGCCGCATGCACGGCGGCCTGGGCATCACCACCATCCTCGCCTGCACCTTCTTCGCCGCCATCTCCGGCTCGGGACCGGGTACGGTGGCGGCGGTCGGCACCCTGTTGGTGCCGGCCATGATCCGCGCCGGCTACAGCAAGGAATACGCCGGCGCGGTCGCAAGTTCGGGCGGCACCATCGGCATCCTGATCCCGCCGAGCAACCCGATGATCATCTATTCGATCCTCGCCAACGTGTCGACCACGGCGATGTTTACCGCCGGCTTCATCCCCGGCTTCGTCGTCGCCGTTTCGATGTCGTTCACCGCCTGGCTGATCGCCCGCCGCCACGGCTTCCGCGGCGACGAGGAAATGCCGCCCTTCGATCTGCGCGAGTTTCTGCGCACTTGCCGCAAGGGCTTCTTCTCGCTGATCACGCCGGTGGTCATCCTCGGCTCGATCTATTCCGGCTTGGCCACCACGGTCGAGGCCTCGGTGCTGGCCATCGTCTATGCGCTGTTCGTCGCCGTCGTCGTCAACCGGGCGATGAAGCCCATCCATTTGTACAAGGCCTTGCTGGAAGGGGCGATGCTGTGCGGCGCCATCCTCATCATCGTCGGCACCTCGACCCTGTTCGGCAAGATCATGACCTACGAAGAGGCGCCGCAGCGCCTGGCCGCCGCGGCGCTCGGCTTCTCCCGCGATCCGCAGGTCATCCTGCTGCTGATCATCGGCGTCTTGATCGTGCTCGGCATGTTCATGGAGACGCTGTCCACCATCATCGTGCTGGTGCCGGTGCTGATGCCGATGCTGAACATGGTCGGCATCGACCCCATCCACTTCGGCATCATCCTGGTGATCACCAACGAGATGGCCCTATTGACGCCGCCGCTGGGAGTGAACCTGTTCGTCTCCTCGCGCATTTCCAAGGTTTCGGTGGAGCGCTTGAGCGTGAACGTGCTGCCTTACTTGGGTGCGCTACTCGCCGTGATCCTGCTGATCACCTACTTCCCGCAGATCGCCACCGGCTTGCCCGATGCCCTGGGCATGAACAAATAGGCAAGCGCGGTGCGGACCGCGCTGCCCCCGGTGCTGGCCGCGCTTGCGTCAAGGCGGCCTTTGCGTGTTCGCTGCGCCAACCAGCGGCGTGTCGCGACGGCTGACTTTTCTGTAGGGTCCCCTCTCTTGAGATCGCGTCTCACGTAAAGAAAAAGCTACGAAGCCTTACGGCACGAGGGTTTGGATGCTGGATCACCGTGGCCGCGCCACTCATTCAATCAAGTTTTTTCTCAGCCAGGAATTGCGATATCAAGTCAGCAATCTGGACATTGTTCAGATCGGACATCAGGAAGTGGGTATTGCCACGAATCCCGATATCGGGAAGATGTATCAATTTGGCATCACCGCCATGCTTGTTAATGGCCTCAACCCAGCGCTTTGCCATGGCAAGCCGTACACGCCAATTATCCTGACCACGTTCAGCGGTGGGTTCACTCGGAAAGTTGTCGCCGTAGTAGATGATGATCGGTATGCGCGTGATTGTCGGTGCAGTGTCATTGATGCCGTCGAAACAGGCTATCGGTTGAACCAGTGACGCTGGAACGTGTTGCATGGGGCGCTCCTTTTTCCATGTGAGTCAGACGAACTCTATAGATGAACCGTGACGATGTTCGCGAAGAGGGGCTGTGGGTGACTCAGCGCAAGACCGGAAAGAAGCTGCGCATTGCCGTTGTCGGAGACTTGGAGCCCGTAGTCGACCGGGTGCTGACCCGGCTCACACGCAAGGTGCCGAAGCCGGTGTCGGTTCAAACCGATGCGGGGCAACGGCTCAGTCCGGGTGCGCTGCGCGGCCGCTTCGAGAAAGCCAAGAAAGACGCCGGCGTCGACTTCCAGTTTCGTGCATGAATACTGGTGGGCCGTGTTGGACTCGAACCAACGACCAAGGGATTATGAGTCCCCTGCTCTAACCGACTGAGCTAACGGCCCGGAAAACTATTCTGCGCCGTCGAGGAAGCTGCGCAGCTTCTCCGACCGGCTGGGGTGGCGCAGTTTCCGCAGCGCCTTGGCCTCGATCTGACGGATGCGTTCGCGCGTGACGTCGAACTGCTTGCCGACTTCTTCCAGCGTGTGGTCCGTGTTCATCTCGATGCCGAAGCGCATGCGCAGCACCTTGGCCTCGCGCGGCGTCAGCGAGTCCAGCACTTCCTTGACGATCTCGCGCATGCTGCCATGGAGCGCGGCTTCCATGGGCAGCAAGGTGGCGGTGTCTTCGATGAAATCGCCCAGGTGGGAGTCGTCGTCGTCACCGATCGGCGTCTCCATGGAGATGGGCTCCTTGGAGATTTTGAGGATCTTGCGGATCTTCTCCTCGGGCATTTCCATCTTGACCGCCAGCGTTGCCGGATCCGGCTCGGCGCCGGTTTCCTGGAGGATCTGGCGGCTGATGCGATTCATCTTGTTGATGGTCTCGATCATGTGCACCGGGATGCGGATGGTGCGCGCCTGGTCGGCGATCGAGCGGGTGATGGCCTGACGGATCCACCAGGTCGCATAGGTCGAGAATTTGTAGCCGCGGCGGTATTCGAACTTGTCCACCGCCTTCATGAGGCCGATGTTGCCTTCCTGGATCAGGTCGAGGAACTGCAGGCCGCGGTTGGTGTATTTCTTGGCGATGGAGATGACCAGGCGCAGGTTGGCCTCGGTCATCTCGCGCTTGGCGCGGCGCGCCTTGGCTTCGCCCGTCGACATCTGCTTGTTGATGTCCTTGAGCTCCTTGAGCGGAATGCCGATGCGCTCCTGCAGGTCGATCAGCTTCTGCTGTTCTTCGAGAATGGCCGGCGCGGCGCGCATCAACTGGGCGGCGTAAGGCTTGCCCGACTGCACCTCGTGCTTCAGCCATTCGAGGTTGGTCTCGTGGCCCGGGAAGACCTTGATGAAATGCTGGCGCGGCATGTGCGCCTTGTCGACGCAGAGGTGCTGGATCTTGCGCTCGTGATTGCGGGCCGCCTCCACCATGCCGCGCACCGAGTCGCACAGGCGCTCGATGGCCCGGGCGGTGAAGCGGATGTTCATCAACTCGCTGGAGATCTGTTTCTGGACGCGCAGATAGCCCTTGTCCTGCGAACCCTTCTTGACCAGGGCCGCCATGGACTTGCCGAACAGATGATGCATGATCGAAAAGCGCTCAAGCGCATCCTGCTTCAATTGCAGCATCGAAGCGGAAATGGCGCCGCCTTCTTCGTCCTCGTCCTCGGCCTCGTCGGCCTCGATGGCGGCTTCCTCGTCCTCGGCCAGCGCCTCGATGTCCTCATCCTGGGCATTGGGGTCGATCAGGCCATCGACCAGTTCGTCGATGCGCATTTCATCGCGCGCCACCTTGCCCGCCATGTCGAGCATTTCGGCGATGGTGGTCGGACAGGCGGAAATGGCCATGACCATGTGCTTGAGGCCGTCTTCGATGCGCTTGGCGATCTCGATTTCGCCTTCCCGCGTCAGCAGTTCGACCGAGCCCATCTCGCGCATGTACATGCGCACCGGGTCGGTGGTGCGGCCGAATTCGGAGTCGACGCTCGACAGCGCCTGCTCGGCTTCCTCCTCCACCTCCTGCTCGTCGACCTGGGCGGGCGCGGCTTCGGCCAGCAGCATGTCGTCGGCGGCCGGCGCCTCGTCGAACACCTGGATGCCCATGTCGTTGAAGGTCGAGATGATCGATTCGATCTGCTCGGCATCGACGAGGTCGTCGGGCAGGTGGTCGTTGATCTCGGCATAGGTCAGGAAGCCGCGCTCCTTGCCCAGCGCAATCAGCGTCTTGAGCCGGGTGCGCTTGGTCTCGATATCGACCGGCGCTTGCGGCAAAGCGAGTTCGGGCGGCAGGCTGCGGCCTTTGCGTCCCTTGGGCTCGCCGCTCTTGGCGGCCGCTTTGGGCGCCGGCTTCGCCGGAGCGGGTGCCGCAACCGGCTTTTCTGGCTTGCTGCTCGCGGCAGGGCTCTCCTTGACCTTCGCTTGAGCGGCCTTGGCGCCATCCTTGCCGGCTTTGGCAATCGCTTTGGCGGGCGCCGCGTTCACGCCTTTGGCCGGCACCGCATGCTTGCCCTTGGCGGCGGGCTTTTCATCCCGCGTCTTGGCGCCGACTTTCTTGGGCGCGGCTTTGGCGGTAGCCTTCGCGGGGGTTTTTGCCGGGGACTTGGTCTTGGCGGCCGGCTTGGAGGACTTCGCGGTTTCCTTGGGCATGATATTGATTTTCCTAGGAATCTTGTCCTGGGCGCCATCCGCTCGCGGAATCGCGCCAAGCTCTGTTAGGGAAACGTACTAGTATAGCAGAATGCCCAGCCCCTACCTAGGCTGCAAACGGACCTTCGCGGCCAGCAGCTCGGCCCGCCGCGTTTCTTCCTCGATCGTCAGCCCGTGCATCCTCGCCTTCGCGTTCAGTTCATCGATCTCGGCTTTGAGTGCCGAGGCGCGCAGACGTTCAATGGCATCCTGAAAGACGGTTTCCTCTTCGCCCTCATCGACCGTCTGGTCGGCGGTTCGGCCAATCGCTTCGGCGATGGTGGCCTCGAACGTCTCGCCCCGGAAATACTCCATCAGAGAGCCGAGATTGGCGCCCGGTAGATCGCCGTGGTCGATGGCGCGGGCAATCGCCAGCAGCGCCAGCGCTTCCGGTCTGTCGCCGTCGATCAGTTCGACCGGCATCCGCGCAGCGCGCTCGGGCCGGCGCAGCACCGCTTCCAGCAGCGTTTTCGCTAGGGAAATCTCGATCGACCGACGGCGCGGCGGCGGTGCCGGCCGGCTGCCGTAGCCCTTGGCCAGCGGCTTGATGCCGCATTGGGCCTCGACCTCGGCTTGCGTCATGGCGGCCGCTTCGGCGACGGCTTTGGTCAGTTGCACGCGCAGTACGGGCGCCGACAGTTTCAGCAGTTGCGGCTTGGCCTCGTGCACCAGCCGGGCGCGCCCTTCCGCCGTCGCCAGATCGACACCGGATTTCAGCTCGCGCAGCAGGAATTCCGTCAGCGTGGTCGGATGGCGCACCAAGGCGCGATAGGCCTCGGCGCCCTCGGCCCGGACAAAGCTGTCGGGATCGTGCTCGGGCGGCAGGAACAGGAAGCCGACCGACTTGTCGTCGGCAAGCTGGTCGAGGCTGGCTTCCAGCGCCCGCCAGGCCGCTTTGCGGCCGGCGGCGTCGCCGTCAAAGCAGAAGACGATCTTCGACGCCTGGCGCAGCAGTTTGTGCACATGATTCGGCGTCGTCGCCGTGCCCAGCGTCGCCACGGCATTGCCGACGCCATGCTGCGCCAGCGCCACCACGTCCATGTAGCCCTCGACGACGATCACCGTGTCCTCGTCGCGGATCGCCTGCCGCGCCGGCAGCAGCCCGTAGAGCTCGCGGCCCTTCTCGAACAGCGGCGTCTCGGGCGAATTGAGGTATTTGGGTCCGGCCGACGCGCCGTCGGCAGCCGCCTCCGCCGGCGGGCCGATGATACGGCCGCCGAAGCCGATGACGTTGCCGCGCGGGTCGAGGATGGGGAACATGATGCGGTCGCGGAAGCGGTCGTAGCGCCGGCCCTGATCGTTCACGATCACCAAGCCGCACTCGGCCAGCGCCGGGTCGTCGTAGTCGGGAAAGGCCTTTTGCAGGCCCTGCCAGTCGTCGGGGGCGTAGCCGAGGCCGAAGCGCGCGGCGATCTCGCCGGTCAGACCGCGGCCTTTCAGGTAGTCGATGGCCTTGGGCGAGGCCTTGAGCTGCTCCTTGTAGAAGCGGGCGGCGCGCAGCATCAGGTCGGTGAGCGGCGCTTTCTTGGCGCGGTCGCTCTGCCCGCGCTCGGATACTTTCGGCACCTGCATGCCCACCGAGTGGGCGAGATCCTCGACAGCTTCGATGAAGCCGAGGCCCGAATACTGCATCAGGAAGCCCAGCGCGCTGCCGTGGGCGCCGCAGCCGAAGCAGTGGTAGAACTGCTTCGAGGGGCTGACGGTGAAAGACGGCGTTTTTTCGGAGTGGAAGGGGCAGCAGGCCTGGTAGTTGGCGCCACCTTTCTTGAGCGGCACGTAGCGCTCGATGACGTCGACGATGTCGACGCGAGACAATAACTCTTGGATGAACGACTCGGGGATCACACCGGAATTATGCCTCCGCCGGGCCGTCCCAAGGAGGCATGCGCCCCCTGTGGGGGCAGCGAGCCGGTTTTGCGAGCGTGGGGGACAACTATGCGCCGGAGAGCTTTGCTTTCACGAGCTTCGACACCTCGCCCATATCGGCGCGGCCGGCGACCTTCGGCTTGACCAGCGCGATCACCTTGCCCATGTCGGCCGGCCCCTTGGCGCCCGATTCGGCGATCGCGGCGGCGACGATGGCGGCCACTTCGTCGGCCGACAGCCCCGCCGGCATGTAAGCCATCAGCACGTCGACCTCGAACTTCTCGGCGTCGGCCAAGTCCTGGCGCTGGGCGGCTTCGTACTGGGCGATCGAGTCCTTGCGCTGTTTCAGCATTTTCTCGATCACCGCGACGATGCCGGCGTCGTCCAGTTCGATGCGCTCATCGACTTCCTTCTGCTTCATGGCGGCCATGAGCAGGCGGATGGCACCGAGGCGGGCGGTTTCCCTGGCCTTCATGGCCGTCTTCATGTCTTCGTTGATGCGGGCTTTGAGGCTCATGGCGGGCATTCTCCACAAACGCAAAAACCGCCCCGGAGGCGGTTCTCGCTGGAAATCGGGGCTTGAACGCTTAGTAGAGCTTGGGCGGCAGCGTCTGGCTGCGGATGCGCTTGTGATGGCGCTTCACGGCGGCAGCCAGCTTGCGCTTGCGCTCCGAGGTGGGCTTCTCGTAGAACTCGCGCGAGCGCAGTTCGGTGAGCGTACCGGCCTTTTCAATGGTGCGCTTGAAGCGGCGGATGGCCACTTCGAAGGGCTCGTTTTCCTTGACGCGGATACCGGGCATTGATTCGATCCTGGTTGATTGGGCTTGAAGAGGCGCGGATTTTAGCCATTTTTCCAGGGATGTCAAAGTAAAATTCGGCTCCCATGCTCGTCCTCGGCATCGAATCCTCCTGCGACGAAACCGGCGTTGCGCTCTACGACACCGATCGTGGCCTGCTCGGCCACGCCGTGCATACCCAGGTGGCCATGCACGAGGCCTATGGCGGCGTCGTGCCGGAATTGGCTTCGCGCGACCATATCCGGCGACTCGTGCCGCTGTTGCGCAGCGTGCTGGCGCAGTCCGGCGCGCGCAAGGAGGACATCGACGGCATCGCCTACACCGCCGGGCCGGGACTGGCCGGCGCCTTGCTGGTCGGCGCCAGCTTCGCCGCTTCGCTGGCGCTGGCGCTGGGCGTGCCGGCGCTGCCGGTGCATCACCTCGAAGGCCATTTGCTGTCGCCGCTGCTGGCGGCCGATGCGCCGACCTTTAGTTCCGACATCACGCCCGCAAGCGGGCATGAGTCTTCACTGAAACTTCGTTTTCCGTTCGTGGCGCTGCTGGTCTCGGGTGGCCACACGCAGCTCATGCGCGTCACCGGCGTCGGCGCTTATGAGTTGCTCGGCGAATCGGTGGATGACGCCGCCGGCGAGGCCTTCGACAAGACCGCCAAGCTGCTGACGGCCGTGCTGACGCAGCTGCACGGGCGGACGCTTTCGCAACGCCAGCGTGCCGATCTCGCCTGGGAGTTTCAGGAAGCCGTCACTGAAGTGCTGGCGGCAAAGTCAGTCATGGCGGTACGCCACTGCAAGCTGGACCGGTTGGTGGTGGCCGGCGGCGTCGGCGCCAACCGGCGCCTGCGGCAACGGCTGGATGTCGATGCGGCGCATCAGGGCATCCGCGTGTATTACCCGGAGGTGGCGCTATGCACCGACAACGGTGCGATGATCGCCTATTGCGGCGCCCAGCGCCTGCTGGCGGGGGAGCGGGGGCCGCGCGACGGCGCCTTCAGCGTCAGGCCGCGCTGGCCGCTCGATACGCTGCCGGTGGTCTGAGTCATTCCAGACCGCCGAGATAGACCGATACCGCGACGACCTCCAGTTCGGTGAGCTTGGAGGCAACCGTGTGCATCACCGCGTTGTCGTTGGTGCGGGCGCGCTTGTTGAATTCCTTGAGCTGTGTTTGCAAGTAGGCGGGATGCTGCCCTGCCAGGCGCGGCAGTTGCGTCGTGCCGTGGGCGGCCGGCCCATGGCAGGTGGCGCAGGCGGGCACGCCGGAGTACTGGTTGCCCTTGATGTAAATGTATTTACCGACGCCGGCCAGGTCGGCGTCGCCGGGCCGGCGCGACTTGGGCGGCTTGCCGGCGAAGAACGTCGCCAGCGCGGCGATCTCGCCGTCGGTGAGGTCGGCGGCCATTTCGGCCATGGCGTCGCTCTTGCGCCGGCCGTCGCGGAAATCCTTCAACTGCTTGGCGATGTACTCGGCATGCTGCGCGGCCAGCCGAGGATAAATGGCGCTGGCGCTCTCGCCTTCCGGGCCATGGCACAAGGCGCAACGCCCCTCGATGATGCTGGCGGCCTGGCGGTCGGCGGCGATGGCCGGCGCGCTTGCAAGGGCGAGCACCATGGCGGTCGCCGCCATCAAACGTTCTTTCATGCCTGTTCCTTGGTGCGTTTGCCGATCCGGGGTTCAGTGCCGGCGAACAGACGCTGAATGTTGGGGCGATGGCGCCAGATCAGCAAGCCCGACATGATGGCTACGGCGGTCACGATCTCGATGCGCTCGATCAGGAAACCGGCGGCGATGGGGGCGGCGATGGCGGCGACCAGCGCCGCGAGCGAGGAATAGCGGGTCAGCAGGGCGGTGAGCAGCCAGGCGCCCGCCGCGACCAAGGCCAGGGAGCCGGAAAATCCCGCCAGCACCCCCAGCGCCGTGGCGACGCCCTTGCCGCCCTTGAAGCGCAGGAACAGCGGGAACAGGTGGCCGAGAAAAGCGCCGGTTCCCGCCGCGGCGATAGCCAGCGCGCCGGCGCCGAGGTGCGTGGCCAGCCAGACGGCGAACCAGCCCTTGAGCGCGTCGCCCAGCAGGGTCAGGACGGCGGCGGTCTTGTGGCCGGTACGCAATACGTTGGTGGCGCCGGGGTTGCCGGAGCCGTGACTGCGCGGATCGGCCAGGCCGAAGGCCTTCGACACGACGACGGCGAAGGGAATCGAGCCGAGCAGGTATCCGACCAGACCGAAAAGCGGCGCTTGTTGCAACGTGTTCACCCGTGTTCGCCTAGAATCGTCACGATTCTAGCGGAGAGCCAAGGATGGATTTCATCTTCATCGAAGGAATGCGCGTCGATGCCCATGTCGGCATCTACGACCGGGAGAAGGCCGCGCCGCAGACGCTGGAAATCAATCTCACCTTCGGCGTTCCCGACGAGGCGGCGCGCGACGACGACATCGCCAAGACCATCGACTACGCGATGGTGATCGCGCGCATTCGCGCCGAACTCGCCGAGCGGCACTTCAATCTGCTGGAAACCCTCGGTGAATACGTGATCGGGCTGATGCTCGACGAGTTTCGCGCACCCTGGGTGAAGATTTCCATCGCCAAGCTCGGCATCGCCCGCGGCGTGCATCGCGTCGGCGTGCAGATCGAGCGTTCGCGCTAAAGCCTTGGGGCGGCGCCTGTCAGGAGAATGAAGCCGTGAGCTACCAATTCGACACGCTGACCCTGCACGCCGGGCAGGTGCCCGACAGCCAGTACGGCGCCCGCGCCCAGCCGATCTACCTGACCACTTCGTTCGTCTTCAAGGATGCCGACCAGGCCGCCTCCCTGTTCAACATGGAGCGGGGCGGTCACGTCTATTCGCGCATTTCGAATCCCACCACGGCGGTGCTGGAAGAACGCATGGCCGCGCTCGAGGGCGGCGTCGGCGCGATCGCCGTCGCCTCCGGCCAGGCGGCGCTGCATCTGGTGGTGGCGACGCTGATGGGCGCGGGCGGCCACATCGTCGCCAGCCGCTCGCTCTACGGCGGCTCGCACAACCTGCTCGAATACACCTTGCCGCGCTTCGGCATCGCCACCACCTTCGTCGACCCGCGCAACCCCGATGCCTGGCGATCCGCGATCCGCCCGGAAACGCGTCTGCTGTTCGGCGAGACCCTGGGCAATCCCGGCCTCGAGGTGCTCGACATTCCGCGGGTATCGGCCATCGCCCACGAGAGCGGCCTGCCGCTGCTGGTCGATGCTACGTTCACCACGCCCTGGCTGATGCGGCCGTTCGATCTCGGCGCCGACCTCGTTTTTCATTCGGCCACCAAGTTCCTCGGCGGTCATGGCGTCGTCGTCGGCGGCGTCGTCGTCGATGCCGGCAAGTTCGACTGGGCCGCGAGCGGCAAATTCCCGACGCTCAGCGAAGACTACGCGGGTTTCCACGGCATGAACTTCGCCGAGGAATCGACGGTGGCGGCGTTCCTGCTGCGCGCCCGGCGCGAGGGCCTGCGCGATTTCGGCGCCTGCCTGAGCCCGATGTCCGCATTTCAGATTCTTCAGGGACTGGAAACCCTGCCGCTGCGCATGGCGCGCCACATCGACAACACGCGCCAGGTCGTCGCCCATCTGGCCGGCCGGACCGGTGCCGACGGCCCCGTCGAGCGCGTCGTGCATCCCGATCTGCCCGATCACCCGGATCACGCCCTGGCGCAGAAGCTCCTGCCGCGCGGCAGCAGTGCGGTGTTCACCTTCGACCTGCGCGGCGGCCGCGCCGCCGGCCGCAAGTTCATCGAGGCGCTGCGCGTTTTTTCGCATCTGGCCAACGTCGGCGACGCCAAGTCGCTGGTCATCCATCCGGCGTCGACCACGCACTTCCGCATGTCGGACGAAGCGCTGGCCGCCGCCGGCATCGGCCCGGGCACCCTCCGTTTTTCCATCGGCCTCGAGGACCCCCGGGACCTCATCGACGACATCAATCGCGGCCTGGCCGCCGTGGCCAAGAGGTGAGCATGGACATCGACGTCGCCGGGCGGTCCACCCATGTCTATACCGGAGGCAGGCCGTTCGCTGCCGGCGGCGAACAGCCTGTCGTGATGTTCATCCACGGCGCGCAGCAGGATCATTCCTGCTGGAACCTGCAGAGCCGCTGGTTTGCGCACCACGGGTTTGCCGTGCTGGCGCCGGATTTGCCGGGCCACGGGCGCAGCGGCGGCGCGCCGCTCGCCAGCATCGAGGCGCTGGCCGACTGGGTCGTCGCCCTGCTCGATGCCCTGGGCGTGAAGAAGGCCAGCTTCGTTGGCCACAGCATGGGCGCGCTGGTGGCGCTCGAAGCGGCGGTGCGTGATCCCGGCCGCATCGACAAGGTCGCGCTGATCGGCGCCGCCGTGCCCATGCCGGTTTCCGAGCCGCTGCTCGACGCCGCCCGGCATGACGAAGCCAGGGCGGTGGCGATGATCAACAACTTCTCGTATTCCGCCAGCGGCCAGATCGGCCGCAATGCCGTGCCCGGCCTCTGGCTGCTCGGCGTCAACCAGCGCCTCATGGAGCGCCAGCAGCC
>JAGVUA010000155.1 GCA_019136545.1 Betaproteobacteria bacterium
TATCAAACGATTGTCCTGTCAGCCCCTTGAGCAGCGCGGCGATATCGTCACGGGTCGTCTTCTCGTTGAGGGCGATGGCGCGCACCTTGTTCGAAACCTTGCGCAGGTTGTAGCCAGGTGCGTCCTTGTCCGTTTCGACGCGAATGGTGTCGAACCAGCGTTCGGTCAGCACCTTGACGCCGGCGGCCTTCAGCCCCTCGGCCAGGATGCCGGTCAGGCGGTGGATGCGGCTGGCGATGGTGCGCAGACCCTCGGGACCGTGGTAGACGGCGTACATGCCGGCCATGTTGGCCAGCAGCACTTGGGAAGTGCAGATGTTGGAGTTGGCCTTTTCGCGCCGGATGTGCTGCTCGCGAGTTTGCAGCGCCATGCGCAGCGCCTGCTTGCCGCGCGCATCGACCGAGACGCCGATGATGCGGCCCGGCACCGAGCGCTTGTGCTCGTCCTTGCAGGCGAAGAAGGCGGCGTGCGGGCCGCCGAAACCCATGGGCACGCCGAAGCGCTGGCTGGAACCGAGGGCGATGTCCGCCCCCATGGCGCCGGGCGACTTCAGCAGCACCAGCGCCATCAGGTCGGTGGCCACCGCCGTGATACCACCGCTGACTTTCACCGCCGAGATGACGTCGGTCAGGTCGTTGCACTCGCCGCGGTCGTTGGGGTACTGGAGCAGGGCGCCGAAGACGTCCTGCTTCGCTGCATCGGCGGCCGGGCCGATCACCAACTCGTAGCCAAAGAAGCCGGCGCGGGTCCTGACCACGTCGATGGTCTGCGGGAAGCAGTCCTCGTCGACGAAGAAGGCGTTGGACTTCGACTTGGAGATGCGCCGCGCCATGGTCATGGCCTCGGCCGCCGCCGTCGCTTCGTCGAGCAGCGAGGCATTGGCCAGTTCCATGCCGGTGAGGTCGATGACCATCTGCTGGTAGTTGAGCAGTGCCTCCAGTCGGCCCTGGGCGATCTCGGCCTGATAGGGCGTGTAGGCGGTGTACCAGCCGGGGTTCTCCAGCACGTTGCGCAGGATCACGTTGGGAAGCAGCGTGTCGTGATAACCCATGCCGATCAATGAGTTGGCGATCACGTTCTTGCCGGCGATGTCCTTCAGCCGGGCCAGCGCCTCGTGCTCGCGCATCGGCCCGGCCAGGTCCAGCGGCGCCGGCAGGCGGATCGACGCCGGCACGGTTTCGGCGATCAACTGGTCGAGGCTGCCGGCCTTGATCGTCGCCAGCATGGCGGCGGTATCGCCGAAATCCAGATCCAGGTGACGGCCGATGAACTCGTCGTGCTGCTCCAGCGCAGCGAGGGCCAGCGCGGTCATTGCTCAGCCGCCACCTTTTCGTAGGCGGCGGCGTCGAGCAGGGTGCCGATCTCGCCCGGATTGCTGGGTTTCAGCTTGAACAGCCAGGCAGCGTAGGCGTCCTGGTTTACCGATTCCGGAGCATCGACGGCGCCATCGTTGCGGGCGACGACCTCGCCCGCGATCGGGGCGTAGATGTCGGAGGCGGCCTTGACCGACTCGACCACCGCGCATTCCTCGCCGGCCTTGACCGTGCGGCCGGGCTCGGGCAGTTCGAGAAAGACGATATCGCCCAGCGCCTCCTGGGCGTGATCGGTGATGCCGACGGTGATCGTGCCGTCCGCTTCCTGCTTCACCCATTCGTGGGACTTGGTGTACTTGAGGTCGATTGGAATGTTCATTTCAGTTCTCCTGGATCAAAGCCTTGCCATGACGGACGAAATTGGGTTTGACGACGCGCGCCTTGAGCGGTTTTTCCCGAATCAGCACTTCGACCTCGTCGCCCAGTTTGATGCCCAGCGGCACGCGCGCGAGGGCGATGGCGCGCTGCAACGTAGGCGAGAAACTACCTGAAGTTGTTTCTCCATTACCTTGTTTAGTAATGACTTGTTGATGAGATCGCAGTACGCCACGATCTTCCAGCAACAGGCCGACGAATTGGCGTTGCGCTTGGCGTGTCGCCAAGGCTGACTTTCCGATGAAGTCGCGCTGCTCGTCTTTAAAGTCTAGCGTCCAGGTCAGGCCGGACTCGGTCGGCAGGGTCGTTTCGTCCATGTCCGAGCCGTAGAGGTTCATGCCGGCCTCCAGCCGCAGGGTGTCGCGGGCGCCGAGGCCGATGGGGACGATGCCAACTGCCTTGAGCTTGTCCCAGACGCCAGGGGCCTGGGCGGCGGGCAGGGTGATCTCGAAACCGTCTTCGCCGGTATAGCCGGTGCGGGCGACCAGGCCGTCAGCCATCCCCGGCCAGTCGGCGGCCTGGAAGACGATCAGGTTTTCCGTGGCACCGCGGGTGTCGGGAAAGGCGGCCCAGAACTTGGCGCGGGCATTCGGGCCCTGGACGGCGATCATGGCCAGTTCCGGCCGGTCGGTGACCGAGACGTCGAAGTTTTCGGCCTGCTTGTGCATCCAGGTCAGGTCCTTGTCGGCGGTGCCGGCATTGACGACGACGCGGTATTTCGTCGGCGAGAAGAAATAGATGATCAGGTCGTCGATGACGCCGCCCTCGGGATTCAGCATGCACGAGTAGAGGGCTTTGCCCGGCAGGCTCAGCTTGGCGACGTCGTTGGCGACCAGCTTGCGCAGCCAGGCTTGGGCGTCGCGGCCCTGCACGTCGACCGCCCGCATGTGCGAGACATCGAACATACCGGCATCGCGGCGGACGATGTGATGCTCCTCCAGTTGCGAACCGTAGTGGATGGGCATGTCCCAGCCGGCGAAATCGACCATCTTGGCGCCGGCGGCGACGTGGGCATCATAAAGCGGTGTTCGTTTTCCCATTATTCAATGACTTGAGCGTCATTCCTCATGTGATTTCACGAAAAACAAAAAGGGCGAAGACCTTTCGATCTTCGCCCATCTGTCCTTGCACCTGAGAGATTTTCCCCATCGGTGGGCCGATTCGGCCAAATGCGCCGCCAGCCGCTCTCCAGATTTTCGCTGCGTCGTCGGCCCTTTTGCCTGAGCGGTTCCCGGGCGGTTGCGCCTTCGGCGGCGGCTGGGGTCACCAATCGCTCTCTCCCGACGATGGCCCGGATTATGCCGGCGCGCCGAGGGGGCGACAAGGGGATTTGCTAAAATCCTTCGATGAAAGCGCTGAATGCCGATCTTCATTGTCACTCGACTGCCTCGGACGGCTTGTTGTCGCCAGCGGGGGTGGTACGGCGGGCACACGGCAACGGCGTCGAGTTGCTGGCCTTGACCGATCACGACGAGATCGGCGGGCTGCCGGCAGCGGCTGCCGAAGCCACGGCACTTGGCGTCGCGTTGGTGGCCGGGACCGAAATCTCGGTATCCTGGAACGAGGATCAGACGGTGCATATCGTAGCCCTCGGGTTCGATCCACATCATGCCCCGCTGGTCGAGGGATTGGCGCGGGTCAGGGCAGGACGCGACGAACGTGCGCATCGCATTGCGGCCGAACTGGACAAGGTGGGTATCCATGACGCCTACGAAGGTGCGCTCAAGCACGTCAGCAATCCGGCCCTGATCTCGCGTGCCCACTTTGCTCGTTACATCGTCGAACTCGGGCATGCCCGCGACGTGAAATCGGTGTTTGACTGGTGGCTGGCCAAGGGCAAGCCCGGCTACGTCACCCATCCCTGGGCGGTGCTCGAAGAGGCCCTGAACTGGATCGATGGCGCCGGCGGCATCGCCGTCGTCGCTCATCCGGGCCGCTACCGATTTTCCCGCGCGGAACTGGACAAGTTGCTTTCCGCGTTCAAGGACTTGGGGGGCGTGGGG
>JAGVUA010000158.1 GCA_019136545.1 Betaproteobacteria bacterium
AGGCTGCTTTACTGTCCGTCCGGTGCGCTACTATGCTGACCGGCTTTTAGTATTAAGCGATATTGGCAGGCTCCCATCGCCTTGTATCCCGCACCGTTAAGCCAAGTGCACCACGAAATGTGATGGTGCACTTTGGTGCAAAAATCTATGGTGCACCAAATTCCGGCAATTCCATGCCTTTGGGTTATGCCGCGATGCGTGGCCTAACGATATGGCATAGCCGAGTGCACCACGGTGCGATTTTGGTGCACTGACGGAAAAACAAGGGCAGTTATCCACAATCACCGGCAATTAGGTTAGAATCCGCGCCCGTTGTTTTTGTTATTGTTTTAATCGCTGGGTTATTGCAAGTATTTGAACCGCCGGGATTTTGATTCCGGCATTCCCAGGTTCGAATCCTGGAGCCCCAGCCAGAATCTTCCCCGGGCAGGTCGCGTATCGGCGGTCTGCCCGAGTCATTTCTGCGGCAATCGGCACGGACAGGGTCATGGCCTACGACAGCATGATGGTTTTCACCGGCAACGCCAACCCGAAGTTGGCCGCCGATGTCGTCAAGCGTCTCAATATTTCGCTCGGACGGGCCGTCGTCGGCCGCTTCTCCGATGGCGAGACGAGCGTTGAATTGCTGGAAAACGTGCGCGGCAAGGATGTCTTCATCCTCCAGCCGACTTGCGCGCCGAGCAATGACAACCTGATGGAACTGATCATCCTGGCCGATGCGCTCAAGCGCAGTTCGGCCGGGCGCATCACCGCCGCCATCCCGTACTTCGGCTATGCCCGCCAGGACCGCCGGCCGCGCTCGGCGCGCGTGCCCATCGCGGCCAAGGTGGTCGCCAACATGCTGCAGGCCGTGGGCGTCCAGCGCGTGCTGACGGTCGACCTGCACGCCGACCAGATCCAAGGCTTTTTCGACATACCGGTCGACAACATCTACTCGACGCCCATTCTGCTCGGCGACATCTGGCGCCAGCGCCACGAGGACCTGATGGTCGTGTCCCCCGACGTCGGTGGCGTGCTGCGCGCCCGCGCAGCCGCCAAGCTGCTCGAGGCCGACCTGGCGATCATCGACAAGCGCCGGCCGCGCGCCAACGTTTCCGAGGTGATGCACATCATCGGCGATGTCGAAGGCCGCAGCTGCGTGATCATGGACGACATCGTCGATACCGCCGGCACCCTCTGCAAGGCCGCCCAGGCGCTCAAGCAGCACGGCGCAAAGCGGGTGGTCGCCTACTCGACGCACCCGGTCTTGTCGGGCAGCGCCATCGCCCGCATCGAAGAATCCGAGCTCGACGAAGTGGTGGTGACCGATACCATTCCCCTGCGCGAGGATGCCAGCAAGTGTTCGCGCGTTCGCGTCGTCTCCATTTCCGCCTTGCTGGCGGAAACAATGCTGCGCATCAGCAACGAGGAATCGGTGTCCTCGCTGTTCGTCGAATAGTTTCTCAACCCACTGCCTGGTCGCGGGCAGTCATTTTTGGAGCATTACCATGCAAATCGAAGTCAAAGCCACCAAGCGCGAAGTACAGGGCACGGGTGCGAGCCGCCGCCTGCGTCGCGCCGGCCGCGTGCCGGGCATCCTCTACGGCGGTGAAAGCCAGCCGCAAGCCATCGAGTTCGATCACAACGATCTTTGGCAGCACCTACGCAAGGAGGCCTTCTATTCCTCCGTGCTGAACCTCAACCTCGACGGCGCCAAGCAGATGTGCCTGTTGCGCGACGTGCAGCGTCACCCGTTCCGCCAGCTGATTCTGCACGTGGATTTCCAGCGCATCGACGCCACGCACAAGATCCACCAGAAAGTGCCGTTGCACTTCATCAACGGCGATGTCGCCCCGGGCGTCAAGCTTCATGGCGGCATGGTTCAGCACGTCACCAACGAAGTGGACGTCAAGTGCCTGCCCGCCGATCTGCCGGAGTTCATCGAAGTCGACCTCAAGGACATGGATGCGGGGCACTCCATCCACATGTCGGGCTTGAAGCTGCCGGCCGGCGTCGAAATCGTTCACCACGGCGAAGGCGACCCGGTGGTGGCGACAGTGGTGGTGCGTGGCGGTGGCGCCGCGTCGGAGGAAACGACCGAGGGCCCGGCCGAGACGCAGATCACCACCGAGAAGAAGCCGGCCGAGAAGAAGTGAGTTGACGCAACCGGCGCTGCGCTTGGTCGTCGGCCTCGGCAATCCCGGGGCCGAATACACTGAAACCCGGCACAACGCCGGGTTTTGGTTTTGTGAGCGCCTGGCCGCCGACCTCGGAATCTCCTTCGCCAAGGAGTCGCGCTACCATGGCTGGGTCGCCCATGCCCGTGAAGCGGGTGTCTGGCTGTTGATGCCGGCCACTTACATGAACGAGTCCGGTCGTGCCGTCCAGGCATTGGCGCGCTTCTACCGTATCGCCCCCGCCGAGATGCTGGTTATCCATGACGAGCTCGACTTGCCGCCGGGCCGCACCCAGCTCCGTTTCGGCGGCGGTCTCGGCGGCCATAACGGCTTGAAGAGCCTGACCTCGCACCTTGGTACCCAGGACTACTGGCGGATACGCGTCGGCATCGGCCATCCGGGCGACCGCAATGAAGTGGTGAACTACGTGTTGAAGCCGCCGCGCAAGGAAGAGCGCGGGGAAATCGATACGGCAATCGACCGGGCCCTGCTGGCCTGGCCGCAATTGGCCAAGGCGGACTTCAACGCTGCCACCCAGCGTATTAACACCCGGCCTGCGCCGGCAAAGGAAAATCCATGAGTCTCAAGTGCGGCATCGTCGGCCTGCCCAATGTCGGCAAATCCACCCTGTTCAATGCCTTGACCAAGTCGGGCATCGCGGCGGAAAACTATCCGTTCTGCACCATCGAGCCAAACGTCGGTATCGTCGAGGTTCCCGATCCGCGCCTGGAAGCGTTGGCGAAGATCGTCAAGCCGCAGCGAATCCAGCACGCCATTGTCGAGTTCGTGGATATCGCCGGACTGGTCGCCGGCGCGAGCAAGGGAGAAGGCCTGGGCAACCAGTTCCTCGCCAACATTCGCGAGACCGACGCCATCGTCCACGTCGTGCGCTGCTTTGCCGACGACAATGTCGTGCACGTTTCAGGCAGCGTCGATCCGATCCGCGATATCGAGGTCATCGACACCGAACTGGCGCTGGCCGACCTGGCGGCCGTCGAGAAGGCGCTGGTCCGTTATTCCAAGCAGGCGCGCGCCGGCGGCGACAAGGAAGCCAAGTTGCTGGTCGACGTCCTGGAAAAGTGCCAGCAACAGCTCGACCAGGCGAAGCCGGTACGTTCGCTGGATTTGTCCAAGGAGGAGCGCGGCAACCTGCGCCAGTTCTTCCTGCTGACGGCCAAACCGATCCTCTATGTTGCCAACGTCAAGGAGAACGGCTTCGAGAACAATCCGCACCTCGACGCGGTGCGCGCCCGCGCGGCGCAGGAGGGCGCCGAAGTGGTCGCTCTGTGCGCCGCCGTGGAGGCGGAGATTGCCGATCTCGCCGATGACGAAAAGGAAATGTTTCTCGCCGACATGGGGCTGCACGAGCCGGGCCTGAACCGCCTGATCCGTGCCGGCTACCACCTGCTTGGCTTGCAGACCTACTTTACCGCCGGAGTCAAGGAAGTCCGCGCCTGGACCATTCACAAGGGCGACACCGCGCCGCAGGCCGCGGGCGTGATCCACACCGACTTCGAGCGCGGCTTCATTCGCGCCCAGACCATCGCCTACGACGATTTCATCGCTTGTGGCGGCGA
>JAGVUA010000044.1 GCA_019136545.1 Betaproteobacteria bacterium
TTTCGCGCTCGAACATCAGCGGCAGGCGGCGCCCGGCAGCGCCCGGCACCATCACCCAGCGACCGACGTCTTTGACGAAACCGGCCACCGGCCTCTCGGTGCGCTCACCAACCGTGACCAGGCAGTTGACGTGGCAGATGCGCGTCGTCAGGCGCAGGATCACCGGCGTCTGGAAACGCTCCGAGAGCTCGTAGGCCGCTAGCGTGAAAGCGTAGGCTTCCTGGGAATCGGCCGGTTCAAGGACCGGCACGTGCGCAAAACGTCCCCAGTAGCGCGAGTCCTGCTCATTCTGCGACGACGACAGACCGACGTCGTCGGCGACGGCGATCACCAGGCCACCTGCTGTTCCCGTCAGGGTCATGGTCATCAGGGCGTCCGAGGCAACGTTCATGCCCACATGTTTCATGGCGCAGAAGGATCGCGAACCGGCCATCGCGGCGCCGAAGGCGACTTCCAGCGAAACCTTTTCATCGACCGACCATTCGGCGTACAGATCTGGGTAGGTCGAGATCACTTCCAGCATTTCGGTGGCCGGTGTGCCCGGGTATCCGGCCGCAACCCGCACGCCGGCCTCCCATACGGCGCGCGAGACCGCGTCGTTGCCGGACATCAATAGCCGGCTTCCGGCCGGAACCGGTCTTCTAGCCTCCAGACCAGTCGTTTTTTGTGCTGTTGCCACCGCTTCTGACATGAAGACTCCCGGGATCGCTGGATTTCGTGGAATGAGTTGCCGCAGGGCCCTGCGTTAACCTCATGATTTTATCCGATTCCATCGTTGCTGAAACGAGATTGAACCCAATGGACTTAGTGTGGTCTTAGCGGAAGCCAACTTCATTTCACATAGTAAAACATCATCTTGCAATACTGCGGTACTTTCCATCACGACAATGCATTAGCATTGCGCTTTCTGCTCACCTCGCGTGTTCGGCAAGCCCTCATCAGAAGAACAGGAGATAACAAATGGCCCCTCTATCGAAGATCATCCCGACACCCGAGCTTGGCGATTCTGACCCGCAGGAAACGCGCGAATGGCAGGAAGCGCTGACCGGCGTGATCGAGAATGAAAGCCCCGAGCGCGCCCATTACCTTATCCAGCAGTTGATCGCCCAGGCGCGCGAAGAAGGCATCGACATTCCTTATTCCGCAACCACCGAATACATCAACACGATCCCGGCTGATCAGCAACCCAAGTATCCCGGCGATGCCGACATCGAGATCCGCATCCGCAATTACATCCGCTGGAACGCCATGGCCATGGTCGTGCGCGCCAATCGCGACACCAATGTCGGCGGCCACATTGCCTCCTTCGCGTCGTCGGCGGCCCTCTACGACGTGGGTTTCAACTGGTTCTGGCACGCGCAGACCGAACAGCATCTTGGCGACCTGGTCTTCTTTCAGGGCCATTCGATTCCCGGGGTCTACGCCCGCGCCCACCTGATGGGTCGCCTGAGCGACGAACAGGTCATGAACTTCCGCCAAGAGGTGGATGGCAAGGGTCTATCGTCCTACCCGCATCCCTGGTTGATGCCCGATTTCTGGCGTTTTCCGACCGTCTCCATGGGCCTCGGCCCGATCCAGGCCATTTACCAGGCGCGTTTCATGCGCTATATGGAAAGTCGCGGCCTGATCCCGCCGCAAGACCGCAAGGTCTGGGCCTTCCTCGGAGATGGCGAAACGGACGAAGTCGAATCGCTAGGCGCCATCGGCCTGGCTTCGCGCGAAAGGCTCGACAACCTGATCTTCGTCATCAACTGCAACCTGCAACGCCTTGACGGCCCGGTTCGTGGCAACGGCAAGATCATCCAGGAACTGGAAGGCACTTTCCGCGGTGCCGGCTGGAACGTCATCAAGCTGATCTGGGGCCGCCACTGGGACGCCCTCTTCGCCCGCGACACAAAGGGCATCCTGAAGAAGCGCATGATGGAAGCCATCGACGGCGAATACCAGACCTTCAAGTCGAAGAACGGCGCCTATGTTCGCGAACATTTCTTCAACACCCCGGAACTCAAGGCGCTGGTCTCGGACCTGACCGACGCCGAGATCTGGCAGCTCAACCGCGGCGGCCACGACATCTTCAAGATTTTCAGTGCCTTCAAGGCCGCTGTCGAACACAAGGGCCAGCCGACGCTGATCCTGGCCAAGACGATCAAGGGCTACGGCATGGGCGAAGCCGGTGAGGGCATGAACATCTCGCACCAGCAGAAGAAGCTCGACACCGCAGCACTGATCCGCTTCCGCGACCGCTTCAAACTGCCGGTTCCCGACGACCAGATCGAATCGCTGCCCTTCCTCAAGTTCGAGGAAGGCTCAGCCGAGCTCAAATACATGCACGAACGCCGGCAAGCCCTGGGCGGCTTCCTGACACGCCGTCGCGACCAGGCTGCGGCGCTTGAAGTTCCGCCGCTTTCGGCGTTCGAGGCGCTGCTTAAGGCCTCCGGCGAGGGCCGTGAAATCTCGACCACAATGGCCATCGTCCGACTGCTCAACATCCTGCTCAAGGACAAGCAAATCGGCAAACGCGTCGTCCCCATCGTGCCCGACGAGTCGCGCACCTTCGGCATGGAAGGCCTGTTCCGGCAGATCGGCATCTGGAGCCAGCAAGGCCAGAACTATGTGCCGCAGGACCATGACCAGCTGATGTTCTACAAGGAATCGAAGAGTGGCCAGGTGCTTCAGGAAGGCATCAACGAAGCCGGCGCGATGAGCGACTGGATCGCTGCTGCGACCTCCTACTCGGTGCATAACGAGCAGATGATTCCGTTCTACATCTGTTACTCGATGTTCGGCCTGCAACGCACCATGGACCTCTACTGGGCCGCCGCTGACCAGCGCGCGCGCGGCTTCCTGATCGGCGGTACCGCCGGTCGCACGACGCTCAACGGCGAGGGCCTGCAGCACGAAGACGGCCATTCGCTGATCCTCTCGGGCCTGATCCCGAACTGCATCAGCTACGATCCGACCTTCGCCTTCGAGATCGCCGTGATCATGCAGGACGGTATGCGCCGCATGTTCCAGGAACAGGAAGATGTGTACTACTACATCACGGTGATGAACGAGAACTACGAGCACCCGGAGATGCCCGAAGGCGCCGAGGCCGACATCATCAAAGGCATGTACCTGCTGAAGAAGGGCCAGGTCTCGGACGGCAAACAGGCCGCGCCGCGCGTGCAACTGCTCGGCTCGGGTACCATCTTCCGCGAAGTCATCGCCGCCGCCGACCTGCTCAAGAACGACTGGGGTGTCGATGCCGACCTCTGGGGCTGCCCGGGCTTCAACGAACTGGCGCGCGAAGGCAACGACGCCGCCCGCTGGAACCTGCTCAACCCGACCGCCAAGCCGCGCCTCTCGCACGTCGAGAAGTGTCTCAACGATACACGCGGCCCAATCATCGCGGCGACCGACTATGTTCGCCTCTATGCCGAGCAGATCCGCCCGTTCATCAATCGTCGCTACGTCACGCTGGGCACCGACGGCTTCGGCCGCTCCGATACGCGCGAGCAGTTGCGCCACTTCTTCGAGGTTGATCGCCGCTGGGTCACCATCGCCGCACTCAAGGCACTGGCCGACGACGGCACGATTGAACGCAGCAAGGTTGCCGAAGCCATCGCCAAATATGGCATCGATATCAACAAGCCGAATCCGGTGACGGTTTAAGGGAGCGCTACATGAGCCAGTTAGTCGAAATCAAGGTTCCGGACATCGGCGATTTCTCCGACATCCCGGTCATCGAAATCTGCGTCAAGGTCGGCGATACCGTCAAGCTGGACGACGCCCTCGTCACGCTGGAATCCGACAAGGCGACGATGGATGTGCCATCATCGGCCGCCGGTGTGGTCAAGGAAATCAAGGTCGCGATGGGTGACCGGCTGTCGCAGGGCGCGGTCGTCGCGCTGGTCGAGGTTTCCGCCACGACAACCACCGACGCACCGCAGAGCGCCAGCGCGCCGGCGCCCACGACACCGGCGACGCCTGAAGTTGCACCCGTCGCCGCGCCGTTAGCTGCACCAACCCCCACCCCGGCAAAGCCGGTCGCGCCGCCTGCACCGGCGATATCGGCGGCGCCCTCGGCAGGCACGCACGCCAGCCCTTCCGTGCGCCAGTTCGCGCGCGAACTCGGCGTCGATCTCGCCAAGGTGCCCGCAACCGGTCCCAAGGGCCGTATCCTCCAGCAAGACGTCACCGCCTTCATCAAGGGCGTGATGCAATCCGGCACTAGCAGCGCGGCGCCCGCCGCCAACCTGGGTGGCGGCCTCGATCTGCTGCCCTGGCCGAAGGTCGATTTCGCCAAGTTCGGCGATATCGAAGTCAAGCCGCTGTCGCGCATCAAGAAGATTTCCGGCCAGAACCTGGCCCGCAACTGGGTGATGATCCCGGCTGTGACCTACCACGAAGACGCCGACATCACAGAGCTCGAAGCCTTCCGCGTGGCGCTCAACAAGGAAAGCGAGAAGTCGGGCGGTGCCAAGATCACCATGCTCGCCTTCGTCATCAAGGCTTGCGAATTGGCGCTCAAGAAATTCCCGGAGTTCAACAGCTCGCTCGATGGCGAGAACCTT
>JAGVUA010000067.1 GCA_019136545.1 Betaproteobacteria bacterium
CGGCCCACTGCGCCGGCAGATCGCCGGCCATGCGGCGCCTAAATTCGGCCGCCTCCGCAGGAAACGCCTTGGCGTAGTGCTCGAACTTGCGGTTCCACTCGGCCTCCCATTCGGCCCCCTTCTTCTTCGCGTCCCAGGCTTCGTAGATCTCCTGGGGAATTTCGAAGGGGCCGAAATGCCAGCCGATGTGCGGGCGGGTGGCGGCGATCTCGATGTCGCCGAGCGGTGCGCCGTGCACGTCGTGCGTGCCTTGCTTGTTCGGGCTGCCGGCACCGATCACGGTCCGGCAGCAGATCAGCGAGGGCTTGTCGGTGACGGCCTTGGCGGCTTCGATGGCGGCGTGCAGGGCTTCGGGATCGTGGCCATTGACGTTGGGCACCACATGCCAGCCGTAGGCCTCGAAGCGCTTCGGCGTGTCGTCGGTGAACCAGCCCTCGACATGGCCGTCGATGGAAATGCCGTTGTCGTCCCAGAAGGCGGTCAGCTTGCCCAGGCCCCAGGTGCCGGCCAGCGCGCAGGCCTCGTGAGAGATGCCTTCCATCAGGCAGCCGTCGCCGAGGAACACCCAGGTACGGTGATCGACGATCTCGTGACCGGGTTTGTTGAACTGATCGGCGAGCAGCTTTTCCGCCATGGCCATGCCGACGGCGTTGGTGATGCCCTGCCCGAGCGGGCCGGTGGTGGTCTCGACGCCGGGGGTGTAGCCGTACTCGGGGTGCCCCGGCGTCTTGCTGTGCAACTGTCGGAAATTCTTGAGGTCGTCGATCGACAGATCGTAGCCGGTCAGGTGCAGCAGGGCGTAAATCAGCATCGAGCCGTGGCCGTTCGACAGCACGAAGCGGTCGCGGTCGGCCCACTTGGGGTTGGCCGGGTTGTGGCGCAGGTGGTGGTTCCACAGCACTTCGGCAATCTCGGCCATGCCCATGGGCGCGCCCGGGTGGCCGGAATTGGCCTTCTGCACGGCGTCCATGGCCAGGGCGCGGATGGCGCTGGTCAGGTTATTGAACACGGGTGGCTCGAAATCGCTGAAAGTGGACATCTCGGTTACTCTCCGGTTGCGGCCGGGAAAGCCTTTTATTATCGGCGAAACCCGGCCCGTTGTGTTGCAGGTATTGGTGTTCGGCCCCCTGCGGCCCGAAGGGCGAGGGGCGGGGTGCGTGGCGAGCTTCCTTACTTGGAGCTACGTTTCCACTTCTTCTCCATCAGGTCGAGGATGATCGGCGTCAGCACCAGCTGCATGGCCAGTTCCATTTTGCCGCCGGGCACCACCATGATGTTGGGCCGGGACATGAACGAGTCTTGGATCATGGTCAGCAAGTAGGGAAAATCGACGCCGTGCGGATCGCGGAAGCGAATGACGACGAAGGATTCGTCGAGCGTGGGAATGTCGCGGGCGATGAAGGGGTTCGACGTATCGACCACCGGCACCCGCTGGAAATTGATGTGCGTCCGGGAGAATTGCGGGCAGATGTAATGCACATAATCGTGCATGCGGCGCAGGATGGTCTGGGTCACGGCTTCGACGGAGTAACCGCGGCCGGCGGTGTCGCGATGGATCTTCTGGATCCATTCGAGGTTGACCACGGGCACCACGCCGATCGCCAGGTCGACATGCTGGGCCACGTCGGCGTCGTCGCCGACGTAGGCGCCGTGAAGGCCTTCGTAGAACAGCAGGTCGGTATGTTCAGGCAGATTCTCCCAGGGCGTGAAGGTGCCCGGCTGCTGGCCGTAGGGGGTCGCCTCGTCTTCGTTGTGGAGATAGAAGCGGCGCCGGCCCTGGCCGCATTCGGCATAGGTCTTGAAGATGTTCTCCAGTTCGGGCAGCTCGTTGCAGCTGGGCCCGAAATGCGTCGGCAGGCCGCAATCGCTGCGCGCTTCGGCTTCGGCGATCACGCGCTTCATCTCGGCGCGATCGTACCGGTGCATGCTGTCGCCTTCGATGACCGCCGCCGAGATCTTCTCGCGCCGGAAGATGTGCTCGAAGGAGCGCTTGACCGTGGTGGTGCCGGCGCCCGAAGAGCCCGTGACCGCAATGATCGGATGCTTGATGGACATGTTGTTTCCCCTTTATCGAAATGATTCCTGCCGCAAGCCGCCCGATCGCGTCCGACATCGCCGCCGATCCGGCGCCCTGCCATATCCTTTGCCAAGTGCATCAATCAGCCCATCTCTCCAGGCCGCTCCGGCAAGAAAATCCCCACCCCCGGCGTGTCGTGGGGGTGGGGCCAATCTGGCAGTGATGCCAGAGGGAGTGGAGATGTGCAGGCCGCGGTGACCGCGACCTCACGCGTGGAATGTAAGCCCCTCGAACCATAAGCGCTATTCACTTTTTCTTATCATTGAAATAAGAAGGAGCCAGTCAGCGCGTCAGGGCGACGAACAGCTCGGGCAGCTTGCTTGGCAGGCGCTCGAGACGATCGATGACGACATGGCGCTTGCCGAAAATATCGGCTACGTAGTCGTCGGCGCATGGGTCCAGGCTGATGCAGTAGGGAAAGATGCCGCGCTGGTCCAGTTCGCGCGCCGCTTGGCGCGCATCCTCGACCAGTTGTCGTTCGTCGGGGCTGTCGACGTCCGAGGGTCGGCCATCGGTGAGGATCAGCATCAGTTTCTTGTCGGCGCGCTGTGCTTCCAGATAGTGGCTGGCATGGCGCATGGCCGCCCCCATGCGCGTCGACCAGCCAGCCGCCATGGCCGCGAGGCGCGCCTTGACGTCGTCGCCCCAGCTTTCCGAGAAGCCCTTGATGTGCTGGTAGCGGACCTGGTGGCGCGTGTCGGAGTGGAAACCGGCGATGGCGAACGGGTCGCCGACCCGGTCGATCGCCCAGGCGAGCAGCGATACCGCTTCCCGCGAAAGCTCGAGGATGGTCTGGCCGTTCGAGGGCAGCTTCTCGTTCAGGGATGCCGAAAGGTCGAGCAACAGCAGCACGGCGATGTCGCGTCCGGATGTTCTGTGGCTCATGTTGATGCGCGGATCGGGCATGGCACCGCACTTGAAGTCGATCAAGGAGCGCAGGGCGATATCGAGATCCAGTTCCGCGCCCTCCTCTTGGTAACGGATGCGCACCTTGTCCTGCGGCTTCAGGAGATCGAGCAGGCGCTTGAGGCGCTGGGCGAGCGCGGCGTGCTTGGCCATCAGCTGGTCGATTTTCTCGGGCTTGCCGGATGGATGCAGCCCTTCGTACACGCTGACCCAGTCGGGGCGATAGTCCTGGCTGCGGTAGTCCCATTCCGGATAGTGGCGCGGCGGCAGGCCTTGCGGGTCGGAACGATCCAGTTGGCGCGGTTCGTCGAAAGCCTCTTCCTCGTCGCCGGCCTCGATGAATTTCCAGAGCTGGCGGTTGTCGTCGCGGTAATTGACCACCGTGTCGTCGAAGTGGATTCGGGCGAACTGATCGGAAGCGCGCCGCGTCCTGGCGACGTAGGCGAGCGCCAATGCGGCCATCGCCGCGGTGCTCGACGGACCCGTCTCGAGCGCCTCGTGGAAGCGCGCGACGAAGTCGTTGAGCGCTTCATCGCGGTAGCCGTGTCCAGGATCGAGAAAAGCGCGCGAAAGCATGGCGAGCCGGTGGCGCAGGCAGGACGTGGTTTCGGGATCGCAGGCGTCCTCGGCCGGCTTGGGGTGCAGGGAGAGGAAGATGCGCCCGAGGCCCGGGTACTCGCGCATCAGCAGCGTGTCGATGCGCGCGTCTTCGAAGAATTCGACGGCCATGCGCTGGAACGGACTCCAGTTGTCGGCGACCTGCGCCGCGCTCCAGCGGCGGTGGCCGACCATGTGGGCCAGCACCGCGCGGTAGCGGTCGATGCCGGACACGCGGCCACCCGGACCGGTCGCGTCATCGAACACGTCCGGCACGCGCATGCCCAGCTTGTCGAAATAGGGAACGGGCTGGCGCAATTCGTCGAATGCCGTGGCGTAGGGCACCAGCGTCTCGGGGTCGTTCCACAGCGCCCGCAAGTACAGGTCGAGTTGACGCTCGACATCGTGGAACAGCGTGCCGCGCCGCTCGCGCTGCATGACGGCGCGACTGTCGGGCGAGACGAGCCGGAAATATTCGACCTGGCGTTCGGGATGATCGCCATGGTTGCGGATGCCGTAATCGACCCAGTTGCCCAGTCCCCGCAGCGAAAGCAGATCCAGCAGGTGCGGCGCCTGGGCGAACAGCTCGGGCAGGCCGGGGCTGGGGAGGGTCTGCTGGAAACCGTGGATCGAGCCTGTCGTGCGCGCCATCAGGTCGCGGGCGATGTCGATGTAGCCCTGCAACTGGGCCAGCGAGGGCTGGCGCCGGGCGACGGCGGGCAAGGTTTGCAGGAAGGGCGCGATGGCGGGGCCGTTGGGCGATTTCTGCATGGCCCGCACAAACGCCATGACGGCCGGCAAAGCGTCTTCCTTGACGGCGGCGGCGACCCCGGGCCAGCCTTCGAGGAAGGCCAGCATCGGCTCGGGGCCGCGGCCGAGTTTGCCCAGTGCGCGCGCGGCGTCGAGGTAAGCTTTCATCTGCGCGCGCGAAAAGGTCGCGAGCGCCTCGAAGACGCATTCCTCGAATACCTCGGCGACCGGCTTGAAGCCGCACTCGAGTTCGTACCAGTAAGTCTGTACCTGCGGATGCATTACCGGAATCCCCAATCACGCTGCTGCGCGGGCGTATCGCGTCGTTGCCCGGTGCTCGCTTCCTCGCCGTACTTGTTTGTACTGTCTCGTCGCTGCGCGCCGTGCGCCTCGCGCTCCGCCCGCTCGCGACGCGTCCTTGGGGATTCCGGGTGGCGTGTCACCACGGCTGACTTTCAGGCGAAGACGGCGTCGATGGCGTGGTACAGCGTGGTGCGAATGTCGGCGTCGTCGGTGATCGGCCGCACCAGCGCCATGCGGCAGGCATCGACCGGCGTTACGCCGCGCTGGATCAGCGTGGCCGCATAGACGAGCAGGCGCGTTGAAATGCCTTCGTCCAGGCCGTGGCCCTTCAGGTGGCGCGCCGTATGGGCGATCTTGACCAGCCGGGCCGCCTGATCGCGGTCGAGCCCGCTTTCCGTCGCGACGATGCCGGCTTCCAGCGTGGCTTCGGGGTAATCGAAATCGAATGCCGTGAAGCGCTGCTTGGTGGACTGCTTGAGGTCCTTGACCAGCGACTGGTAGCCGGGGTTGTAGGAAATGACCAGCTGGAAGTCGGGATGCGCCTCGATCAGCTCGCCTTTCTTGTCGAGCGGCAGCGTGCGGCGATGGTCGGTGAGCGGGTGGATGACGACCGTGGTGTCCTGGCGCGCTTCGACGATCTCGTCGAGATAGCAGATCGCGCCGATGCGCGCCGCCATGGTCAGCGGTCCGTCGAGCCAGCGCGTGCCATCGGCGTCGAGGAGATACCGGCCCACCAGGTCGCTGGCCGTCATGTCTTCGTTGCAGGCGACGGTGATCAGCGGCTTGCCCAGCTTCCAGGCCATGTGCTCGACGAAGCGCGACTTGCCGCAGCCGGTCGGGCCCTTGATCATCACCGGCAGGCGCGCCGCGTAGGCGGCCTCGTAGAGGCCGACTTCGTTGCCCCAGGGCTGGTAGAAAGGCTCGCGCCGAATCAGGTAGTCGGTCATGTCGGCGGCTACTTGTGGCTGCCGATGCGATCCCGCCAACCTGGATACAGCTTGTCGGCGTCCTTCGGGAAGGACTCGAAGGCGCGCGCGAACTCCCGGTGCTCCTTGGCCCACTGGATCGGATCGGCGCCGGCTTTCCAGCATTCATAGGCCTGGCGCAGCGACTTGGCGCCGGCCGCCGGACTGTCGATGTGGCCGTAGGAACCGCCGCCGGCGGTGTTGATGACGTTGCCGTGACCGAGGTTCTCGAAAAAGCCGGGCAGGCGCAGCGCGTTCATGCCGCCGGAGATGATCGGCGTGGTCGGCTTCATGCCGTACCACTCCTGGTGATAGACCGGGCCGGTATAGCTGTCGCGCTCGATGATGTAGGCGATGGCGCGGTCGTCCTTGTCGCCTTCCATCTTGCCGTAGCCCATGGTGCCGACGTGGATGCCCGACGCCCCTTGCAGGCGCGACATCTTGGCCAGCACGTAGGCGGTGTAGCCGCGCTTCGAGCTGGGCGAGGTGACGGCGCCGTGGCCGGCGCGGTGGTAGTGCAGGTACTGGTTCGGGAACCAGCGACGGGCAGTGGTGACCATGCCGGGGCCGCCGACGTAGCCGTCGACCAGGAAGGCCACCTTGTCGGCGTCGGGACCGAAGGCGGAAAGGATGAACTCGCCGCGGGCGATCATCTCGCTGTGGTCGTCAGCGGTGATGTTGGCGGAGAAAATCTTGGCCTCGCCGGTTTCGTCCATGGCGCGCTTCATGGCGTCATAGACCAGCGGAATCGTCTTCTTCATCGGCGAGAACACCTGGTTGCCCTGGGGCTCGTCGTTCTTGATGAAATCGCCGCCCAGCCAGAACTGGTAGGCGGCCAGGGCGAAGGGCTCGGGACGCAGGCCGAGCTTGGGCTTGATGATGGTGCCGGCGATGTAGCCGCCATCGCGGATCGGGCGGCCGAGCACGCGCCAGAGGTCGGAGATGTCCTTGGCCGGGCCGTCGAACAGCTCGATGGCGCGCCGGGGCATGTAGAAGTCGACCATCTTGGCGTACTCGATGTCGCCCATGCCCTGGTTGTTGCCGATGGTCAGGGTCAGGAACGAGACCATCATCATGCGGCCGTCGGTGATGTTGCGGTCGAACAGGTCGATCGGGTAGGCGATGCGCATTTCCTCGTTGGCTTCGTCGATGTGGTAGACCAGCGCGTCGACGCCCTTGGTGAACTCGTCGGTGGTGGAAACTTCGACGTTGGTGCCGGTCGAGGATTCGGCGGCGAAATGCGCCGCGCCTTCCAGATAGCCGGTGCCGGCCTTCGGCTTCATCTTGTAGGCGCACAGGATGTGCTTGCCGCCCTTGATCAAGTCTTCTTCCCGAAGGCTCAGGTCGGCGTAGCGGGCGGATTGATCCATGGTTTGCTCCTTATCGTGATGTCGGTGGCCGATGGTGGCCGGAATCGAACTGGTGCCATCCTAGTGCGCGCCAGGCATAAATAACATTAAGATTTTTTGATCTGATGTATAAGCACGAGGTCGGACCAGCCTACCTGTCCGAGGTCGGGCAACACCGCCTGCGCGCCGGTGAAGTCGTGATCGGCGGTATAGACGCTGCGGGTGACCACCGTCGGCAGGCGTGCCGCCATGGCTGACTTCAGGCCGTTGGCGGAATCCTCGATCGCCAGGCAAGCTTCGGCGGGCAGGCCCAGCCGGTCGAGCACCCAAAGGTAGATGTCCGGCGCCGGCTTCTTGTGCGGCACGATGTCGCCGGCGCCGATCGCCTCGAACCAGGCGGACGCATCCGGCGCCAGGGCGGTACGCAGCAGCGTGGTGACATTGTCGGGCGTCGTCGTGGTGGCGATGGCCAGCCGCACGCCGGCCGCGCGCGCCTCGGCGATCAGGCGGGCCACCCCGGGACGCAGCGGAATTTGCCCGGCCTCCAGCATCGCCAGATAGTGGCGCGTTTTGGCGGCATGCAGCACCTTGATGCGTTCGTCGGCGTTCGGTTGCCCGAGGAAGTCGAGATCGTGGCGTTCGGCGTAGAAGCGCAAGCGCTCCTTGCCGCCGGTGACGGCGAGCAGTTCGCCATAGGTCTCGACGTCCCAGCGCCATGGCAGGCCGGCATCGCGGAACGCGGCATTGAAAGCGGGGCGATGGCCGTCGCGCTCGGTTTCGGCGAGCGTGCCGTCGACGTCGAAAATCAGGGCCTGCAGGGTCGTCATGGCGGCAAGACTAGCGCCAGGGACCCATAAGCGCCAGTCATGTTTTTTTATCGAGATGATAAGATGGCGCGCCATGAAAAACGTCACCCTGCGCCAGCTCAAGGTCTTCGAATCGGTCGCCAGCCACTTGTCGTTTTCGCGTGCTGCCGAGGAGTTGCATCTCACCCAGCCGGCAGTGTCGATGCAGGTCCAGGCGCTGGTGGACCAGGTCGGCATGCCGCTGTTCGAACAGATGGGCAAGCGCATCCATCTCACGGGCGCCGGCGAGGAGCTGTTGCGCCATGCCCGGCGCGTCGGCCAGCAGCTGCGCGAGGCGGACGAGGCGCTGGCGGCGATCCGGGGCGCCAAGGGCGGGCGGCTGATTCTGGGCGTGGTCTCCACCGCCAAGTATTTCGCGCCGCGCCTGCTGGTGGCTTTCCGCGCGGCCCATCCCGAGGCGGAGCTTCGGCTCGGCGTCTTCAATCGCGAGACCCTGGTGCGCCAGCTCGGCGACAATCAGGTCGACCTGGCCATCATGGGCGCGCCGCCCAGGGAGTTCGCCACGGTGGCCGCGGTGTTCGCCGATCATCCTCACGTCATCATCGCCGCGCCCGGTCATCCGCTGGCTTCGCGCAAGCGCGTCGATCCCGCCGATCTGGCCGGCGAGCCTTTCCTGATCCGCGAACCCGGTTCCGGAACGCGCGGCGCGATGGAACGCTTCTTCGCCGGGCATCAGGTAGCGCTCGCCGACACCACCGAGATGGGCAGCAACGAAACCATCAAGCAGGCGGTCATGGCAGGCATGGGCTTGTCGTTCATTTCGGAGCACACCATCGGCCTGGAACTGGCCGCCGGCCGCCTGGTGCGCCTGCCCGTGGCCGGTACGCCGGTGACGCGGCAGTGGTACGTGGTGAGACGCGCCGACAAGCAACTGCTGCCGATGGCCTCGGCCTTCCTGGCGTTCGTGCGCGAAGAAGGGCCGCGGCTGATCGTCGAGCAGGCGCCGATCGTGCCGGCGAGTATCGGGCCATCCCGGCGCCCTGCCGCCAAAGTCAGCCGTGGCCGGACGCCGCGCCAGGGCTAAGCGTTCGGTCCCGCGTTCCAGCGTTTCAGCCAGGTTTCCGCCGAATCGGGCTTGCCGAAGTGATAACCCTGATAGGTGATGTTGGCCAGCTGGCGCAAGTAGGCCGCCTGTTCCTCGGTCTCGACGCCTTCCGCCACCACCTTTAGATGCATGTGGCGCGCCACCGAAAGTATCGTCTCGACCACGGCGGCGTCGCCCGGATCGTTGGGGGCATCCTGGATGAAGGTCTTGTCGATCTTCAGTTCGTCGATCGGCAGGCGCTTGAGATAGGCCAGCGACGAGTAGCCGGTGCCGAAGTCGTCGATCGAGAAATGAACGCCGAGCGCGGTCAGCTCGCTCATTTTCGCCACCACGTCGCCGACATTGTTGATGACCAGGCCTTCCGTAACTTCCAGGGTCAGGTGCGCGGGATCGGCGCCGCTGGCGGCCAGCACGTCCTTCACCCAGGACACGAAATCCGGCTGGCGGAACTGCCGGGGACTGATGTTGACCGACAAGCGGAATGGCCGTCCCGCCACCGTTTCCTGCGCCATGAGCCGGCAGGCCTCGGCCAGCACCCAGCCGCCCAGATCGACGATGAGGTTGGATTCCTCGGCGATGCCGATGAAGGCGCTGGGGGGGCAGCAGGCCGCGTTCCGGGTGCTGCCAGCGCACCAGCGCCTCGGCGCCGACGCGGCGACCCCGGTCGTCCACCTGGGGTTGCAGGTACAGGCGCAACTCGCCGCCGCCGATGGCCTTGCGCAACTCCCGCTCGACGCGGAAGCGCTGCTCGGCGAATTCGCCCATGCCGGTTTCGAAGAAGGCCGTCTGGTGTCCGCCGGCTTCCTTGGCGCGATGCAGCGCGGTATTGGCCCGGCGCAGCACTTCGCGCGCCGAATCGTTGCCGCCGTCGGGGCAGAGCGTGACGCCGATGCTCGCCGTCAGGGTGATTTCCTCGTTTCCGGCAAGCACGAAGGGCAGGCGCAGGTCGGCGTGGACTTTCTGGGCTACGGCCAGGGCGCCGTTGGAAGCCGTTTCCCGATGGCTGTGCAAACCCTGCAGCAGGATGGCGAATTCGTCGGCGCCCATGCGCGCCAGGGTGTCGCCATCGCGCAGCAGCCCGAACAGGCGGCCGCCCAGGGCGACCAGCAAGGCATCGCCCATCGAATGGCCGCGCGCATCGTTGAGCATCTTGAAGCGGTCGACATTGACCAGCAGCAGCGCGCCGTGGGTAGCTTGGCGCAGCGACAGCGCCAGCGCCAGATCCAGGCGGTCTTCGAGCAGCATGCGATTGGGCAGTCCGGTCAGCGGGTCGTAATGCGACAGCCGGACCAATTGCTGGTCGCGGGCCTGCACCGCTTCGGCCATGCGGTCGAAGCTGTTCGCCAACTGGCAGATTTCGTCGTTACCGGGCGACGCGACGCGTATCTGGTAGTTGCCCGCGGCCAGTTTGTCCGCGCTCGATTGCAGCCTTGCCACCCGCCGGATGATCAATATGTGCAGCAACAGGCCAAGCCCCAGGAAGAGCACGGCATAGCCGATCAGACTTTTGATCAGGCGATTGCGCCAGGTCGCGTTCACATGCTCCTCGAGCTTGGACTTCGGAATGCGTATGCTGACGATGCCCCGCAAATCGCCGATCCGGTAGTCGAACGCCGCGTCGTTTTTTTCGGCGATCCCCGGGGGGGCGTCGGCGCGCGTGCCGTGGCACTTCAGGCACGGCGCCTCGATGCGGATCGGCGCGGTGTAATGGAGGAAGGCGATGCCGTTGTCTTCGACGATATCGCGCATTCGCTCCGTCGCAGCCGGATTGGCGCGAAACCAGCCGATCGCGTCCATCTCGAAGCGATCCGCCATGTTGTCCGGGTTGCGCGGACGATCCGAGACATTCTTGAAGCGGATGCCGCTGTCGCTCCAGTGGGGAAACTCGCGCGCGATTTGCGCGAGCGCGTGGGCGGGCAGCAGTCCTCGGGTGGTTTCGTTGATCGGCAGGCCGCTTCGGACGAACTGGTCCTGATAAACGCGACGCATCGCCATCACAAAAGCATGGATGTCGCGAGCGTTGTGCTCGCTCTCCAGCCGCGCGGCCTCGGCAAGTTCGTGCCGGGTCGTGGCGACATCCACCGTCAGCATCACGCCCACCAGCAGGCCGAGCGCCAGCCAGATTTTCTTGGTGAGCTTCATGCGGCGTCGGTCTCCGAGGACGGGGGGCCGGGCGATGACCGTCCGGAAATGCGACGGCGTCGATCTGATTGGGTTCTCTGGAGCTTATACGGCAATCAAGCGAATTAATTTAGCCGTCAATCCGGGGTTTCAGTCACTTTTCCACTTGATCGAGCAGCCGATGCCGGGAATCTGCTCGCGCGGGCCTTGCCCCGTCAGCGCGATCTGCGTCATGGCTTCGAACAGTTCGCGCCGTGCGTCGTCCGGCGCCGCTTCCTTGCGCGATGCATCCAGCCTGCCGCGGTACTGCAAGCGCAGGCTGGCGTCGAAGCCGAAGAAATCCGGGGTGCATACCGCCCCATAGGCCTTGGCGACTTGCTGGGTTTCGTCCAGGACGTACGGAAACGGAAACGACAGCGCCTGGGCGATTTCCGCCATGCGAGGCCAGGCATCCTCGGGATAGTCGGTCGGGTCGTTGCTCATGATGGCGATGGCATTGACGCCCAGGGGCTGGAGTTCGCGCGTGTCGCGGATGATGCGGTGAATCACGGCCTTGACATAGGGGCAGTGGTTGCAGATGAACATCACCAGCAAGCCCCTGGGGCCGCGCGCCGAGGCCAGGCTGTGGCGCTTGCCGTCGACGCCGGGCAGGTCGAAGTCGACGGCCTGCCAGCCGAAGTCGCAGACGGGGGTGGGCGTGCTGACCATGATCGCGCTCCGAACCTATAATCGTTTCATGATACCCCGCATCCATTGTCCCTTCCCGCTGGCGCCGGGCGCAACGCTCGAGCTGCCGCCCGAGGCGTCGCACCATGTGGCGAAGGTGTTGCGCATGGGCGAGGGCGACGCGTTGATCCTGTTCGATGGGCGGGGTGGCGAATGGCGCGCGCGCCTGCATCGCGTCGGCAAGACGACGGCGGCGGTGCTCGAGTCCTTCGACGAGGTCGACCGTGAAGCGCCGATCCCGGTCACTCTGGTCCAGGGCCTGCCGGCCGCCGACAAGATGGACTGGATCGTCCAGAAAGCCACGGAGCTGGGCGTGGCGCGCATCCGGCCGGTCGTCGCCAGGCGCAGCGTCATCCGTCTCTCGGGCGAGCGCATGGCGCGCCGGGCAGCGCACTGGCAGGCCGTTGCCGTGGCCGCCTGCGAACAATGCCAGCGCAACCGCGTGCCCGAGGTCGCGCCGCTGGTCGACCTGATGGACTACTTCGCCGAGGCGCCTGTACCGTCCGGCCATCGGCTGATGCTGGCGCCCGGGGCGGAACTGCGCCTCGCGGACTTGGCGCCGCCGACGGGACCGGTCACTTTGCTGGCCGGTCCGGAAGGCGGGTTCGAGGAGGACGAACTGGCCGCGGCCCGGCTGACGGGCTTCCAGGCGGTCCGCCTCGGCCCGCGCGTGCTGCGGACCGAAACGGCGGGCATGGCGGCGCTGGCGGCGATGATGGCTTTGTGGGGCGATTATTGACCTGCCGGTCGCCAGGCCGGATCGAGGCTGGCCGGGGAAAAAACGCTATGATGGCCGCGTTCTGGAACGCCAAGATATCTCGATCATGACCGCTGCCATCACCGTACCCGCACCCGCGCCCGTCACCGACACCCGGCTCGTCGCCTGGGTACGCCAAGCCGCGCCCTACATCCATGCCTTTCGGGGCCAGACCTTCGTCATCGCCTTTGGCGGCGAGGTGCTGCGATCGAACAAGGCGGAGGCGTTGATTCATGACGTGGCGCTGCTGGACGCCATGGGCATTCGTCTGGTGCTGGTGCACGGCGCGCGGCCGCAGATCGATGCCGAAATGGCCGCGCGCGGGCTGACGCCGCGTTTCCACAAGGGCCTGCGCGTCACCGACAGCGAGGCGCTGGAATGCGTCAAGCGCGCCATGGGCGTGACGCGTATCGAGATCGAGGCCATGCTGTCGCAGGGCTTGCCCAACACGCCGCTGGCGGGGGGCTTCCTGCGCGTTACGGGCGGCAACTTCATTACCGCGCGCCCGGTCGGCGTGGTCGATGGCGTCGATTTCCAGTGGACCGGCGCCGTGCGCAAGGTGGTCGCCGAGGAGATCCAGGCGGACCTGGCGCAGGAGAACGTCGTGCTCGTCACGCCCATCGGCGCATCGCCGACCGGCGAGATCTTCAACCTGGCCTGGGAAGAGGTCGCCGAAGCGGTGGCGACCGCCGTGCGAGCGGACAAGCTGATATACCTGTGCGAGTCGCCGGGCCTGGTCGATCGCAAGAGGAACCTGATCGACGCGTTGACCGCGGACGAGGCCGAGGGCCTGCTGGCGAAGAAGGTGCCGCAGGCGGACGACGTGGCGCGGGCGCTGCCCGGCGCGGTCAGGGCGTGTCGCGCCGGGGCCGGCCGCGTGCACTTCCTCGACTATCGGACCGATGGCGCCATGCTCATGGAGTTCTTCACGCGCGAGGGCATCGGCACGGTGCTGACCAGCGCGCCACTGGCCCACCTGCGCCAGGCGACGCACGAGGACGTCGGCGGCATCCTGGCGCTGATCGCGCCGCTGGAGGCCGACGGCACGCTGGTCAGGCGCGGGCGCGAGCGGCTGGAAATGGAGATCGACCGTTTTTCCGTGCTGGATCTCGACGGCGTCCTCGTCGGCTGCGCCGCGCTCTACCCGATTTCAACCGCCAAGGGCGAGCCGAAATCGGCGGAACTGGCCTGTCTGGCGGTGATGCCGGAGTACCGTCGCGGCGGCCATGGCGACCAGTTGCGCAAGCATATCGAGGCGCGCGCGGCGCGCTTGAAGATCAAGCGCCTGTTCGTCCTGACGACGCGCACGGCCCACTGGTTCATCGAGCGCGGTTTCGGCGAGACGACGGTGGATACCTTGCCGGCGGCGAAGCGCGACCTCTACAACCTGCAACGGCGCTCCAAAGTGCTGACGAAAGCGCTTTGAAAGTCAGCCGCGGCGACACGCCGGCAGGCGCTAGAATCAATACTTTGAACCTTCGGAGAACAAGTTTATGGCCCGCATGGTGAATTGCGTCAAGCTCGGCCGCGAGGCGGAAGGCATGGACTTCCCGCCCATGCCCGGCGAACTCGGCAAGCGGTTGTTCGAGAACGTGTCCAAGGAAGCCTGGCAGCAGTGGATACGCTACCAGACGATGCTGATCAACGAGAACCGCCTGAACCTGGCGGATGCCCGTGCGCGCCAGTACCTGGCCGAACAGGTCGAGAAGCACTTCTTCGGCGAAGGCGCGGCGACGATCGCCGGCTACGTGCCGCCGAAAGCCTGACTACGCCTTCAGCGTCCTGACGCCCGTCGGCGTCGCCAGCAACAGCAGATCGGCGGGACGGCGGGCGAACAGGCCATTGGTGACTACCCCGACGATCTGGTTGATCGCGGTCTCCAGTCCGGCCGGATCGGCGATGGCCAGCCCATGGACGTCGAGGATGACGTTGCCGTTGTCGGTGACGAAGCCTTCGCGCAGCTTGGGCTGCCCGCC
This sequence comes from Betaproteobacteria bacterium, assembly GCA_019136545.1. Lineage (GTDB taxonomy): Bacteria > Pseudomonadota > Gammaproteobacteria > Burkholderiales > Rhodocyclaceae > Fen-999. The sequence goes on from JAGVUA010000067.1 coordinate 14,439, forward strand.
GAGTTTTTCGAGCGCGCGCGCGACGTGGGCGCGCGCCATCGGGATCGTTTCCACCGGCAGCGGAAACTTGCCGAGCGTGTCGACCAGCTTGCTCTGGTCGCAAACGCAGACGAACTCCGCGGCCACCGCGGCGACGATCTTCTCGCGCGTCAGCGCCCCGCCGCCGCCCTTGATCATGGCCAGGCCGGCGGTGATCTCGTCGGCGCCATCGACATAGACCGGCAGGGCGGTCACCTCGTTGAGGTCGAGCACCTTGATGCCGTGGCCTTCCAGCCGCTTCCGGGTCGCTTCCGAACTGGCGACGGTCGCGGCCACGCGCTCCTTGATTTTCGCCAGCTCGTCGATGAAGAAATTCGCCGTCGAACCGGTGCCGACGCCGATGATGCTCCCGGCCGGCACCTGCGTCGCGACGTGGTCCGCGGCCGCTTTGGCGACCGCCCGCTTGAGTTCGTCCTGTGTCATCGCCATTGCTTTTCCAAAAAAGTCCGGCCCCGGGCTGGGGCTGGTTGAATGAGTGGGCAGTGAGTATATAGGCAGGCGGCCATGGACACGACACGGACATTCATAACGCGCGATGGTGTCGCCATCGCCTACCGGCTTTGGCGGCCTGCCGCTCCCCGCCGCACCTTGGTCGCCATTCATGGCCTGGCCAGCAACATGACGCGCTGGTCGGCGTTCGCGGCGACGACGCGGCTCGCCGAATCCTGGGACATCCTCCGCCTGGATCTGCGCGGGCACGGCGGTTCCTTGTATCGCGGCCGGGTCGGGTACGAGATCTGGTGCGCGGACCTCGCGGCACTGCTCGCGGCCGAGGGCGTGCCGCGGGCGGTCATCGTCGGCCATTGCCTGGGCGCCAATACCGGACTGTGGTTCGCCCATCGCCATCCGGCCAAAGTGGCGGGACTCGTGCTGATCGAGCCGATGGCCAGGCAGGCATTGGCCGGCCAGCTTGCGCGGGCGGCCCGGCTGCGCCCGCTGATGAGGGCCGTCGTGCCGCTGCTCAGGGCGATCGCGGCGCTGGGACTGCATCGACGGCGCCTTGCCGAACTCGATCTCGAACAGCTCGATCGAGAAACCCGGGCCGCCATGGCGCGCACTGGCGGCGGATTTCCGGAGTCCCGCTACGCCTCGGTCCGCGAAGACTTGCGCGGACTGCCCCTCTCCGTCTACGCGCAGGATCTGCTGGCCGTCACCGGTCCCTTGCCGGACTTCGCCAGCATCAGGACGCCGGTTTTGGCGCTGCTGTCGCAAGGCACGTCGTTCACCGATCCGGACGTGACGGCTCGGCTTCTGGCGACGCTGCCGGATTGCCGGGTCCGGCGGCTCGAGGCGCGGCACTGGATTCCGACCGAGCAGCCGGAAGCGATGCGCCGCGCCATCGAGGACTGGTGCGACCAGCGCTTCGGTCGCTAGGCGGCGGACGCGGCGACTATAATTTCCTTCTTTTTCCCGTCGGTGGGCAATCATGGCAATCATCACGCTTTCCCGCTTTCTCATTGAAGAGGAGCGCAACAAGCAGATCATCTGCGCCGACCTGCGTTTCCTGGTCGAAATCGTTTCACGCGCCTGCAAGGCGATTTCGATCGCCATCGGCAAGGGCAGTCTTGCCGGGGTGCTCGGTGGCGCGGGTACCGACAACGTGCAGGGCGAGGCGCAGAAGAAACTCGACGTCATTTCCAACGAGATCCTGCTCGAGGCCAACGAATGGGGCGGACATCTGGCCGCCATGGCCTCCGAGGAAATGGAAGATCCTCACCTGATTCCTCACCGCTATCCCAAGGGCGAGTATCTCCTGGTGTTCGATCCTCTGGACGGCTCGTCGAACATCGACGTCAATATTTCCGTCGGCACCATTTTCTCCGTCTTGCGCTGCCCGGAGGGCGTGCCGGCCGTCGACGACAAGGCCTTTCTCCAGCCGGGCACGCAGCAGGTTTGCGCCGGGTTCGCGGTGTATGGCCCGACCACGCTGCTGGTGCTGACTCTGGGCGACGGGGTGCACTGCTTCACGCTGGATCGCGAGTTCGGCCATTTCGTGCTGACGCAGGAGAACATCCGCATTCCCGAGGACACCAAGGAGTTCGCCATCAACATGTCCAACGCGCGCTTCTGGGAGGCCCCGGTCAAGCGCTACATCGACGAACTGCTGGCGGGCCAGCAAGGCCCGCGCGGCAAGGACTTCAACATGCGCTGGGTCGCGTCGATGGTTGCCGACGTCTTTCGCATTCTCACGCGTGGCGGCATCTTCCTGTACCCGCTGGACGGCAAGATGCAGGACAAGGGCGGCAAGCTGCGCCTGATGTACGAAGCCAATCCGATGGCGATGATCGTCGAGCAGGCCGGGGGGGTCGCCAGCACGGGCCGGCAGCGGATTCTCGATATCGGGCCGACTTCACTGCACCAGCGCGTGCCGGTTATCCTCGGCTCGAAAAACGAGGTCGAGCGGGTCGTCGCCTATCACGGGCAGTAGCGACGCCGGCGGATTACTTCCTGCGCGGCGCCGGCAGATCGGTGCAACTGCCGTGCGCCACCTCGGCGGCGAGACCGACGGTTTCACCCAGGGTCGGGTGCGGGTGGATGGTTTTGCCGATATCCACGGCATCCGCGCCCATCTCGATGGCCAGGGCAATTTCGCCGATCAGGTCTCCGGCGCTCGGTCCGACGATGCCGCCGCCGACGACGCGATGGGTTGCCTCATCGAAGATCAGTTTGGTCACCCCGTAGTCCGCGCCGTTGGCGATGGCGCGACCCGAAGCGGCCCAGGGGAACCTGGCGACTTCGATCTTGCGTCCGGCCTTCTTCGCTTCGTCTTCGCCCAGGCCGACCCAGGCGATTTCCGGGTGCGTGTAGGCGACGCCGGGGATGACCGTGGCGTCGAAATACGACTTCTGCCCGGCGGCGGCCTCGGCCGCGACGTGCCCCTCATGCACCGCCTTGTGCGCCAGCATGGGCTGGCCGACGATGTCGCCAATCGCGAAGATGTGCGGCACGTTGGTGCGCATCTGCGCATCGACCGGGATGAAACCGCGCTCGGTCACCGCCACGCCGGCGCGGTCGGCGCCGATCTTCAGGCCGTTGGGGCTGCGGCCGGCCGATTGCAGCACCAGATCGTAGCGCTGCGGTTCCGCGGGCGCATTCTCTCCCTCGAACCTGACCCAGATGCCGTCCTGCTTCGCCTCGGCGCTGGCGGTCTTCGTCCTGAGCATCACCTTCTCGAAGCGGCCGACATTCCGCTTTTCCCACACCTTGACGAGGTCGCGGTCGGGGCCCTGCATCAGGCCGTCGAGCATTTCGACCACGTCGACTTTTGCGCCGAGCGTGGCATAGACCGTGGCCATTTCCAGGCCGATGATGCCGCCGCCGATCACCAGCATGCGTTGCGGAATCTGGCGCAACTCCAGCGCGCCGGTCGAGTCGACGATCCGCTCGTCCTTCGGCAGCTCAGTTTCCAAAATCGGCAGATGCACGGCGGCTGAGCCGGCGGCGATGATGCACTGGGCAAATTTGATGACTTTCCTTGCGCCGGTTTTCTCCTGCGCGTCGCCGGCGGTTTCCTCGACTTCGAGATGGTGGGCGTCGAGGAAGCGGCCGTAGCCGCGCACGGTGTCGACCTTGCGGCCCTTGGCCATGCCGGCCAGGCCCGTGGTGAGCTTGCCGACCACCTTGGCCTTGTGCGCGCGCAGCTTGGCGATATCCACCTTGGGCGCGGCGAAGCTGATGCCGAGCTCGTCGGCGTGCGCCGCTTCGTCCATGATCGCCGCGACGTGCAGCAGCGCCTTCGAGGGAATGCAGCCGACATTGAGACAAACGCCGCCCAGCGTGGCGTAGCGTTCGACCAGCGTCACCTTCATGCCGAGGTCGGCGGCGCGAAAGGCGGCGGAGTAGCCGCCGGGGCCGGCGCCGAGCACCAGCATTTCGCATTCCATATCGGCGACGGTGGTGGCCGCGGGCGGCGCCGCTGCCGAGACCACTG
>JAGVUA010000120.1 GCA_019136545.1 Betaproteobacteria bacterium
GGCGCAGGGCCTTGATCAAGGCGGTTGGGGCCGCGCCTGTGGTGCTGACCTTGCCCAACGGCGCCGCGTTTGCCGCAACCAGCTTGACGTGTGCGGATAATACGAGAGGCGCTGCGGCGGCGAGCGTTGTCGAGGGAACGGATACCTGGGTCCGTGTGAGTGTTCAGAAGCTTAAATTCAAACTCGGCAACAAGGTCGTTTACGGATTCAGCTACGGCAACAACTACTACACGGTAGCGGGGGGTGCCGCGACAGCCTATTTTCCGCCGACCGGTACCAAGATAACTTCTGTTACCAATGGTCGTTATGGCTTGTTGGTTGATTACAACGCGCCAGGCGTATACGGGGTCTACCCGGCGGATAGTTCCATCGGCAATCCCATTGCGGGCGCCTCGTGCTGGAATTCAGTCAATCCGAATGGGCCGCATGCGGGTACCGGCAACCTAGTCTAAGCAGGGTTGCGGGTGGTGTCTGCCGCTGGTGGCCCGAAGTATTTACTGAGGCGTCTGGGTGACGCCTCAGTCGTTTTTGATTCCCGTAACTGGCAAACCCATCTGTTGCCGCCAGCGACGACGGTCGTGGTGGATGTGATCGAGGAGCTTCGGGAACAGGGCGAACTGAGCAACGACACCCTGGCCGCTGCGCTGCGCCACGATCTGGAACTCGATCCCGATTCGCCGGCAATCGCCGATCTCTTGCACATGTTGCGCGAGATTGGCATTCTGCCGACATGAGCCTCGTCCCGGAACGCATCGGCGATATTCCGTTTTCCCGATTCGATAACCACTTTCCCAACGATCGTCTCTTCATCGATTACGGCGCCTGTCGTGTTGCAGTGTGCACGCCGGTGACCGAAATGAAGGCCGCCTTTCACCGAGTCTACGGCGCTTTCGCCTACCTGCCGCACAACGATTTCTCCGATTTCCACGTCGGCATTCGTCGGGGCCGTGGCCTGCGGCGATGGCTGCGACCGACCGTGCGTTTCACGATCGATGGCGTCGAGCCCTTTGAACCCTATCCGCGGGGAAGCGCGTTGCCGATGTTCGAGTGGGGGGTGAACTGGTGCTTTGCGCAACGGTTCAACCAATACGTTCTTCTGCATGCAGGCGCCCTGGCGCTCGGCGACCGGGCCGTCGTGATGGCCGCCACGCCGGGTTCGGGCAAGAGCACCTTGGCGGCAGCCATGATGCTGAGTGGCTTTCGGCTCCTTTCGGACGAATTTGGCGTCCTGGATCCCGTTACCGGCCGCATGTTGGCGATGCTAAAGCCGGTAGCGCTCAAGAACCGCTCCATCGAGGTCATCCGGGCGTTCTCTGCCGAGGCCGTCCTAGGTCCCATATTTCCGGAAACCAGGAAGGGCGACGTCGCGCACTTGGCGCCCAATCGGGTCAGCGTGGACTCGGTCGACCTGCCCGTCAAGCCGCGCCTGATCCTGTTTCCGCGCTACCAGTCCGGTGCCGGGATCGAATTGGTGCCGCAGCCGCGCGAGCAGGCCTTCGCACGGCTCGCTTTCAACAGCTTCAACTACGCCCTGCTGGGGCCGGTGTCTTTCAACGCGGTGGCCGACCTGGCGGCATCGTGTCCGGCGTACGAGTTGCGCTACGGAAATCTCGAAGCGGCGGTCGGACGGATACGGGCGCTGCTGGACGAAGCGGAGGCGCTGGCGTGACGGCACGCCGCCTGCTGCCCCTGTTGCGGGATATCGAACGAGCGGCGTCGCTCTCGCTGCGGGAGTGGGACGACGTGGTCCGGCTGGCGCGGCAGTCCCGCCTGCTCGGGCTGATCGCCTACCGCCTGCGCGACCGCGACGATCTGTGGCGCGCGCTGTTTCCCGCCGTGCGCGGGCACCTGCAGGCGGCGATCCACTACGGCACCCACCGGGCGCAGATGGTGCAGATGGAACTCGACGCCATCGACGCGGCGCTGCCGGCCGGTCGGCGTGTCGTGATCCTCAAGGGCGCTGCCTACCTGATGCAGGGCCTGGAATTCGCGCGCGGCCGCATCCCCAACGACGTGGATCTCATGGTAGCCCGGGCCGAACTGGACGAGGCGGAAGCGGCGCTCAAGACCGCCGGCTGGGAGTCATCGACCGACGACGCCTACGACCAGCGCTACTACCGGGAGTGGAGCCATGAACTGCCGCCCATGCGCTTTCCGGGGCATGCGCTGGAAATCGACCTCCACCACACCCTCTCGCCGGTCACCAGCCGTATCCGCGTGGACGACGCGCTCATATTCGAAGGCGTGCGCGACTTGGCCGATACCGGGCGCTTGGTCGTATTGCATCCTTGCGACCAGATTATCCATGCCGCCATCCACCTGTTCCAGGATTCTGAATTGTCGAACCGTCTGCGCGACCTGGTCGACATCGACGGCCTGATCCGGTGCGCCATGCATGGCGAGACAAATTGGCGGGAACTGCTGAGTCGGGGTGAACGCCATGGCGCCGCCGATGTGCTCTGGTATGCGCTGCATTACTGCCGGATCTGGCTCGGCACGCCCGTTCCCCTGGACGTCGCGCCAAAGCGGCCCGCGGCATGGCGCCGGCATCTGCTGGAAGGCGTGTTCAGCCGTGCCTCGCTCCCCGGGCTCCCCGATGCCGACGGTGGATTCGGCCGCGGACTGGCCCTGCGTCTGGGCACGCTCCGCTATCATTGGCTGCGCATGCCGCCGGGTCTGCTGCTGCGCCATGGCCTGGTCAAGGCCTGGCGCGCTGTCGGACGGCGCGTCGTCACGGATTGAGGGCCGGTCGGCTACAATCCAGCCATTCAAATGTACTGTTCGAAGGAGCCGTCGTGAAGCCAGTCGTCGCCGTCTGCGGGTTGGGTTATGTGGGTCTGCCGCTTGCCGTCGAGTTCGGCAAGCAGTACGAGACGATCGGGTTTGATCTCTCCGAGACGAAGATCGCCAGCTACAAGCAGTTCGTCGATCCGACCGGCGAGGTTGCGACCGAGGAACTCAAAGCGGCCAAGAAGCTTTCGGTGTCGACGGATGCCTCGACGCTGGCCAAGGCCGACTTCATCGTCATCGCCGTGCCGACGCCGGTGGACGAAGGCCATGTTCCGGACTTTTCGCCGCTGGTCGGCGCCTCGACCCTCGTCGGCAAGCACATGAAGAAGGGCGCGATCGTGGTGTACGAATCGACGGTCTATCCAGGCGCTACCGAAGAGGTTTGCATCCCGTTGCTGGAGAAGCATTCCGGCATGAAATGGCTGAAGGATTTTCACGTCGGCTACTCGCCGGAACGGGTCAATCCCGGCGACAAGGAGCGCACGATCACCAGGATCGTCAAGGTGGTTTCCGGCGACGATGCGGCGACGCTCGATACCGTGGCCGAGGTCTATGGCTCCGTCATCACCGCCGGCGTCCATCGCGCCAGTTCGATCAAGGTCGCCGAGGCGGCCAAGGTCATCGAGAACACCCAGCGCGATCTCAACATCGCCTTGATGAACGAACTGTCGATCATCTTCGGCCGCATCGGCATCGACACGCTGGAAGTCCTGCAGGCGGCCGGCACCAAGTGGAACTTCCTGCCGTTTCGTCCGGGGCTGGTCGGCGGCCATTGCATCGGCGTCGATCCCTATTACCTGACGCACAAGGCCGAGATGCTCGGCTACCACCCGCAGGTCATCCTCGCCGGTCGGCGCATCAACGACGGCATGGCTGCCTACGTGGCGCAGCAGACCATCAAGGAACTGATCCGGCTGGGCGGCACGGTCAAGGGCGCCAAGCTGGTCGTGCTCGGTCTGACCTTCAAGGAAAACTGCCCCGACCTGAGGAATTCCAAGGTGGCGGACCTGGTGCGCGAGCTCCGCGACTTTGGCTGCGATGTGGCGGTGCATGATCCGATTGCCGAGTCGGCCGAGGCCGAACATGAGTATGGCATTGCATTGACGCCCTGGGACAAGCTGCCCGCTCGGACCGACGCCATTGTTGCGGCGGTGTCGCATCGCGAATACCTGGCGATGCCGCGGGACGAGATTCTCGGTCGGCTCAAGCCGGGCGGCGTATTCGTCGACGTGAAGTCGGCTTACGATCCCGCCGCCATTCGCCAGGCCGGCTTCGTCCTTTGGCGCCCATGATGGCGGTGTACGACGAATTGCGCCACCGCCTGCGCGGCGAGCCGCGCGCTTGGTTGGTGACGGGTGTCGCGGGCTTCATCGGCAGCAACTTGCTCGAGGCCTTGCTCAAGCTAGACCAACAGGTGGTCGGTCTGGACAATTTCGCCACCGGCCATCGACACAATCTCGATCAGGTGCGGGGTCTGGTATCGCCGGCGCAGTGGTCGCGCTTCACCTTCATCGAAGGCGACATCCGCAAGCTCGACGACTGCCGGGCCGCCTGCGCCGGCGTCGCCGAGGTGGGCTACGTTCTGCACCAGGCGGCGCTGGGCTCGGTACCGCGCTCCCTGGAAGATCCGATCACCACCAATCAGGCCAACATCGACGGCTTCCTCAACATGCTGGTGGCGGCGCGCGACGCGAAAGTCCAACGCTTCGTCTATGCGGCGTCGAGTTCGACATACGGCGACCACCCCGGCTTGCCGAAGGTCGAAGATCGCATCGGCAAGCCGCTGTCGCCCTATGCTGCGACGAAGCTGGTCAACGAGCAGTATGCCGACGTTTTCGCGCGAGCTTACGGCTTTCGCACCATCGGCCTGCGCTACTTCAACATCTTCGGGCCGCGCCAGGACCCGAATGGCGCCTATGCGGCCGTAGTGCCGAAATGGACGGCGGCGATGATGGCCGGCGAGCCGGTGTGGATCAACGGCGACGGCGAGACCAGCCGCGATTTCTGCTATATCACCAATACCGTGCAGGCCAATCTGCTGGCGGCGACGGCGACGAGCGACGAAGCAACCAACCAGGTGTACAACGTCGCGGTCGGCGAGCGCACGACGCTCAACGACCTGTTCCAGGCGATTCGCGGCCTGTTGCTGCCGCGATTCCCGCATCTCGCGGATTTCAAGCCGAGCTATCGGGATTTTCGCGCCGGCGATGTGCGCCATTCGCTGGCGGACGTGACCAAGGCCCGCACCTTGCTGGGCTACGAGCCCAGTCATCGCATCGACGAAGGATTGCGCGAGGCGATGGACTGGTACGTGGCCCATGTCGGGCAAGCGAAGTGCGGCGGCGGGAAGTAGCGCAGTTACAAATTTTTCCTTGCAAGTCAAGGCCGTTCGCACATATCATCCAGCAGGTTCATTCGAAAAAGGCATACCCGCCGAAAGGCGGGGGCGCAAAGCTTCTGGCCTAAAGGTTGTCGTGCGGAATCCCGTCGATAACCCAAGGTAGCAGGGTTGCCGAATCGTGTTGCGTGTCGGCAAGAGTTCCTTGCGGATGAACTGGGTGGTGGTTTCCGCCATGTACTCGGTTTGTTGACTCTTTAAGGATTCATCATGCAACGCGTCGCCAGCCTCGTCGCCGTTCTTCTTTCGGCCGCCTTTCCGGTCCATGCCGTTGCGGCCTCCGGTCCGGCTGCCGCCGGGTCTTCCCTGTTCGTCGATATCGCCGCCCGCGCCGCTGCGCGGCCGTCGATCGCCATCGATCCCCGCTCGCTCGATGTCGCCATCGAGGCCGAGGCGATCACGCGTCTGGCACCGGGACAAACTTTTGTCGTCGCCATTGCCGGCGCCGGGCAATTCACTTTCGTCGTCGATTACGTTCATCAGGATCGGGAAATTCTTGCCATCGGCGGACACTCGGATACCGCTGCCGCGCGCAAGATTACCCTCGGCGTGCGCGAAAGCGGCGTCACCGGCCTGATTGAAACGCCTGACCAGACTTATGCTCTTGGCTATGCCAATCGGGTACAGATGGCCGGGGTCGCGGATTCGCGGTGGATGGCGCAGCTGCTGGCCGACAGTCCTCCCGGCATGCGGCTGCGCGAAAAGGCCAAGGGTGAAGCGCCGCCGGCGCCCGGTGCCGAGCCGGCCGCCATCGACCTGGCCGCCTTGTCGCGGCTGAATCCGGGCGACGACGTGGTGATGCAGCTCACCGGGCTCGGTGCGGCCCGCGTGCGCTTCGAGGAACTGCGCGCCGGCGACGGCTCGACGACCTGGGTCGGTTACCTGAAGGATTTCGGCGAAAACTACAAGGTGCTGCTCACCTATTCGCCGGAGGCCACCGAAGGCATGATCCTGACGCCCAAGGGCGAGATCAATCTGCTCACCGGCGCCAACGGCGAGCTTTATCAGTTCAATCCGATCGAGTCCGGCTTCCGCAACGCCCAGGGCGAAGGCGAGTCGTGCCAGGCCATCGCCTTCACGCCGTCCGCCGCGCCGACGGCGCGAGCGGCCGCCACGGCCACCGGCGCGACGGCCGCCGTGACGGCCGCTGCCGCCACCGGTGCCGCGCAGACCATCGACCTGCTGGTCTATTACACGCCCGGCATGGTATCGGCCTACGGCGGCGTCAATGCCATTGCGACGCGCGTCGATGCGCTCATTGCGGCGGCCAACCAGGCCTATCTGGCCGGCGGTCTGGGCTACCAGCTTCGTCGCGTCGGCCTGGATCTGGTCTCGGTCGACGACCAGACCAGCAACAACACGCTGCTGAACCAGATGAACGCCCGTTCCGGCGCGTTCGCGACGATGAATGCCCGCCGGGACCAGCTGGGTGCCGACTTGGTCACCGTCATCCGCCCGCTGTACGCCCAGGTCCAGGGGGGCTGTGGCGTCGGCTATGTATCGGGCTACGGCGGCTCCAGCGTCAGCCAGTATGCCGAGTACGGCTTGTCGGTCCTCAGCGATGGCAACGACCGCGCCGGCCAAAACGCCTATTGCGACACGCTTGCGCTGGCCCACGAACTCGGTCACAACATGGGCCTGATGCATGACCGCGCGACCGTCGCCTCCCAGGGGGGCGGTACGGGGGTCACGCCCTACGCCTTCGGCTATGCGGTGCCGGGGCGCTGGGGCACCATCATGAGCTACACCTATCCGCACCAGATCAAGTTCTCCAACCCGAACGACTACAGCTGCGGCACCAAGGAGCGCTGCGGGCTGCCGGAAACCGATTCGGCCAGCGCCGACAACGCCAAGGCCTTGTCCCTGTCGATGCCGTTGGTAGCCGCGTTCCGGGGCGCCGCGGCAACGCCGCAGAGCTATGGCGTCACCGGCGTGGCGACGCTGGACGGCAAGGCCGTTTCAGGTATGACGCTGAAAGTCAGCGGCGTCACCGCCGCATCCGGTGCCGCGAATGCGGCTGCGGTGAGTTGCCAGACCTCGGGCAGCACGGGCGTTTATGCCTGCTCCGCGCCGGCCGGCTACAGCTTCACGCTGACCCCGACCTATCCTCTTGCGGCGGCGAACACCACGGTCGCCTGGACGCCGGCTTCGTACGCCGTGACCAGAATTTCCGCCAATCAGACGGTGAATTTCAGCGGCAAATCGACCGTTGTCGCACCGCCGAAGTACGTGGTCTCGATCGCCTTCACGGTTCAGGGCGTGCGCACCATCGCGGTTCCATTCACCCTGGCGCTGGCGGCGGGCAGCGATGTCAACCAGGTGTCCTGCGTTGCCGGCGCCAATACGACGGTCGCGTGCAGCATGCCGTCGGGCTATACGGCTACCGTGACGCCGGGGACGCTGATCCGCAACGGCAGGAAGGTCGTCTTCTCGCCAGCGAGCCAGTCAGTGTCGAAGATTGCCGCAAATGTCAGCATGAGCTTCACCGGCAAATAGCTGACGCGAAACGCGCCGACGCGCAAAGAACGCGCCGCCCACGGGCTCCGAGGGCGGCGCTTCTTTTTGGGGGGGCGACCCGCGCCGATCAGGCGGCGAGCTTGCCCTTGCGGTGTGGGGCGATGACTTGCAGGAGTTGCGCGAACACCTTGGGCGTGCCGCAGACGATGTTGCCGGTGGTCAAGTAGCTCGGCTCGCCGGCCAGGTCGCTGACCAGCCCGCCGGCTTCGCTGATCAACAGCGCGCCGGCCGCCATGTCCCAGGGCGAGAGGCCGAATTCCCAGAAGCCGTCGAGGCGACCGCTGGCGACGTAGGCGAGGTCGAGCGATGCCGCGCCGGGGCGGCGGATGCCGGCCGTGCGGCGGGTCAATTCCTTGAAGATGTCGATGTAGGCATCGACGTGGTCGAACATCCGGTACGGAAAGCCGGTACCGATCAGCGCTTCGTCGAGCTTGACCCGCTTGGAAACGCGGATGCGCTTGTCGTTGAGGAAGGCGCCGGCGCCCTTGCTGGCGGTGAACAGCTCGTTGCGGCCGGGATCGTAGACGACCGCGTGGGCCAGCACGCCCTTGTGCGCCATGGCGATGGAGACCGCATACTGCGGGAAGCCGTGAATGAAGTTGGTGGTGCCGTCCAGCGGATCGATGATCCACTGGTATTCGCTGTCCTCTTGCCCGGAGCGGCCGGATTCCTCGGCTAGAATGGCATGCTTCGGATAAGTTTCGCGCAGGGTGTCGATAATTGCGGCCTCGGCGGCCTTGTCCACCTCGGTGACGAAATCGCTCTGTTGTTTGGTGCTGACCTTGAGCTGGCCGATGTCGAGGCTGGCGCGGTTGATGATCTTGCCGGCGCGCAGCGCGGCCTTGACGGCGATATTGAGCGTGGGATGCATGGCCTGAATTCTAGCAGACAGCCTATATGAGCCCTTCCGCCGCGCTCGAGCGCATCCGTGTCGTCCTTTCGCATCCGAGCCATCCGGGCAACATCGGCGCCGCCGCGCGGGCGATGAAGACCATGGGGCTCAAGCGCCTCTATCTCGTCAATCCGAAATCCTTTCCCGATCCGCAGGCCGTGGCGATGGCCACCGGCGCCGACGACGACGTGCTGGCCGCGGCGACGGTATGCAGCACCTTGACCGAAGCCTTGTCCGGCACCGTTGCCGCCACCGCGCTGACGGGCCGGCGGCGAGAGCTGGCGACCGAGCCGGCGTGGGCTCGTGAAGCTGCGGCCGAACTGGTGGCCGCCGCCGGTGCCGGCGAGGTCGCGCTGGTGTTCGGCAACGAGAAGACCGGCCTGTCGAACGAGGAAGTTGCGCAGTGCCGCCACTGGGCGCTGATTCCGACGAGCGACCAATACCGCTCGCTCAATCTTGCCCAGGCGGTCCAGATCCTTTGCTACGAGCTGCGGCTGGCGGCGGTGGACGTGGGTGCTCCGCCCAAAGTCAGCGATGGCGGCACGCCGGCCAGTCACGAGGAAGTGGAAGCGCTGATCCGACACCTCGAACGAGCGGCGGTCGGCAGCGCTTTCCTCGATCCCGCGCAGCCGAAGCGCTTGATGCTGCGCATGCGCCGCCTGTTTGCGCGCGCCAGGCTGGAGAAGGAAGAGGTCAACATCCTCCGGGGCATGCTTTCGTCGTTCGAGAAATAAGTTGACCGTTCGGGTCGGGTTTTTTAATATTTGACCAAGTTCTAATGGTATTGGCCCATGTTCGCCCGTTTTCGTGAAGACATCGCCTGCGTCTTTGAGCGGGACCCGGCCGCCCGCACGACGTGGGAGGTGCTGACCTGCTATCCGGGCTTCCACGCCTTGACGCTCCACCGGTTTTCCCACTGGCTCTGGGCGCATCGGCTGCGCTGGCTGGCGCGCTTTTCGTCTCACCTGGGACGATGGTTGACGGGCATCGAAATCCATCCCGGTGCCACCATCGGTCGGCGCGTCTTCATCGACCACGGCATGGGTGTGGTCATAGGCGAAACGGCCGAAATTTCCGACGATTGCACGCTCTATCACGGCGTTACCTTGGGCGGTACGTCATGGAACAAGGGCAAGCGCCACCCGACGCTGCGGCCGGGCGTCGTCGTCGGCGCCGGCGCCAAAGTCCTCGGGCCGATCACGGTGGGAGCGGGCGCCAAGGTGGGCTCCAACGCCGTGGTGGTACGCGACGTGCCTCCCGGGGCGACAGCGGTGGGCATTCCGGCGCGCGTCGTCGAGCCGGGGCGCGACGAAGCGCGACACGAAAAAGCTGCGGAAATGGGTTTCTCGGCCTACGCCGTCACCCGCAGCGACGACGATCCCGTCGCCCTGGCGATTCACGGCCTGCTCGATCACGCCGTCGAAACGGATCGTCGCATCGAGGTATTGCTGCACTACATCGAGCGTTGCGGCGTATCGCTGGAAGACGACGTTGCCACGGCCGACAAGTTCGATCCAAAATACCTGTCGAAAATAGTTGACTAATCGGGTTGCTGCCCAATATAGTTGATAAAGGCGGTCAAGTATTTCGCCGTTTCCATCAACGAGAGACTGAGGTAGCCCATGAGACTGACGACAAAAGGACGTTTCGCGGTGACGGCGATGATCGATCTCGCGCTGCGCCAACATACCGGTCCGGTGACCCTTGCCGGCATTGCCGACCGGCAACGGATTTCCCTGTCCTATCTGGAACAACTGTTCGGCAAACTGCGCCGCAACCATCTCGTCGCCAGCGTGCGCGGCCCGGGCGGCGGCTATTGTCTGGCCAAGCCGATGACCCAGGTTTCGGTGGCCGACATCATCCAGGCGGTGGACGAAACCCTCGACGCCACGCAATGCGGCGGCAAGGCGGATTGCCATGACGACCATCCTTGCATGACCCACAACCTCTGGACCAGCCTCAACCACAAGATGTTCGATTACCTCAGGTCGGTCAGCTTGCAGGATCTGGTCGACCAACAGAAGAACAATGCCGCCTGCGTCGCCGCAATCAGCGAGGAGTCGCCCGCGCGGCGGCCGATCCGGCGCATCCCGGTGGCGCTGTCGGCCTGACGGATACCTTGGGATGTTCGCGCCCGTCTATCTTGACCACAACGCCACCGCGCCCATCGATCCCAGGGTAGTGGAGGCGATGCTGCCGTGGTTTTCGCAGCGGTTCGGCAATCCCTCCAGCCGCCACGAGTACGGTCGGGCGGCCCGGGCGGCGGTCGACGCGGCGCGGGCGGAAGTAGCGGCAGCCGTTGGCGCGCACCCCACGGAAGTGGTGTTGACCAGCGGCGGTTCGGAAGCCAACAACCTGTTCATCAAGGGCGCTGCTGCGACCATGAAGTCTGGGCTGGTCGCGATTTCCGCGATCGAGCATCCCTGCGTGCGCGAGACCGCCAGATCGCTGGAAAGTCAGTCGTGGCGGTACGCCGAAATCGCAGTCGACGGCCGAGGGCGTATTGAGCCTGACGCTTATCGGGCGGCGCTTGCCGCGCGTCCCGCCATCGTTTCGGTAATGCTGGCCAACAACGAGACCGGCGTGATTCAGGACGTGGCCGGCCTTGCGGAAGCCGCCCGGCCGACGCGGGCCTGGTTCCACACCGATGCCGTGCAGGCCGTCGGCAAGGTCGACGTCGATTTTCGCGCGCTCAATGCGCGCGGCGTCCATGCGCTGACGGTATCGGCGCACAAGCTCGGCGGCCCGAAGGGCGCCGGCGCCCTGGTGGTCGACAAGCGCGTCGAATTGCTGCCGCTGATTCACGGGGGCGGTCAGGAGCGGGGCCTGCGTTCGGGCACCGAGAACGTGCCGGCCATCGTCGGCTTCGGTGCGGCCTGCCGCCTGGCCGTCGAGGCAAAGTCAGCCGTCGCGGCACGCCTGCTGGCGCTGCGCGACGTGTTGGAAAAAGGCTTGGCCGAGCAGGGCGCGACGATCTTCGGTTTGGGCGCCGAGCGCCTGCCCAACACGGTCTATTTCTCGCTGCCGGGCATCGATGGCGAAACGCTGGTCGGCAAGCTCGACCGCGCCGGATTCGCAGTGGCCAGCGGCGCCGCCTGCTCGAGCGCCAAGCCGGAGCCTTCGCACGTGCTGATGGCGATGGGCGTCGAGCCGGCGCTGGCGCGCGGCGCGGTGCGCGTGAGCCTGGGGCGGGAAACCACGGGACAACAGGTCGAGGATTTTCTGCGGGCCCTCGGGGTAACGGTTTTTCAATTGAAGAGGCTGGCCGCCTTGGCCAGTTAAGGAGAAAACGTAATGTTGAAATTGCCCATCTACCTTGACTACTCGGCAACGACGCCGGTGGACCCGCGAGTGGCGCAGAAGATGATCCCCTATTTGACCGAGCACTTCGGCAACCCCGCCTCGCGCTCGCATCCGTTCGGCTGGGAAGCCGAAGCCGCGGTCGAAAAGGCCCGCGAGGAAGTCGCCAAGCTGGTCAATGCCGACCCGAAGGAGATCGTGTGGACTTCCGGCGCCACCGAGTCGAACAACCTGGCGATCAAGGGTGCGGCGCACTTTTACGCCGGCACCAAGGGCAAGCACATCATCACGGTGGCCACCGAGCACAAGGCGGTATTGGACACCTGCAAGGAACTCGAGCGGGAAGGCTTCGAGGTGACGTATCTGGCGCCGCAGGAAAACGGCCTGATCACCCTCGACCAGTTTCAGGCGGCGCTGCGCAAGGACACGGTGGTGGCGACGGTGATGGCGGTCAATAACGAGATCGGCGTCATCCAGCCGATCGCCGAACTCGGCGCGCTCTGCCGCGCCAACGGCACCATCTTCCACGTCGATGCGGCGCAGGCCACGGGCAAGATGCCGATCGATCTGGCGCAGTTGAAAGTCGATCTGATGTCGTTCTCGGCGCACAAGACCTACGGTCCGAAGGGCATCGGCGCGCTCTACGTGCGGCGCAAGCCGCGCATCCGCCTGGAGGCGCAAATGCATGGCGGCGGCCACGAGCGCGGCATGCGCTCCGGTACGCTGGCGACGCACCAGATCGTCGGCATGGGCGAGGCCTTCCGCATCGCCCGCGAGGATATGGCCACCGAAAACGAGCGTATCCGCATGCTGCGCGATCGGCTGATGAAGGGCCTGCTCGACATCGAGGCCGTCTACATCAACGGCGACATGGAAAGCCGCGTGCCGCACAACCTCAACATCAGCTTCGCCTACGTCGAGGGCGAGTCGCTGATGATGGCGATCAAGGACATCGCCGTATCGTCCGGCTCGGCGTGCACCTCAGCCAGCCTCGAACCATCCTATGTGTTGCGGGCTTTGGGCCGCTCGGACGAACTGGCGCACAGTTCGATCCGCTTCACGCTTGGCCGCTTCACCACGGAAGAGGAAATCGACTACACAATACGGCTGCTGCACGAGAAGATCGCCAAGCTGCGCGAGCTGTCGCCGCTCTGGGAAATGTACAAGAGCGGTATCGATCTCGACAGCGTGCAGTGGGCCGCGCATTAAGAAACAAGGAGGACGCCATGTCATACAGCACCAAGGTCATCGACCACTACGAGAATCCCCGCAACGTCGGCTCCTTCACCCAGGAAGACGAGGGTGTCGGCACCGGCATGGTCGGCGCGCCGGCCTGCGGCGACGTCATGAAACTGCAGATCAAGGTCGGCAAGGACGGCATCATCGAGGACGCCAAGTTCAAGACCTATGGTTGCGGCTCCGCCATCGCCTCATCGTCGCTGGTGACCGAGTGGGTCAAGGGCAAGACCATCGATCAGGCCCTCGACATCAAGAACACCCAGATCGCCGAAGAACTGGCGCTGCCGCCGGTGAAGATTCACTGTTCGATTCTCGCCGAGGATGCCATCAAGGCCGCCGTCGCCGATTACAAGAAGAAGCAAGGAGCCTGAACATGAGCGTCACGCTTTCCGAAAGTGCCGCCGAGCACGTTTCCAAGTTCCTGGCCAAGCGCGGCAAGGGCATCGGCATCCGTCTCGGCGTCAAGACCTCCGGCTGCTCGGGCATGGCCTACAAGCTGGAATTCGCCGATGCCGCCGAGCCGGAAGACGTCGTCTTCGACAGCCGCGGCCTCAAGGTGCTGATCGATCCGCGCAGCCTGCCTTATCTGGAAGGCACCGAGCTCGACTATACGAAGGAGGGCCTGAACGAAGGCTTCAAGTTCAACAACCCCAACGTCAAGGACCAGTGCGGCTGCGGCGAATCCTTCAACGTCTGATGGACTTCAATCAGGATTACTTTGCCTTGTTTGGCCTGCCGCGTCGGCAGGCGCTCGACGAGTTGGCGCTGGAAGGCCACTACCGCGATATCCAGGCGCGGGTCCATCCCGACAAGCACGCGCATCTGGCGGATGTCGACCGGCGGCTCGCCATGCAATGGGCCAGCCGCGTCAACGAAGCGTATCTGGTGCTCAAGAGTCCGCTCAAGCGCGCGGAATACCTGTTGCGCTTGTTGGGCCACGACCCGCAGATCGAGCACAACACGGCCATGCCGCCTGACTTCCTGATGCGCCAGATGGAGCTGCGCGAGGCGGTGGCGGAAGCGCGACAAGGCGGCGACGCCGATGCGCTGGACCACATGCACAGGCAGATGGCAAAGGAAATGAAGGCGCAACACGAAGCGCTTGCCGCCACGCTCGACCAGCGGAACGACCATGCCCGCGGCGCCGAACTGGTGCGCCAGCTGATGTTTCAGGAAAAACTGCTCCACGAGATAGACAACGCCCTCGAAACCATCGAGGCATAGGGACGGCATCATGGCTTTGCTGCAGATCACCGAACCGGGCGAGTCGACTGCGCCCCACGAACACCGGCTGGCTGTCGGTATCGACCTTGGCACCACCAATTCGCTGGTCGCCACGGTACGCAGCGGCCAGGCGGTGGTACTCAGCGACGAAATGGGGCGGTCGCTGCTGCCGTCGGTGGTGCGCTACGGCAATGACGGCCATGTCGATGTCGGCTTCGAGGCGCAGGCCAGGCAATCGCTCGATCCACGCAATACCATCGTTTCGGTCAAGCGCTTCATGGGGCGCGGCCGGCGCGACATCGCCCATGTCGAATCGATGCCCTACGATTTTGTCGATGCCGAAGGCATGGTCAAGTTGCGCACGGCCCAGGGCGTCAAATCGCCGGTCGAGGTATCGGCGGATATCCTCGGAAACCTCCGGGTCCGCGCGGAGGCGTCGCTGGGCGGCGCCTTGACCGGCGCGGTGATCACCGTTCCCGCCTATTTCGACGACGCCCAGCGGCAGGCGACCAAGGATGCCGCGCGGCTGGCCGGCCTCAACGTGCTGCGCCTGCTCAACGAACCGACCGCCGCGGCCATCGCCTACGGCCTCGACAATGGCGCCGAGGGCATCTACGCGGTCTACGACCTCGGCGGCGGCACGTTCGACATCTCCATCCTGAAGCTGGCCAAGGGCATCTTCCAGGTGCTGGCCACGGGCGGCGATTCGGCGCTGGGTGGCGACGATTTCGATCATCGCGTGTTTTGCTGGATCATCGAGGCGGCCAAGCTGTCGCCCGTGTCGCCGCACGATGCACGGCTGTTGCAGACGCGCGCCCGCGAGGCCAAGGAATACCTGACGGTGCACGGCGAGGCGCCGATCAGCGCCAGGCTTGCCAGCGGCGAGTTCGTCGACGTGAAACTGACCAGCGAGATCTTCACCGAGATCACCAAGACGCTGGTGCAGAAAACGCTCGGGCCGACGCGCAAGGCGCTGCGCGATGCCGGGCTTTCGGCAGAAGACGTGAAGGGCGTGGTGATGGTTGGCGGCGCCACGCGCATGCCGCAGGTCCAGAAGGCGGTCGGCGAGTACTTCGGCCGCGAGCCGCTCAACAACCTCGATCCGGACAAGGTGGTGGCGCTCGGCGCCGCCATCCAGGCCAACCTGCTGGCCGGCAACCGCGCCGCCGGCGACGACTGGCTGCTGCTCGACGTGATTCCGCTCTCGCTCGGCATCGAGACGATGGGCGGACTGACGGAAAAGATCATCCCGCGCAATTCGACCATCCCGGTAGCGCGCGCCCAGGATTTCACGACCTTCAAGGATGGCCAGACCGCCATGGCCCTGCACGTGGTGCAGGGCGAGCGCGAGCTGGTCTCCGATTGCCGCAGCCTGGCGCGCTTCGAGCTGCGCGGCATTCCGCCCATGGTGGCCGGCGCGGCGCGCATCCGGGTGACGTTCCAGGTCGATGCCGACGGCCTGCTGTCGGCGACGGCGCGCGAGCAGACCACCGGCCACGAGGCGCGCATCGAGGTCAAGCCTTCGTACGGCCTGACCGACGATGAAGTCGCCGCCATGCTCAAGGACGGTTTTTCGCACGCCACCGACGATGCGTTCCGGCGGGCCTTGCGCGAGGCGCAAGTCGAGGCGCAGCGACTCATCGAAGCCGTGCAGTCGGCGCTCAAGGACGATGCGCACCTGCTGTCGATACTGGAGCGCGCCCATGTCGATGCCTGCATCGCCAAGCTGCAGGCGGTGATGATGGGCGACGACCGCCGCGCCATCGACGCCGCCATGGACGCGCTCAACAAGGGCACCGGCGAATTCGCCGCCCGGCGCATGAACCAAAGCGTGCAGCGGGCGCTGTCGGGCAAGAAGATCGAGGAGCTCGAATCGTGACCCAGATCATCGTCCTGCCGCATTGGGAACTCTGCCCCGAGGGGGCCGTCATCGAGGTGGCGCCGGGAACGTCCATCTGCGACGGGCTGCTGGAAAACGACATCGAGATCGAGCATGCCTGCGAGAAATCCTGCGCCTGCACCACGTGCCATGTCGTGATCCGCGAAGGCTACGGCGCGCTTGAGGCCGCCGATGAAACCGAGGAAGACCTGCTCGACAAGGCCTGGGGGCTGGAACCGACCTCGCGCCTGTCGTGCCAGGCCATCGTCGGCGAGACGCCGCTGACCATCGAGATTCCGAAGTACACCATCAACATGGCCAAGGAGGGCAAGCGATGAAGTGGACGGATGTAAACGACATCGCCATCGAACTCGCCGAGGCTCGTCCCGGCACGGATCCCACGCGGATCAATTTTATGGATCTGATGAACTGGGTGATGGCGCTGCCCGGTTTCAACGACGACCCCAAGCATTGCGGCGAAAAGATCCTGGAAGCGATCCAGCAGGCCTGGATCGACGAGGTCGATTGAGATGAGGCGGTGCTGGTGGGCAGCGATCGTCGCATTGCTCGCCAGTCTGGTCGGGGTGGTCCGGTTTGCCTCGGCCGAAGACAAGCCAGTCGGCATTACCGCCGAGCAGCCTTATCTGGACGTCATTCACGAAGGCAAGCTGTTCCGCATCCAGCGTAATCAGGACAACAGCGCCGAGATCGACTTCGATTACGCGCACACCTCGCGACCCTGCCCGCCTTTTTGCATCCAGCCGATGCAGTTGGCGCCGGGCGTGGAAACCATCGGCGAGCTGGAACTGCTCGAATACCTGAAGCGCATCACGCGCCGGGACACCCGCGTGCTGGTGATCGACTCGCGCGAAGCCGACTGGCTGATCCGCTCGGGCATCATTCCCGGCGCCATCCATCTGCCCTGGCAGCGCCTGCATCCGGCGCACGCCGAGCCGCAGGCGGTGGCGGAAATCCTGGAAATGCAGTTCGGCGCGGCGCGCACCGGCCCGATGTGGAACTTCGAGAACGCCAGGACGCTGGTGTTCTACTGCAATGGCGTTTGGTGCGGCCAGTCGCCCACCAACATCAAGCAGTTGCTGGCGGTCGGCTATCCGCCGCACAAGCTCAAGTGGTATCGCGGCGGCATGCAGTCCTGGAAGAGTCTCGGGCTGGCGACCGCGCCCTACAAGAAGCCGTGATCGACACCCATTGCCATCTCGACGCGGCCGAGTTCGACGTCGACCGCGAGGCCGTAGCGACACGCGCGTGCGCGGCAGGTGTGACGACGATCGTCGTGCCGGCGGTCGAGCGCGCCAATTTCGGCGCCGTCGCCAGCATCTGCCGCGAATATCCCGAGTGTCGGCCTGCCTACGGCATCCATCCGATGTACGTCGGCCGTGCCCGCGCAGAAGACCTCGATGTCCTGCGCGAGACGCTGAAACGCGAACCGGCAGTGGCGGTGGGCGAGATCGGCCTCGATTTCCTCGTCGAGCCGCGCGATGAACGAAGTCAGCAAAGTCAGTGGTGGTGGTACGCCGAGCAGCTGAAGCTCGCCCGCGAATGCGACCTGCCGGTGTTGCTGCACGTGCGCCGAGCGGTCGATGCCATCCTCAAGGGCTTGCGCGAGATCCGCGTGCCGGGCGGCATTGCGCATGCCTTCAACGGCAGCCGCCAGCAGGCCGACGCGTTCATCAAACTCGGCTTCAAGCTCGGCTTCGGCGGCGCGATGACCCATCCGCGCGCGACGCGGCTGCGCGAACTGGCAGCGACGCTGCCGCTGGAGGCCCTCGTGCTGGAGACCGATGCGCCCGACATCCCGCCCGAATGGCTGGCGCGGGATGACAGCAAGCAGCGCAACGAGCCGGCCGAGCTGCCGCGCATCGCCGCCGTGCTCGCCGACCTGCGCGGCATGGCCGTCGACGCCATTGTCGCGGCGACGACCGCCAACGCGCGCGGCGTGCTGCCGCGTCCTGAACGGCGCGTTCCTGCCGTATTGATTGACCCACGACCGAAAATCGGACCACAATAGGGCATCTTTTTTGGTTTCGATTCGAGGTGCGCATGGAACAGGTACTCGCTTCACGCTCGGTAAGCATCACCGAACTCAAACGCAGCCCCAGCGCCGTGCTCGCACAAGCCGGCTCGGAACCCGTGGCGGTGCTCAACCACAATCGGCCTGCCGCCTATCTGCTTTCGCCTCAAGTGTATGAGGCCATGCTGGAACGTTTGTCCGCCGACTTGCGGTGCGCGATACAGGAAGGCGTGGACAGTGGTCCGGCCATTCCGGCCGATGATGTGTTTGCCGAGCTCAATGCCCGCTATGCCGAGCCAAAGCGAACTACTAAGTCTGGTGGCAAGCGCGCGGCTTGATGGCTGCGGTGACGTTTTCGCCGAAGTCCCGTCAAGATCTGCTCGATATCGGCGACTACATCGCCAAGGACAGCCGGGCCGAAGCCAGGCGTTTGGTCGGCAAACTGATGGAGCAGTGTCAGCGCATCGGCCGCGCACCGCTGGCCTACACCGGCCGCGAAGACTTGGCGCCCGGCTTGCGCATGGCGCCGCTCGACCACTATGTGATTTTCTTTCGAGTGTTCGGTGGCACTGTGCGCATCGAGCGGGTTCTGCACGGCGCGCGCGACCTTCCGTCAGCGCTTGGCCGCAACAATGAAGCGTCGGGCTGATTGGAAAGTAGCAAGCCGTTAACAAGCAGTGTTGAAGTCCTGACCCGTTCTGCCCGGCCAGAGCCAACATGAAAGCTCACAAGGATGAGCGCGTGCTGCCGCGGCTGACTTTCACCCGGTATTGAACAGCTCCCGCCGGCATCGGGTATCCTAGCGCCCGATGCTTGCCTATGTCGTTCGCCGCCTGCTGTACGCCATCCCGATCCTGATCGGCGTC
>JAGVUA010000060.1 GCA_019136545.1 Betaproteobacteria bacterium
GTTCGCTAGCCGACTTGATGAGAGGATCGGCGCTAGTCCTCGGCCCATTTGTTTGTCGGGATGGCTGGTCCCTGTGGCGCTAATTCCTACTAATCATCTGCAAAATTAGTACACGTCTAATACGTACTGAGCATGTGGCCGGGCATACTTCCCGGCTTGAGGATGGCTAATCCAAGGCTCTCTGTAGCCACGCGCTGCCTTCATGGTTTCCACCACGCCGCACATGCTCACTACGTACTACCGAATGCATAAAAGTGCTTGGTGCTGTCGTAGCGCCTCACTTATTCGCTACCATTTCACCGCCTTAAGGTTCGGACAGAGGTTCGCAACTTGGCGTGTACTTGGCGGCATCCAACATGCCTCGAATTGCCTTTGTCGACTCATGCCTGAGCCTCATTTCCACGTTGCTTACACAACACCAAGCCTTTTATGCACTACGTACTACCCGGTCTGCATCGAACTACGCCACGTTCGATTCGCTTACTTTTTCCATCAGCGTGTGTTCAACTGATGCGGCACCTTGGAGCGGTGGGAGTAACCTACCAAGAGCACAGACCGTTTTGCCGCTGGCCTACCATGTGTTCTGTTACTGGCCGGTGGCCTTGGCGATGGCGGCGCGCAAAAGAGACACAGCCATCTTCTTGTACTCATCGTCCGCTCGTTCGTCGGTCATCGCGTCGAGCGCAGCGTTCGCCGCATCTAGCAATTCCGGAGCGGCGGCGATCAGGCGAGCGTTGGCCATGCGCTCTTGGCAAAGCGCCATGCGCGCGATGCTTTGCACATGGATACCACCACCCTCTTGAACTTCGTCTGGCCCGACGACCGACGCGTCAGATAGGACTTGCCACGGTCCCGGCGTATGTTTTGCGTTCATCTCTCACTCCTAATCCGCCCGATGCGGTGCATCGAACAGTGCTTGTTTGGTTGCGGCCTTACACCGCATCGGCTAGTTTGTTTGTCGGGATGGCTGATCCCATATTGCAGGTCAGAAGTTCATTGCATCCCGGATGTCGCGGATGCGCATGTTGAGAAGCGGGCCAAGCGTCGTGCGGCTTTCCTTGAGGCGCTCAAGCTCTTTTTCGAGCATCGAAATGCGCGTTTCAAGGTTTTCGCCTACGGTTGGATTTCGGTCGATTGCATCAACCATCTTTGCTTCGCATCCGACCAATCCCCGCCTAGGCTTATGGCTTTCTGCTTCACCCTGACTTGCTAGGTCTTTGGCCCCTTCAGCGCGCCTTCCTTCCGGGGGGAGTGATGTGGTTCCGGTGTGTTCCTGAGCTGATGGGTGAATACTAAACCAACTAAAACCGAATTACAAGCCTTTTTTCGGGTTGAAGAATATTTTCTGTAAGGTATTGCGAAAGCCTAGTTTTGGGCGTATAGTTCGCAACATGAAAACACAACTCCACGAATTCGTACTTTTCCGCCTGCAAGAAGTTAAAGGAACATGGCCGTCTGTAGCTAGAGGATGCGGAGTTCCTTTGCGCACACTTGAAAAGATTGGGCGTAGAGAATACCCCACTCCAGGTGTCGCGCATTGTCAGGCAATTGCCAACTATCTTGGGTGGAACTCTCCGAGTATTGTTAAGCGCGTCGATGCGGCGCTAAAAGCGAGGACAGCATGAGCCTAGACGCACTAGCCGGTCAAGTCATAGATAAGGTACTTGGCCTGACGAAAACGCCGTATCGAATCGCAGTATTTAAAGGCAAGTCTGGCGCCGCAATCCAGATGACGCGCCCTGACTCTGACGTGTTTGCCAAAGCACAGGCCGCACGTCCGCATGACCTGATCGGTATCTACAACCAGCAGGCCACGCGGGAAATGATCGTTGATGACCTCAAGTGTGCGGGGTTGCAATGATCTACGCCCATCCTCGCCGCATCCAAGACATCCGCATGGCTTCTTTGCCAGTTGCAGGCATCCCGAACTTCATCTGCAAACGCTGCAAGACCACTCAGTTTTCGTTCAAGGGCAGAAAGAAAGTCCATCAAGGCTGGATTTGCGCCGAGTGCGCAGGAGGTGAGAAATGACAGTCTGGAACATGCTCAACAACCCAGCTACGACGCTGATCTTCCTATCGTCCATTGGATTCGCTGCGATCCTGATCGGAATACGCAACCTTCTCGACCTGAGCGACATGCCGCGTGCTGAGTCGAATGTAGGGAGCGAGGAATGATCGACTGGCAGCGCGTGTGTTTTGACCTGCGCCGAGTGTTCGGAACGATGCGCAAATTGGGACGCAGTTTCGGCTATCGCAATCCGGACTACTTGACCAAGCTTGAGCGCGGCGAAGTATCTGATCCGCGATTCAGCGTCGGACTGAGCCTGATTGACATTTATGTTGAACATTTCGGGCGAGAGATCCCGATGGTAGGACGCTAATGGGAACCATGTCTGAAGTCATCAGCTTCGCCTCTCCGGGTGAGTTTTTCGCCCCGGTATCGTCTGACCTGATCGACGGATTGATCGCTCAATACGGCTCCATGCGCAAGCGGATAGACGAAGTGTCCGACATCATGGTCGGCGAGATTGCTGGTGCTGTTAGCTACTTCTTTGAAGGCAATGGACGCGACAACCGATACGGAATGCCAAGCGTAGAACGTATTTTTGAGAAGACAGGCGCTGTCGCTGCGCTGAACTCAGCCTACTGGTCCAAGGCGATGCACTTGACCGACGTTCTGAACTACATGCCGCAAGCGCGCCGGGACGAGTGGAACAAGTCGATTACGGAAATGACTTGTCCTGAGTTCGAAGAAGAGACGGTTCGCACCACGCTGATGAACTTGCTGAACATGCGCAGCAAGTTCCTCGCTGAGCGCGTCGATGGGATCTTCCGTGGCCTTTCTGGCGAGCATGTGACAAATAGCCCGTCTGGTTTCGGTAAGCGGATGATCGTCGCTTATGTCCTGAACGACTACTGCGGTTATTACAGCTCAAGCAAGTGCGGTTTGATCAACGATCTGCGATGTGTGATCGCGAAGTTCATGGGGCGCGACGAGCCGGGTTACAGCGCTTCTGAAGGGCTGATTCGGTCGCTCAAGCACAACTATGGTCAATGGGTGTCTATTGACGGCGGTGCGCTGAAAATCCGGTTGTACATGAAGGGAACGGCACATATCGAAGTGCATCCCGATATGGCTTGGCGTCTCAATGCCACTTTGGCAAACCTGTACCCGATGGCGATACCGCCTGAGTTCCGCCAGAAGCCGAAACGCACTCTCAAGCAATTCGAGATGATTCAGCGTCCGCTTCCATTCGCTGTGATTAATGTTCTGGCGTCAATGAAACAGGCGCAGCGCGCTATCAAGCAAGAGGGAGATTGGCGCAATCAATATCGATTCGAGAACGTCACA
Organism: Betaproteobacteria bacterium; assembly: GCA_019136545.1. Lineage (GTDB taxonomy): Bacteria > Pseudomonadota > Gammaproteobacteria > Burkholderiales > Rhodocyclaceae > Fen-999. The sequence continues at coordinate 3,355 of JAGVUA010000060.1, forward strand.
AACGCACTGAAATTCGACCACTACGGCGAGGTCAGCAAGCACGTCATCGCAGAGGCCAAATCAGTTCTTGAGTCCATTGGTGGCGCGCACTGCGAGGAAGGTTGGTATCAGTTCGATTACTCGCCAAATGACGTGATCGAAGAGATTGTCGCGTCGGGTTGCATCCCTGACCAGAAGGCACACCAGTTCTACCCTACACCGGATAGCATCGCCATCGCTGCGGTTGAACTGGCTTCCGAAGGTGCTACGCAAGACATGCTCTGGCTTGAGCCTAGCGCGGGCCAAGGTGGCCTTGCTGACCATATGCCGAAGGATCGTACTACCTGCGTTGAGATCAGCGCGCTAAACGCAAAGGTACTCGAACTAAAGGGATTCAACGTGACCTGCGCCGACTTCCTTCAATACAACGGGCAGTTGTTTGACCGGATCGTCATGAATCCACCTTTCAGCGAGGGCCGTTGGCAGGCTCACCTTTCGCACGCTGCCACGCTACTGAACAAAGGTGGTCGTCTGGTCGCCGTGCTTCCCGCTAGTGCGCAAGGTAAAGACGTTCTCCCCGGATTCAATATTACGTGGTCCCGCGAATACGCCAATGAATTCGCTGGCACCAGTGTTTCAGTTGTGATTATGACTGCGGAGGTCCAACGATGAGCCAGAAACAGAAAATCCTTGCTTGGTTGAAACGTCGTCCGCTGTCACAAGCTCAAGCAATCGCGATTTTTGGTTGCTATCGACTTGCAGCACGCATCAAAGAGTTGCGAGACGAAGGCTACGACATTGAGACCATAACTGAACCAAATCAGCGCCGTGGCGTGCATGGCGTCTATCAAATGGGTGGCCTATGACCCACAAAGAAGCCACAAAAGCCCGTAGAGAGCGCGCTATCGAGATGGCCGTTCTCGTTCTATCTGGTCACTCAAGGGAAAGCGTGGGAGAGCTTTACAACGTATCCAGGCAGCGTGTTCAGCAAATGCTGAAAGTGGCAATTCCAGTGATAAGGGCGGCACGGTAATGGTGTCTTGTAACGCTGATCATGTCTCTTCAATGCTCAGGAGAATTTCTGAGCGAGAGTCGTTATTCGAAATAGTGAAGCAGAACGACCATCGCAAGTGGGATGCCATCAGGAAGATATATCAAACAGTTGATGTGTCCGTATATGTCCCG